>NZ_JBVHWK010000013.1:111154-161468 GCF_055569445.1 Streptomyces sp. NPDC029122 | reverse complement strand
CCCCTCATCGCTCCCCCCCCCCCCCCCCACCCCCCCCCACTCCCCCCCCCCCCCCCCCCCCCCCCCCCCCCCCCCCCCCCTCTTCGTCCCCCCCCCCCCCCCCCCCCCCCCCCCCCACGGCGTTGCCGGAGGGGGACCCTGGGGTGCGGTCGCCTGCGACCCCTTCATCGGCCTCGGCGGGGGAGGGACGGCGCCCTTCACCGCCGAGGTGGTCCCCGGCCGCTACCGGGCCGAAACGGCCGTGGCCACCGTCATCACCCCGGCGGCCGCCCGCCCGGTGATCCAAGACACGAGGGCCCGCTCTGGGACGCCTTCGAGGAGGCCGGCCACGGCCCCGGCCCGCACCTGGCACGGGTGAGCACGGTCACGGCCCGGTGGCCTTCGGCTCCGGCTGGGGCGACGGCCGCTACCCCGCCTGGACCGGACGGGACGCGGACGGCGAGATCACCTGCTTCGTGACGGACTTCTTCGTCGTGCCCGCGCCCGGGGACGACGCGGCGTAGGCTCGGCGGCATGCCGATCCGCGCCGTGCTGTGGGACATCGACGACACCCTCTTCGACTACACGGGAGCCGACTCGGCCGGTCTGGCCGCCCATCTGCGCGCCGAGGGACTCGCGGAGCGGTACGGATCCCCTCCGGAGGCCCTCGCGCTCTGGCGCAGGCTCACGGAGCTCCACTGGGCGCGTTTCGCCGCGGGCGAGGCCACCTTCCAGGGCCAGCGGCAGGACAGGGTGCGGGACTTCCTCGGGGAGCCCGCCCTGACGGCGGCGCAGGCCGACGCCTGGTTCGACAGCTACGTCGGGCACTACAAGGCCGCCTGGGTCCTCTTCCCGGACGTCCTGCCCGTCCTGGAGTCCCTCGCCGGCACCCACCGGCACGGGGTGCTCACGAACTCCTCCGCCGCCAACCAGGACCCCAAGCTGCGCCACCTCGGGCTGCGCGACCGCTTCGAGGTGCTGGTCTGCGCCGCCGAGCTGGGGGTGAGCAAGCCCGACGCCGCCGCCTTCCTGGCCGCCTGCGAGGCGCTGGGGCTGCCGCCGGGCCAGGTCGCCTACGTGGGGGACCAGCCGGAGATCGACGCGCGGGGCGCGCGGGACGCCGGGCTCACGGCCGTCTGGCTCGACCGGGAGGGGGGCCGGGGGCCCGGTCCCGCCGGTGTGCACCGGATCGAGGGACTTGACCGGCTGCCCGAGCTCCTGGCTGCGGATACCCGTTTTGGAGCACGGTCAGGCATCCGGTAATGTTCTTTCTGCGCCGCCCGGGCGGGCCGAAAGGCCGGACACGGAGGCGCTTACCAAACGAAAGGCCCTCAGGGTCTTGAAGTTCGGTGGGCTATAGTGTAATTGGCAACACGAGGGTTTCTGGTTCCCTTATTCTAGGTTCGAGTCCTGGTAGCCCAGCGCAGTGCAGTAGTAACGCAGTGCTTTGCCCCCGTTGTGTAGCGGCCTAGCACGCCGCCCTCTCAAGGCGGTAGCGCCGGTTCGAATCCGGTCGGGGGTACAGATCCTTCCCGCGGGATCTCCAGGGTCGCTCCCGGAGGTCTTGATGCAGGATCGCTAGGGCCCCCGTTGTGTAGCGGCCTAGCACGCCGCCCTCTCAAGGCGGTAGCGCCGGTTCGAATCCGGTCGGGGGTACCAAGGTCTGGCAGGTCTAGACCATTGGGCTATAGTGTAATTGGCAACACGAGGGTTTCTGGTTCCCTTATTCTAGGTTCGAGTCCTGGTAGCCCAGCGCAGTACCGCAGTAAAGCTAGCCCCCGTTGTGTAGCGGCCTAGCACGCCGCCCTCTCAAGGCGGTAGCGCCGGTTCGAATCCGGTCGGGGGTACAAGAGGAGAGGCCCTCCGCGATCATCGCGGAGGGCCTCTTCCGTGTTTCCGGAGCCGCTGTGGGCCGGCGGGTGCCGGGTGCAAGTGCGGGCCCGGAGGCGCGAGTTCGGACGTGTGCGGCGTCGTACGCGCCCCCGGACCCGGGGGTTGGAGTGGTGGAGGTCTACGGCCGCGGACGGCTCAGCCGGAGCGGCGCAGGGCCTCCGTGAGACGGGCGGCCGCGTCTATGACGGCCTGGGCGTGCATGCGCCCCGGGTGGCGGGTCAGGCGCTCGATCGGCCCGGAGACCGATACGGAGGCCACCACCCGGTTCGAGGGGCCGCGTACGGGCGCCGAGACGGACGCCACGCCGGGCTCCCGCTCGCCGATCGACTGCGCCCAGCCGCGGCGCCGTACGCCGGACAGGGCCGTGGCCGTGAAGCGCGCGCCCTGCAGACCCCGGTGGAGCCGCTCGGGCTCCTCCCAGGCCATCAGGATCTGCGCGGCCGACCCCGCCTTCATCGGGAGGGTGGAGCCCACCGGGACGGTGTCCCGCAGGCCCGACAGCCGCTCGGCGGCCGCCACGCAGATGCGCATGTCGCCCTGACGACGGTAGAGCTGCGCGCTCTCGCCCGTCACGTCACGGAGGTGCGTGAGCACCGGTCCGGCCGTTGCCAGCAGGCGGTCCTCGCCGGCCGCGGCGGCAAGCTCTGCCAGCCGCGGACCGAGGATGAACCGGCCCTGCATGTCCCTCGCCACCATCCGGTGGTGTTCCAGTGCCACGGCCAGGCGATGTGCCGTGGGTCGTGCGAGCCCTGTCGCCGCGACCAGCCCGGCGAGGGTGGCCGGACCGGACTCCAGTGCGCTCAGTACCAGAGCTGCCTTGTCGAGAACGCCGACGCCGCTAGAGTTGTCCATGAAACGATATTCACGTCTCACACTGTGAAACGCAAGTTCAAATTTTCCAAGAACGAGCGAGTCTGTATGTGCGGGTCCACGAACCACTGGGTCCGAGCCGTCGTTCCGCCAGTGGGGTAGCGGGCGATCAGGCGCACCAGATCTCTAAAGAAGCGCCGGCACAACCGGCCGGCCGGAGGGAAAGCGATGGGTAGGACACTCGCGGAGAAGGTCTGGGACGACCACGTCGTCCGGCGCGCCGAGGGCGAGCCCGATCTCCTCTTCATTGATCTCCACCTGCTGCACGAGGTGACCAGCCCGCAGGCTTTCGACGGTCTGCGCCAGGCCGGCCGCAAGGTCCGCCGTCTGGACCTCACCATCGCCACCGAGGACCACAACACCCCCACCATCGACATCGACAAGCCGATCGCGGACCCGGTCTCCCGGGCCCAGCTGGAGACGCTGCGCAAGAACTGCGCCGAGTTCGGTGTCCGCCTCCACTCCCTGGGTGACGTCGAGCAGGGCGTCGTCCACGTCGTGGGCCCGCAGCTGGGCCTGACCCAGCCGGGCACGACCGTGGTCTGCGGCGACTCGCACACCTCCACGCACGGCGCGTTCGGCGCGCTGGCCTTCGGCATCGGCACCAGCCAGGTCGAGCACGTGCTGGCCACCCAGACCCTGCCGCTGGCCCGCCCCAAGACGATGGCGATTACTGTCACCGGTGAGCTGGCCGAGGGCGTCACCGCCAAGGACCTGATCCTGGCGATCATCGCCAAGATCGGCACCGGCGGCGGCCAGGGCTACATCCTGGAGTACCGCGGCGAGGCCATCGAGAAGCTGTCGATGGAAGCCCGCATGACCATCTGCAACATGTCGATCGAGGCCGGCGCCCGCGCGGGCATGATCGCCCCCGACCAGACCACCTTCGACTACCTGGAGGGCCGCGACCACGCCCCGACGGGCGAGGACTGGGACGCGGCGGTCGCCTACTGGAAGACGCTGCGCACCGACGAGGACGCGGTCTTCGACGCCGAGGTCGTCATCGACGGGGCCTCGCTGTCGCCGTTCGTCACCTGGGGCACCAACCCGGGCCAGGGCGCGCCGCTGTCGGCCAACGTCCCCGACCCGGCTTCGTACGAGGACGCTTCGGAGCGCCTCGCCGCCGAAAAGGCCCTGGAATACATGGGGTTGACGGCCGGGCAGCCGCTGCGCGAGATCAACGTGGACACCGTCTTCGTAGGTTCCTGCACCAACGGCCGCATCGAGGACCTGCGCGCCGTCGCCGGGATCATCGAGGGCCGCAAAGTCGCCGACGGCGTACGGATGCTGGTCGTCCCGGGCTCGGTCCGGGTCGCCCTGCAGGCCGTGGAGGAGGGCCTGGACAAGGTCTTCAAGGAGGCCGGCGCCGAATGGCGGCACGCGGGCTGTTCGATGTGCCTGGGCATGAACCCCGACCAACTGGCCCCGGGCGAGCGTTCCGCGTCCACCTCCAACCGCAACTTCGAGGGCCGGCAGGGCAAGGGCGGGCGCACCCACCTGGTCTCCCCCCAGGTGGCCGCCGCCACCGCGGTACTGGGCCATCTGGCCTCCCCCGCCGACCTGTCCGACGCCCCTGCCACCGCCGGAGTCTGAACCATGGAAGCCTTCACCACCCACACCGGCCGGGCCGTTCCGCTGCGCCGCAGCAATGTCGACACCGACCAGATCATCCCCGCCCACTGGCTGAAGAAGATCACCCGTGACGGGTTCGAGGACGGGCTGTTCGAGGCCTGGCGCAAGGACCCGGAGTTCGTCACCAACCGTCCCGAGCGGGCGGGCGCGACGGTCCTGGTCGCCGGTCCCGACTTCGGCACCGGATCCTCGCGCGAACACGCCGTCTGGGCCCTGCAGAACTTCGGCTTCAAGACGGTCATCTCCTCCCGCTTCGCCGACATCTTCCGCGGCAACTCGCTGAAGAACGGTCTGCTGACCGTCGTCCTGCCGCAGGAGACCGTCGACCGGCTGTGGGAGCTGACCGAGGCCGACCCCACCGCCGAGATCACCGTCGACCTGGTCGACCGCCAGGTCCGAGCCGAAGGCGTCGAGGCGGAGTTCGAACTCGACGACAACGCCCGCTGGCGTCTGCTGGAGGGTCTGGACGACATCTCGCTCACCCTTCAGAACGAAGCCGACATCGACGCGTACGAAAGCGGCCGCCCGGCCTTCAAGCCCCGCACGATTCGGCACTGATTCCAGCCTGATCAGCGCTTATTCACCTTTGGGTGATCACATCGGCAACACTGTGCCCCCCGCCTTCCGGCGGGGGGCACAGCCGTATGTTGAGGCCCCGTGAGGCGACAACTCGCCCCAGATGGCACAATCTGTGCATGGAACGCGACAGTCAACTCGAGCTCTACGAACTCGTCGCGGACCGGTTGAAAGAAGCACACGCAAGGGTGCGCGCACTGCAAGTCCCGGAGGGCGTAAGGATGACGCTGTCCCGGAAGCTGTTGGTCGTCACTGCCGCGGCGAAGCACGATCTGGCCGATGCGGCAAGGCGCCTGGACAGGTTGATGAAGGACCTCGACGAGGGTCGATTCCCTGAAGGCGACTGATGCGAAGGAACTCCGTAACGACCTACATCGTTGCGGCACTAGGGTGATTAGCCCGTTTCGTGTTTGATTTGCGGTATATATCCGCCTAACGTGCGAAATAAGCTTGAACACATTCGTTCTGGCGATGTCTCCGAAGGGGAAGACGTGAACAAGGCGCAGCTCGTAGAAGCGATTGCCGACAAGCTGGGCGGCCGCCAGCAGGCCGCGGACGCCGTCGACGCGGTACTGGACGCCATGGTCCGCGCGGTCGTCGCGGGCGACCGGGTCTCGGTCACGGGCTTCGGCTCGTTCGAGAAGGTCGACCGTCCGGCCCGCTACGCCCGCAACCCGCAGACGGGTGAGCGCGTCCGGGTCAAGAAGACCTCCGTCCCCCGTTTCCGCGCGGGTCAGGGCTTCAAGGACCTGGTCAGCGGCACCAAGAAGCTCCCCAAGGGCGACGAGGTCGCCGTGAAGAAGGCCCCGAAGGGCAGCCTGACCGGCGGTGCCTCCGCCACGGTCAAGAAGGCCGCCGCGAAGAAGGCCACCACGGCGAAGAAGACCACCGCGAAGACCACGGCCGCGAAGAAGACCGTGGCGAAGAAGGCCGTCGGGAAGAAGGCCGCGCCGACCGTCAAGAAGACCGCCGCGAAGACCACGGCCGCGAAGAAGGCCACGGGCACGGCGACGGCCAAGAAGGCCGCCCCGGCCAAGAAGACGGCGACGGCGGCCAAGAAGACCACCGCCACCGCCAAGAAGACCGCCCCGGCGGCCAAGAAGGCCACCGCGACGAAGGCGCCCGCCAAGAAGGCGGCGACGCGCAAGGCCACCGCGAAGAAGACCACGGCCCGCAACAAGTAAGGGCACGGTTAGACACGCCGGGCCGGCTTCCCCACCCGGGGAAGCCGGCCCGCGGTGCGTTCATCCCAGGTGGGTGGTGTACGGGCGGTGCGGTCAGAAGGTCTGCAGGGTCACCAGCGTGATCCGCAGCGACGGGCCCTCGCCCTCCGTCTCGATGCGCACCCGCTGCCCGGGCCGCAGCAGCCGCAGGCCCCCCGCGTCGAAGGCGGCGGCCTCGAAGGGCACCGGGGTGCCGTCGTCCAGCAGCACACTGCCGCTGCGGGTCTGGGAGTCGTACGTGTACGCGGTCGCCTGCATACGGGAACTGTATCGGGCCGTGTGCCGCCCCACCCCGAGGGTCAGGGCCGTCCGCAGGTCCGCCCCCGTGTCCACGTCCCGGCGTACGCTCTCCACACCCGCGACGGCTATTTCCACCGCCCCCGATGCCGAATGCCGGGCCCGGGAGGGGCCGCCGAACGAAGGTGCCAATTCCACGTCCGGTCCCGCGGAAAGCAGGGTGGTGCCGATTCCGGCCGCATCTGCCAGAAATGCCCTGGGAAAATGCCCCGCGATATCGAGCACACGTAGCAATTCCGGCGGCCGCAGCGCCGGCAGATCGGCGTTCATCGCGGCCACCGCCGCCCCGGGCCGCCCCGCCCGCACCGCCCGCGCCCCGTGGTCCAGCGCCGCGTTGAGCCCCGCGCCGGGGGCGTCCGGCAGGATCCGCGCTCCCAGCCGCGCCAGCTCCGCGCCCGCCACGGCGTCGTCCGTGACGACCACCACATCCGCGACCGAGGCGCAGGCCAGCGCCCCGGCCACGGTGTCCTGCGCGAAAGCCAGCGCGAGCCCCGGCCGGGACGCGCCCACGGCCGCCGCGAGACGGCTCTTGGCCAGCGCCAAGGGCTTCAGGGGGACCACCAGGCTCCATGCGGCGTTCGTGGCGGACCCCTTCCCTCCGGTGCGCTGCGGCACCCGCCCGACCCATCGGCAGGTCATGACCCGGTCATCACTCGGCCCATTGTCGCCCCCGAGCGGCCGCAGGGGGGCCTCGTGGTGCGAGCGGGGCGTACGGTGTCCTCGACAGAGACCGGACCCGGCGCGACACTTGTCCGGCCCCGAGGTGCCCAAGCCCCGCACCGGTCCTAGAGGAAGGTGTCCGAGTGTCCCGCCGCAGAATCGGCTTCTGGTACCGCCTGGCGGCGGTCATCGCAAAACCGCCGCTGGTAGTGCTCTTCAAGCGGGACTGGCGGGGAATGGACCACATTCCGGCCGACGGCGGATTCATCACCGCCGTCAATCACAACTCGTATCTGGATCCGCTCTCCTACGCGCACTTCCAGTACAACACCGGCAGGGTGCCGCGTTTGCTCGCCAAGGCAGGGCTCTTCAAGGTGCCTTTCGTCGGCATGATCCTGCGCGGATCCGGGCAGATCCCCGTCTACCGCGAGACCACCAACGCCCTGGACGCATTCCGGGCGGCCGTGGACGCGGTCGAGCGCGGTGAATGCGTGGCCTTTTACCCGGAAGGCACCCTCACCCGCGACCCGGAGATGTGGCCGATGGCCGGCAAGACCGGCGTCGCCCGCGTGGCGCTGATCACCAAGGCGCCCGTCATTCCCGTGGCCCAATGGGGCGCGAATCTCGCGATGCCGCCCTACGCCAAGGAGAAGAAGGTCCGGCTGTTCCCCCGCAAGACCCTCCAGGTCCTCGCCGGACCGCCCGTGGACCTCTCGGCCTACTACGACCGCGAGCCCACGCCCGAGGTCCTCAAGGGCGCCACCGAGGCCATCATGGCCGACATCACCAAGCTCCTGGAAGAGCTGCGGGGCCAGAGCGCGCCCGCGCAGCCGTACGACCACCGCAAGGCCAGGGCGCAACAGCGGCGCGACGCCGCGGGGGAGGGCAAGAAGTGACACGTCCCGTCAAGGCCGCCGTGTTCTCGGCGGGTTCCTGGGGCACCGCCTTCGGCATGGTGCTCGCCGACGCCGGCTGCGAAGTGACCCTGTGGGCCCGCCGCCGGGAGGTGGCCGACGCCATCAACACCGGACGCACCAACCCGGACTACTTCCCCGGAGTGGAGCTCCCGGCGAACCTCCGCGCGACCACGGACCCCGCCGAGGCCGCCCGCGGCGCCGACTTCACCGTGCTGTCCGTCCCCTCCCAGACCCTGCGCGGCAACCTCGCCGAATGGGGCCCGCTGCTGGAGCCCGACACCGTCCTCGTCTCCCTGATGAAGGGCATCGAACTCGGCACCGCCAAGCGGATGAGCGAGGTCATCGAGGAGGTGGCCAAGGTCCCCGCCGAACGCGTCGCCGTGGTCACCGGCCCCAACCTGGCCCGCGAGATCGTCGCCCGGCAGCCCGCCGCCTCCGTCGTCGCCTGCGTGGACGAGGCCGTGGCCCGGCGCCTCCAGGCCGCCTGCCACACCCCGTACTTCCGCCCGTACACCAGCACCGACGTCATCGGCTGCGAGCTCGGCGGCGCCGTCAAGAACGTCATCGGCCTGGCCGTCGGCATCGCGGACGGCATGGGCCTGGGCGACAACACCAAGGGCTCCCTCATCACCCGCGGGCTCGCCGAAGCGACCCGTCTGGGCCTGGCGATGGGCGCCGACCCGCTCACCTTCTCCGGGCTCGCCGGGCTCGGCGACCTCGTCGCCACCTGTTCCTCGCCGCTCTCCCGGAACCACACCTTCGGCACCAACCTGGGCCGCGGAATGACCCTGGCCGAGACCATCGCGGTCACCAGCCAGACCGCGGAAGGGGTCAAGTCCTGCCAGTCCGTGGCAGATCTGGCACGGCGGTACGGAGTGGACATGCCGATCACCGACACGGTCGTCGAGATCGTGCACCACGGCAAGCCCCCGCTGGTCGCGCTGAAGGAGCTGATGGGGCGCAGCGCCAAACCGGAACGTCGCTGACTCTGTTCCGGACGTGTGAGCGGGTACCCTCGTGGCGATATGAGCAGCGAGAACCTCCCCCAGACCCCTGAGCAGCAGGGCCGCAAGCCCCGCGTGGCCGTCGTGTTCGGCGGCCGCAGCTCGGAACACGCCATTTCGGTCGTCACGGCGGGCGCGGTGCTGCGCTCCATCGACCGCGCCAAGTACGAGGTGCTGCCCATCGGCATCACCACGGACGGCCGGTGGGCCCTGACCGCCGACGAGCCCGAGCGCATGGCCATCGCGGACCGGCAGCTCCCGAGCGTCGAGACGCTGCGGGAGTCCCCGGAGGGCACCGTCGTGCTCCCCGTGGACCCCGCCAGCCGCGAGGTCGTCTACACCGAGCCGGGCAGCGTCCCCAAGGCGCTGGGCGAGGTCGACGTGGTCTTCCCCGTCCTGCACGGCCCCTACGGCGAGGACGGCACCCTCCAGGGCCTCCTGGAGCTCTCCGGGATCCCCTACGTCGGCTCCGGCGTCCTCGCCTCGGCCGTCGGCCAGGACAAGGACTACATGAAGCGGGTGTTCACCTCCTTCGGGCTGCGCGTCGGCCCGTACGTGACCGTCCGCCCCCGCGAGTGGGAGGCCGACCCGGCCGCCGCCAAGGCGAAGATCCTGGACTTCGCCGGCGAGCACGGCTGGCCGCTGTTCGTCAAGCCCGCCCGGGCCGGCTCCTCCATCGGCATCACCAAGGTGGACGACCCCTCAGGGCTCGACGCGGCGGTCCAGGAGGCGCGCCGCCACGACCCGAAGATCATCGTGGAGGCGCTGCTGCGCGGCCGCGAGATCGAGTGCGGCGTCCTGGAGTTCGAGGACGGGCCGCGCGCCAGCGCCCCCGCCGAGATCCCCCCGGTCTCCAGCCACGACTTCTACGACTTCGAGGCGAAGTACATCGACTCCGCGTCCGGGATCGTGCCCGCCCCGCTGACCCCGGAGCAGACCGCCGAGGTGCAGCGGCTCGCGATCGAGGCCTTCGAGGCCGCGTCCTGCGAGGGCCTGGTGCGCGCCGACTTCTTCCTCACCGAGGACGGCGACTTCGTCATCAACGAGATCAACACCATGCCCGGATTCACGCCGATCTCGATGTACCCGCGGATGTGGCAGGAGTCCGGCATCGAGTACCAGGAGCTGGTGGACCTCCTGATCCAGGCGGCCCTGCGCCGCTCCACCGGACTGCGCTAGGCGCGCGTCCGGCCCCGTACAGCCGACCGCCCGCTGGGAGGAAACCCAGCGGGCGGCGGTGTGCGCGCGGCGGGGGACCGGGCGGCCCCCGCGGTCAGTACGAGGAGATCCCCACGGGGACGGTCCTCGCCACGGCCGTGGACAGACCGACCAGCATGCTCGCATCCGTGGCATGCTCCTTGGCGACCCGGATCTCCGTGTACGCCAGCCTCGCCCCGGTGGTGAACCGCAGACCGCCCTCCTCGGGCTTCTCCACCAGCCAGGCGACGCCATTGACCTCGACGCCGTCCTGCTGGGGATCCGCCATCTTGGGGGGTTTGGGGATACCGCACCGCAGTACGATCGCCGAGCCGCCCCACGCGGCGGTCAGATCCGACTCCGGTGAGGTGGGGGTCCGCGCCAGTCCGTCCACCGTTTCCGGGAGCTCCTTGTGCAGAGCGGCACAGAGCTCCGCGACCGCGGCGGGCGGAGCGGGCGGCGGATCCACCCGGCCTCCGGAATCCGCCGGGGCACAGCCCGCGAGGGCCAGCAAGGCCGGCACGGCGGGCAGGGCCAGTACACGGAGGGGCCGGCGGTGCAGCAATGACATCACCGGCCAAGACTAGACGGGGGCTACAGATGGACCACCGGGCAGGTCAGGGTGCGGGTGATCCCCTCCACCTGCTGGACCTTGGCGACCACCATGCGGCCGAGATCGTCGACGGTGTCGGCCTGGGCGCGCACGATCACGTCGTACGGCCCCGTCACGTCCTCGGCCTGGATCACCCCCGCGATCTTGGAGATGGACTCGGCGACGACCGACGCCTTGCCCACCTCGGTCTGGATGAGGATGTACGCCTGTACCACGGAACCTCCAGGGCGGCCACGAGGATCATTTCCCCTAACCTTCGGATGGGCCCGGGGACATCGGGCGGGCCCGGGGAAGAAGGGACGCCACGGTACCGCGTCGCCGCGTGCCACGGGGAGACCCGGGGGCCCGGCGCCACGCACAGCGGGGCGTACGCAGAGCAGAAGTTGACGTATCTGTTGACGGTACCCAGAGCTGTGACGGCTCGCGACCGCAAGCGGACTTGCCAAGAAGGGGCACAGCGATGAAGGGCACTGTGGGCGAGCTGGGGGAGTTCGGGCTCATTCGGGAGCTCACCTCACGGCTCACCACCACCCCGGCGGTCCGGCTCGGACCCGGCGACGACGCCGCGGTGGTGTCGGCCCCCGACCGGCGGGTCGTGGCCAGCACGGACATCCTGCTCGAGGGCAGGCACTTCCGCCGCGACTGGTCCACCGCGTACGACGTCGGCCGCAAGGCCGCCGCGCAGAACCTGGCCGACATCGCCGCCATGGGCGCCGTGCCCACCGCGCTGCTGCTCGGCCTCGTCGTCCCGGCCGAGCTGCCGGTCACCTGGCCCACCGAGCTGATGGACGGCATCCGCGACGAGTGCCAGGTCGCGGGCGCCGCCGTGGTCGGCGGCGACGTCGTACGGGGCGACACCATCACCGTCTCCATCACCGCCCTCGGGGACCTGCGCAACCACGAGCCCGTCCTGCGCTCCGGCGCCCAGCCCGGGGACGTCGTGGCCGTCACCGGCTGGCTCGGCTGGTCCGCGGCCGGCTTCGCGGTGCTCTCGCGGGGCTTCCGCTCCCCCCGGGCCTTCGTCGAGGCGCACCGGCGCCCCGAACCGCCCTACCACGCCGGCCCCGCGGCCGCCGGGCTCGGCGCCACCGCCATGACCGACGTCAGCGACGGCCTGATCGCCGACCTCGGGCACATCGCCGAGGCCAGCAAGGTCCGCATCGACGTGCGCTCGGGGGCCGTGGACATCCCGACCCAGATGCACGACATCGGCCAGGCCGTCGGCGTCGACCCGCTCCAGTGGGTGCTCACGGGCGGAGAGGACCACGCCATCGTGGCCACCTTCCCGCCGGACGTGAAGCTCCCGGCCCGCTGGAAGGTCATCGGGTCGGTCCAGCACCGCTCCGCGCTGCCCCAGGTGACCGTGGACGGCGCCCCCTGGACCAGCACCGGCGGCTGGGACCACTTCGGCGCCGACCCGGCCGACGGGGAAACCCCGTGAGCCCCTCCGGTGCGGTCCCGCCGGCGTGCCTGACCGTCGCCGGATCCGACTCCGGCGGCGGCGCGGGCGTCCAGGCCGACCTCAAGACCATGCTGGCGCTCGGCGTGCACGGCATGAGCGTGGTCACCGCCGTGACCGCCCAGAACTCCCTCGGCGTGCACGGCGTCTGGGAGCTGCCCGCCGAGGCCGTCACGGCCCAGTACCGGGCCGTGGTGGACGACATCGGCGTGCGGGCCGTCAAGACCGGGATGCTGTCCTCCGCCGTGCTGGTGGAGACGGTGGCGCGGCTGTTGGCGGACACCCCGGCGCCGGCCGTGGTGGACCCCGTCGGGGTCTCCAAGCACGGGGACGCGCTGCTGGCCGCCTCGGCGCTGGACGCCGTACGCCGGGAACTGCTGCCCCGGGCCACGGTGGCGACGCCCAACCTGGACGAGGTGGCCCAGCTCACCGGGCTGGCCGTGGAGACCGAGGACGACATGCGGCGGGCCGCCGACGCGATCCTCGGCTACGGCCCCCGCTGGGCGCTGATCAAGGGCGGCCACCTCGCCGCGCACGGCGACGAGGCCGTGGACCTGCTGAGCGACGGCTACCGGGAGCTGTGGCTGCGCGCGCCCCGGCACGACAACCGGCACACCCACGGCACCGGCTGCACGCTCGCCAGCGCGATCGCGGCGGGCCTGGCCAGGGGCCGGACCGTCCCGGAGGCCGTCACGGCGGCCAAGGAGTACGTCACCGGCGCCATCGCCGCCGGCTTCGCGCTGGGCGCGGGCATCGGACCGGTGGACCACGCCTGGCGGTGGCGCTGACCCCCCGGGCCGCCTCCTCGTGCCGGGAGGCGTCCCCTCAGGGTCCGGGCAAGGCAAAAGGCCGGTTCACCAGAGGTGAACCGGCCTTCTTGGCAACCGGAAAGGGCTGCGCTACGACGACGGGAGGCGTCAGCGCGAGACCTTGCCGGCCTTGATGCACGAGGTGCAGGCGTTGAGGCGCTTCGGCGTCCCATTGACCACGGCACGGACGCGCTGGATGTTCGGGTTCCAGCGACGCGAGGTGCGGCGGTGCGAGTGGGAGATGTTGTTGCCGAAGCTCGGCCCCTTGGCGCAAACGTCGCAGTTGGCAGCCACAGGTCACTCCAAGACTTCAGATGCAATTACGGTGGAATCCGGCACACCGTAATCAGAGATCTGAAGTGGCTTGCCGGACGAATGACCCGACTCTCGACGGGCAACCTGAGCAGCATACAACGACTGCTTGGGTCCGAGAAAACTACCACGACGGGGCCCTGCTCCGCCCCGGGCCCCCCGAGCGGAGGGCCCCCTTCGTTACGCTGCGGTGAACCCTGGCCCGCACAAGGAGGAACGCCCGGTGGCGCACGAGCCTGGCCCGCACACCCTCGACGCCGAAGCGGTGCGCACCTGGAGCTCACTGGCCCTGGCCGCACTGGGCCGGGCCCGCGAGGACATCGACGCGATCAACGTCTACCCCGTCGCCGACGCCGACACCGGAACCAACCTCTACCTCACCGCAGAGGCCGCCGACCGCGCCCTGGACGAGTCCCTCGCCGGAGTGACGGACCGCACAGCCGGACCCGCCTCCCTCGCCGAGGCCGTACGGGCCTACGCGCACGGCGCCCTCATAGGCGCCCGGGGCAACTCCGGGACCATCCTCGCCCAGCTGCTGCGCGGAGTCGCCGACGTCCTCGGCGCCGACCCCGGCGGCCACGGCCCGGGTCCGCTGCTCGCCCGGGCCCTCGGCCGCGCCGCCGAGGAGGCGTACCGGGCCGTCGCGCACCCCGTCGAGGGCACCATGCTCACCGTCGCCGGCGCCGCCGCGCGGGCGGCGGCCGCCGCCGGGACCGAGGCCGCCCCCGCCGCCGACGTCGCCCGGGCCGCCTACGAGGGGGCCCGCGCCGCCCTCGCCGAGACCCCCGGGCAGCTGCCCGCGCTGCGCAAGGCCGGAGTGGTCGACGCCGGCGGCTGCGGACTGGTCGCCGTACTCGGGGCCCTGTGGCAGGCCCTGTCCGGCCGGGAACCCGCCGCCGAACCGGTACGCGGCCCCGCCGTACCCGTACCCGTACCGCTGGACCCGGAGCCCTGCGACCTGGACCAGGGCGGTCCCGCGTACGAGGTGATCTACCTGCTGGAGGCCTCCGAAGAAGCCGTCGCCGGACTCCGCGCCGGCCTCGACCGGCTCGGCGACTCCCTCGTGGTGGTCGGCGGCGACGGGCTGTGGAACGTCCACGTGCACGTCGACGACCCCGGCGCGGCCGTCGAGGCCGGGGTGGTAGCCGGCCGGCCCTACCGCATCCGCATCACCCACTTCGGCGACCAGCGACGCCGCGCCACCGCCCCCCGCGCCCAGCGCGCCGTGGTCGCCGTCGTCCAGGGGGAGGGCCTGGCCGCCCTGTGCGACGAGGCCGGCGCCACCGCCGTGCCGGCCCGCCCCGGGGAACCGCCCGCCGTCTCCGAACTGCTCGACGCCGTCCGCCGGGCCCACGCCCGCGAGGTGGTCCTGCTGCCCGGCGGCCCCGAGCCGCGCGCCGCCGCGGCGGCCGCCGCCGAGCGGGCCCGCGCCGAGGGGGTACGGGTGGCCGTGATCCCCACCCGCTCGGCGGTCCAGGGCCTGGCCGCCCTCGCCGTGCACGACCCGGACGCCAGCTTCGACGAGGACGTCGTCGCCATGACCGCGGCCGCCGGCGCCACCCGCTACGGGGAACTCGCCGTCGCCGAACGGCAGTCCTTCACCTCCGCCGGCATCTGCCAGGCCGGGGACGTCCTCGGGCTCATCGACGGCGACGTCGCCGTCATCGGCGCCGGCCTGCCCGAGACCGCCGAGGCCGTCCTGGAGCGGATGCTCGGCTCCGGCGGCGAACTGGTCACCCTCGTCCTGGGACCCGACGTACCGGACACCCTCGCCGCGCGCCTGGAGGCGTACGTCCAGCACGCGCACCTGGCCGTCGACACCGTCACCTACCGCGGCGGCCGCTGGTCGGCACCCCTGCTCATCGGAGTCGAATAGCCGGCTTGTCAGCGCGATGGTGTGCAATGGAACACGTGCCCGCGCTCGACGAAGACCTCAAGAAGACCCTCGGCCCCGCCACCGCCAAGGTGCTGGCCGAGCAGCTCGGCCTGCACACGGCCCTGGACCTGCTCCACCACTACCCCCGGCGGTACGCCGAGCGCGGCGAGCTGACCTCGCTGGCGGACCTCGCCGACCAGCTCGACGAGCACGTCACCGTCGTCGCCCAGGTCGCCGACGCCCGCCTGCTGACCTACCAGGGCAGCCGCGGCGGGGGCAAGCGCCTCGAAGTCACCATCACCGACGGCAGCGGCCGCCTCCAGCTGGTCTTCTTCGGCGCGGGCGTCCACAAGCCGCACAAGGAGCTGCTGCCCGGCAGCCGCGCCATGTTCGCCGGGAAGGTCTCCCGCTTCAACCACAAGCTCCAGCTCGCGCACCCGGCGTACGAGCCCCTCGGCGCCGACGCCTCCGACCGGGACGCGGCCACCGCCTTCGCCGGCCAGCTGATCCCGATCTACCCGGCCTGCGCCAAGCTGGAGTCCTGGAAGATCGCCAAATGCGTGGACGCCGTACTGCCCCGCGCCCAGGAGGCCGTCGACCCGCTGCCGCCGGCCCTGCGTGAGGGGCGCGGACTGGTCCCGCTCCCCGAGGCCCTCCTCAAGATCCACCGGCCCGCCACCAAGGCCGACATCGAGGACGCCCGCCAGCGCCTGAAGTGGGACGAGGCCTTCGTCCTCCAGGTCGCGCTGGCCCGCCGCCGGCACGCAGACTCCCAGCTTCCGGCGGTCGCCCGCCGCGCCGCCCCCGGCGGCCTCCTCGACTCCTTCGACGCCAAACTGCCCTTCACCCTCACCGAAGGCCAGCAGACCGTCTCCAGGGAGATCTTCGACGACCTCGCCACCAGCCACCCCATGCACCGCCTCCTCCAGGGCGAGGTCGGTTCCGGGAAGGCGCAGCCGCTCGACGCCCTGGTCTTGACGCCGATGGGTTACCGCTCCATGGGCGATATCGCGGTCGGTGACGAAGTGGTGGTGCCGACGGGGGAGATCGCCGTCGTTGGGGGCGTCTTCCCGCAGGGGGAACGTGAGGTGTGGCGAATCGTCCTCTCGGACGGGAGCGCCGTCGAATGCGATGACGAACACCTGTGGATCGTGGGCACGAGCTGTGGATGGCACCGGGGCCAGGAGCCGAAGGTGATGACCACGAGGGAGATCCGAGCGGACCTGCACAAAGCCAACGGATCATCCAAGTGGTACCTGCCGGTGGCCGTACCGGTGGACCTCGCGAGCGGTGCCGACCAGCCGCTGGATCCCTACCTGGCGGGCGTTCTGATCGGTGCCGGCTCGTTCCGGCACAACCTGAGACTGTCCACCGCGGACGCCGAGATCTTCGCCGCCGTCGAGGCCGCTGTGGCCCCGGAGTGCGAGATGGCCCCCGTACCGGGATCCCGGTACGACTACACGATCCGGATGGTCGGCCCGGGGGACGGCACCCGGCGCAACCCCGTCATCCAAGCGATGCGTGACCTCGGTCTGTGGGGTGCGACCCCACATGCAAAGTTCGTCCCAGACGTTTACAAGAACGCGCCGCTCAAGGACCGCCTGGCTGTCCTCCAGGGGCTCATGGACGCCGACGGAACGCTGCACGCGGACGGTTTGAGCGTGTCGTTCCCCTCGGCGTCCCAGCGGCTGGCGGAGGACGTGGCCTGGCTCGTGAGGTCCCTCGGAGGCCGAGCGCGCGTGCTGCGGAAGAGGGACGCCTTCGACGTCTCGGTCGCCATGCCCGAGGAGTTCGCGCCGTTCAGACTGTCACGCAAGGCGGCACGCCTGCGGCCGCGGCCGAAGTACAACACTTTCCGCCGCGGCATCAGGGCTGTGGAGTACGTGGGGAGCAAGCCGGTGCAGTGCATCAGCGTCGAGCACCCGAGCCACGCCTACGTGACGGACAACTTCACCGTGACGCACAACACCATGGTGGCCCTGCGGGCCATGCTCGCCGTCGTCGACTCCGGCGGACAGGCCGCGATGCTCGCGCCCACCGAGGTGCTCGCCCAGCAGCACCACCGCTCGATCACCGAGATGATGGGCGAACTCGCCGAGGGCGGCATGCTGGGCGGCTCCGACCGGGGCACCAAGGTGGTGCTGCTCACCGGCTCCATGGGCACGGCCGCCCGCCGCCAGGCCCTGCTCGACCTGGTCACCGGAGAGGCGGGCATCGTCATCGGCACGCACGCCCTCATCGAGGACAAGGTGCAGTTCCACGACCTCGGCCTGGTCGTCGTGGACGAGCAGCACCGCTTCGGCGTCGAGCAGCGCGACGCGCTCCGCTCCAAGGGGAAGCAGCCCCCGCACCTGCTGGTCATGACCGCCACCCCGATCCCGCGCACCGTCGCGATGACCGTCTTCGGCGACCTGGAGACCTCCGTCCTCGACCAGCTGCCCGCCGGCCGCTCCCCGATCGCCACCCACGTGGTGCCCGCCAAGGACAAGCCGCACTTCCTCACCCGCGCCTGGGAACGGGTCCGCGAGGAAGTGGAGAACGGCCACCAGGCCTACGTGGTCTGCCCGCGCATCGGCGACGGCGAGGACGACCCCAAGGGCAAGAAGAAGGCCTCCGCCGAGGACGAGGCCGAGAAGCGCCCGCCGCTGGCCGTGCTGGAGATCGCCGAACAGCTCACGCGCGGCCCCCTCGCCGGACTGTCCGTCGAGGTCCTGCACGGGCGCATGGACCCCGCGGACAAGGACGACGTCATGCGCCGCTTCGCCGCCGGCGAGGTCAAGGTGCTGGTCGCCACCACCGTCATCGAGGTCGGGGTGAACGTCCCCAACTCCACCGTCATGGTGATCATGGACGCGGACCGCTTCGGCGTCTCCCAGCTCCACCAGCTGCGCGGCCGCGTCGGCCGGGGATCCGCCCCGGGCCTGTGCCTGCTGGTCAGCGAGATGCACGAGGCCAGCCCCGCCCGCGCCCGGCTCGCCGCCGTCGCCGCCACCCTCGACGGCTTCGAACTCTCCCGGATCGACCTGGAACAGCGCCGCGAGGGCGACGTCCTCGGGCAGGCCCAGTCCGGCGTGCGCTCCTCGCTGCGCATGCTCGCCGTCATCGAGGACGAGGAAGTCATCGCCCAGGCCCGGGAGGAGGCCGCCCGCGTGGTCGCCGCCGACCCCGGGCTGGAACACCTGCCGGGGCTGCGCACCGCGCTCGACGCCCTGCTGGACACCGAGCGCGAGCAGTACCTGGAGAAGGGCTGAGGCGCACGACCTATCGTTGGAGGCCAGACGGAGGTCCCAGAACCTCCCCCGACCGCCCAGCGAAGGACCCCAGATGACCCGCGTGATCGCCGGCACCGCCGGCGGCCGGCGGCTGGCCGTGCCGCCCGGCACCGGCACCCGCCCGACCTCCGACCGGATGCGCGAAGGGCTCTTCTCCACCTGGGAGTCCCTGCACGGAGTCGAAGGCTCCCGGGTGCTCGACCTCTACGGAGGCTCCGGCGCCGTCGGGCTGGAGGCCCTCTCCCGGGGCGCCGCCCACACCCTGCTGGTCGAGGCCGACGCCAAGGCCTCCAAGGCCATCCGGGACAACATCAAGACCCTGGGCCTGCCCGGCGCCGAATTCCGGGCGGGCAAGGCCGAGCAGATCGTGGCCGCGGCCGCGCCCGGGGACCCGTACGACATCGTCTTCCTGGACCCGCCGTACGCCGTCGAGCACGGCGATCTTGGCGAGATCCTGCTCACACTCCGGGCCAATGGCTGGCTCACCGGCGATGCGCTCGTCACCGTGGAGCGCAGCACCAGGAGCGGTCCGTTCCCGTGGCCGGAGGGGTTCGAGCCGCTGCGTTCGCGCAAGTACGGCGAAGGCACCCTTTGGTACGGTCGCGCCGCCTTCACCAGCGAAGACTCATGATGCCCGCACGGGAGACCGAGGGAGTTCAGTTGCGCCGCGCCGTCTGTCCGGGGTCGTTCGACCCCATCACCAACGGGCACCTCGACATCATCGGCCGGGCCTCCAGGCTCTACGACGTCGTGCACGTCGCCGTGATGATCAACCAGTCCAAGAAGGGGCTGTTCACCGTCGAAGAGCGGATCGACATGATCCGCGAGGCGACCGCCGACTACGGCAACGTCGAGGTCGAGTCCTTCCACGGACTGCTCGTCGACTTCTGCAAGCAGCGGGACATCCCCGCCATCGTCAAGGGCCTGCGCGCCGTCAGCGACTTCGACTACGAACTCCAGATGGCCCAGATGAACATGGGCCTCTCCGGAGTCGAGACCCTGTTCGTGCCGACCAACCCCACCTACAGCTTCCTGTCGTCCTCCCTGGTCAAGGAGGTCGCCGCCTGGGGCGGCGACGTCGCCCACCTGCTGCCCGCGCACGTCCACGCGGCACTGGTCGAACGGCTGCGCGCGAAGTGACCCGGGGCGGACGGGCCGGACTTCACCGGCTCGTCCCGCCCGCGCGTCCGGGGGGCCCTACAGTCGTCTCGTCAGTCCGAGGCAGAGAGAGCGCGAGCCCCCCATGGACGTACAGAAGAAGCTGGACGAGATCGTCGCGGCCGTGGGCGGCGCCCGCTCCATGCCGATGTCGGCCTCCTGCGTGATCAACCGCGCGGAACTCCTCGCGCAGCTCGAAGAGGTACGCCAGGCCCTGCCGGACTCGCTCGCCCAGGCCCGGGAGCTCATCGGCGGGCGCGAGCAGATGGTCGAGGAGGCCCGCCGGGAGGCGGAGCGCATCATCGAGTCCGCGCACGCGCAGCGCGGCTCCCTGATCTCCGACACCGAGATCGCCCGCCGCTCGCAGGACGAGGCCGACCGGATCCTGGCGGAGGCCCGCCGGGAGGCCGCCGAAATCCGGGCCGAGGCCGACGAGTACGTCGACAGCAAGCTCGCCAACTTCGAGGTCGTGCTCAGCAAGACCATCGGCTCCGTCGACCGCGGCCGCGAGAAGCTCCTGGGCCGCGGCCCGGGAACCGACGGGCAGGACCCCACCGGCTCCGACGACACGGACGCCCCCGAGCCCAGCCCGGACCCGCGGATCCGGCGTGAGCAGGCGGACGCGTACGTGGACCGGAAGCTGGCGACCTTCGAGGCGGTGCTGGCCAAGACCCTGGAGGCCGTCGGACGGGGCCGGCAGAAGCTCCTGGGCCGGGCCCCCGCGGACGACCTGGGCGCGCACATGGCCGCCCAGGACGCCGCCGGGCCCCAGGGGACCCGGCCGTCCAGCGACGCGGAGTTCCTGGCCGGCCTCGCGGAGCCGGGCCCCGGACCGCTGCCGCTCCCGGACCGGCCGGAGCCCGTGTACGACACCTACGCGGCGGCCTACGCGGCCCCGTACCCCGGCCAGCCGGTCCACCCCCAGCAGGACGGCTACGCCTACCAGGACCCGTACGCCGGCTACCAGCAGCAGCCGGACCCGTACGGGGGCTACCAGCAGCAACCCGACCCCTACGCCGCGTACCAGCAGCCGCAGCACCCTCCGCGGCCCGCCCTCGACGAGACCAGCTTCTTCGACACGAGCATGATCAACGTGGACCAGCTGCGCCAGTACGAGCAGGGGCGTTAGGGGGCGGATTGGGCTCAGGGCGAAGCGCCGGGTATCCTGGCTGTTCGGTCGCGCCTATGCGTCGCGATCCATGCTGCCCGTGAGCGGCGGAATCTTTGATCTTCAGCGATCTGTGAAAGCAGGAACGGCCCTGAACACCCGCCTCGACCACCGCAACCCCCTCGTGTTCGACACGCACGAGCTGGGGCGGCGTCCTGGCGCCATGCAGCGGCTGTCCCGCGAGATCGCGGCGCCGGCGGACTTCGGTCTCGTCGACGTCATCGGAGTGCCGGAAGGCGCCCCGATGAAGCTCAACCTCCGTCTCGAGTCGGTCATGGAAGGGGTGCTTGTCACAGGCACCGTCCGTGCATCGGCGGTGGGGGAGTGCGTAAGGTGTCTGGAGACCGTCGAGCGCGAGCTCAAGACGGACTTCCAGGAGATGTTCTCGTACCCTGACGCCGACGACCGGGGCCGCGCCAAGGCGGAGCCGGCCGACGACGCCGAGGACGACGAGGACATGCTCTTCCTCGAGGACGGCTTGTTCGACCTCGAACCCGTGCTGCGTGACGCGGTGGTGCTCGCACTGCCGATGCAGCCGGTGTGCCGGGAGGACTGTCTCGGACTGTGCCCCGATTGCGGGCTCAGCCTGAACGACGACCCGGAGCACCACCACGACGCCGTCGACATCCGTTGGGCGGCTTTGCAGGAACTCGTCGTGACCGATCAGGACGACGAGAAGGACAACATGAGCGGCACTGCATCTGACGACGTTCAGAGCGCCGCCGAGAAGCAGGAGAAGTAGCCGTGGCTGTTCCGAAGCGGAAGATGTCGCGCAGCAACACGCGCCACCGCCGGTCGCAGTGGAAGGCTGCGGTCCCCACCCTGGTTTCGTGTGAGCGTTGCCAGGAGCCGAAGCTCCAGCACATCGCGTGCCCGAGCTGCGGCACCTACAACAAGCGCCAGGTCCTCGAGGTCTGAGCGGCTGGTGAGAGGCGCAATGTCTGAGCTGTCCAACGCTGAGAAGCAGGCAGACAGTAACAACGCGGCCTCGTCCCACACGCTTCTGGAAGGGCGGCTCGGGTACCAACTCGAGTCCGCCCTTCTGGTGCGTGCGCTGACCCACCGTTCGTACGCGTACGAGAACGGCGGTCTGCCCACCAACGAGCGGCTGGAGTTCCTCGGGGACTCCGTGCTCGGCCTGGTGGTCACGGACACGCTGTACACCACCCACCCCGATCTGCCGGAAGGCCAGCTGGCCAAACTGCGGGCCGCGGTGGTCAATTCTCGTGCGCTGGCGGAGGTCGGGCGCGGCCTCGAACTCGGCTCCTTCATCCGGCTCGGCCGGGGCGAAGAGGGCACGGGTGGCCGGGACAAGGCTTCCATCCTCGCCGACACCCTCGAAGCGGTGATCGGCGCGGTCTACCTCGACAAGGGCCTCGACGCGGCCTCGGAGCTGGTCCACCGGCTCTTCGACCCGCTCATCGAGAAGTCCTCCAACCTCGGTGCCGGCCTGGACTGGAAGACCAGTCTCCAGGAGCTCACGGCGGCCGAGGGCCTCGGCGTACCGGAATACCTGGTCACCGAGACGGGACCGGACCACGAGAAGACCTTCACAGCTGCCGCCCGCGTCGGTGGTGTCTCGTACGGCACCGGTACCGGCCGCAGCAAGAAGGAAGCGGAGCAGCAGGCCGCGGAGTCCGCCTGGCGCGGCATCCGCGCCGCCGCGGACGAACGGAAGGCGGCGGAAGCCGCAGCCGCCGCCGCGCCGGCACAGGACGACGGGGCGCCGACGCCCGCCGATCCGGTGCCGGACGCCTGACCGCTTCCCTTCCGCAGTGACCCCGTCGCACCCCGGTGCGGCGGGGTTTCCTGTTCGACGCCCCTTCCAGGAGGAACACCATGCCCGAGCTCCCCGAAGTCGAAGTGGTGCGGCGCGGGCTGGAGCGCTGGGTGGCCGGGCGGACCGTCGAGGCGGTGGAGGTGCTCCACCCCCGGGCCGTCCGCAGGCACCTCGCGGGCGGCCCCGACTTCGCGGCGCGCCTGGCCGGCCGGACCATCGGGACGCCGCGGCGCCGGGGCAAGTACCTGTGGCTGCCCCTGGAGGGGTGCGAGCTGTCCGTCCTCGGCCACCTCGGGATGAGCGGGCAGCTGCTGGTGCAGCCGGCCGGCGCCCCCGACGAGAAGCACCTGCGCATCCGGCTGCGCTTCGCCGACGACGTGGACACCGAGCTGCGCTTCGTCGACCAGCGCACCTTCGGCGGGCTCTCGCTGCACGAGACCGTCCCCGGCAGCGACGAGGGCCTGCCGGACGTGATCGCCCACATCGCCCGCGACCCGCTGGACCCGCTCTTCGACGAGGTGGCCTACCACCTGGCGCTGCGCGCGAAGCGCACCACCGTCAAACGGGCGCTGCTGGACCAGTCGCTGATCAGCGGGGTCGGCAACATCTACGCCGACGAGGCCCTGTGGCGGGCGAGGCTGCACTACGAGCGCCCCACCGCCACCCTCACCCGCCCCCGGAGCGCGGAACTCCTCGGCCATGTGCGCGAGGTCATGAACGCCGCGCTCGCCGTCGGCGGGACCAGCTTCGACAGCCTGTACGTCAACGTGAACGGCGAGTCCGGCTACTTCGACCGCTCCCTCGACGCGTACGGGCGCGAGGGCGAGCCCTGCCGCCGCTGCGGCACACCGATGCGGCGGAGGGCGTGGATGAACCGGTCCAGCTACTTCTGCCCGCGCTGTCAGCGGCCGCCGCGCGCCGTGTCGTAGGCCCCCCGCGAGACGAGCACCTCGTCCATGCTGCCCTCCAGGAAGTGGATCAGGGCGAGCAGGCGGTCCGCGACCTCGCGGCCCAGGGGGGTCAGCTCGTAGTCGACGCGGGGCGGGTTGGTCGGCTGCGCCTCGCGCAGGACGATGCCGTCGCGCTCCAGGGCGTGCAGGGTCTGGGAGAGCATCTTCTCGCTCACGCCGTCGACACGGCGGCGCAGCTCGTTGAAGCGGCAGGGGCCCTCGCGCAGCGCGCCCACGGTGAGGCTGCCCCAGCGCCCGGTGACGTGCTCCAGGGTTTCCCGCGAGGGGCAGGCGCGCGCGAAGACGTCGAACGGCAGGTCGGCCGGGCCGGCTTCGGTACAGGCTGGGTTCTCCATACCGCAAGCGTACCCCCGGGTAGCGCTAACTGTCTGCTTGCGCTTTCTAAAAGTTAGTGCTTCTCTTTCTTCGGCGCGGTCATGCGCCGCGCCCCGGTCGCACTGCGGCGCCCCACGCTCTCCAGGAGAACAGCCATGTCCGCGAACGCCCCCGCCCCCGTCGTCTCCATCGCCTACCACTCCGGCTACGGGCACACGGCCGTCGTCGCCGAAGCCGTGAGGGCGGGAGCAGCCGCCACCGGCGCCACGGTCCACCTGATCAAGGTCGACGAGATCACCGAGACCGAATGGGCGCTGCTGGACGGCTCGGACGCGATCATCTTCGGCTCGCCCACCTACATGGGCACCGCTTCCGGCGCCTTCCACGTCTTCGCCGAGGCCACCTCGAAGCGCTGGTTCGGTGACGTGTGGCAGGACAAGGTCGCCGCGGGTTTCACCAACTCCGCCTCCAAGGCCGGAGACAAGCTGAACACGCTGCAGTTCTTCCAGATGCTGGCCTCCCAGCACGGCATGAGCTGGGTCAGCCTGGGCCTGAAGCCGGGCTGGAACTCCACCACCGGCAGCGAGTACGACCTCAACCGCCTCGGCTTCTCCTCCGGCGCGGCGGCCCAGACCAACTCGGACGAGGGGCCCGAGGGCGTCCACAAGGCCGACCTCGCCACCGCCGAGCACCTGGGCCGGCGCGTCGCCGAGCACGCCCGCGTGGTCGTGGCGGGCCGGGCGGCCCTGGCGGCGGCCGCGGTCTGACGGCCGCGCGCCCGACCGGGGCCCGGCGGGGCTACGACATGGCCCTCGGGGGGCCGGTCAGAAGCCGAATTCCTGGGTCCACCAGGGGCCGCCGGAGCCGAAGTGGACACCGACGCCCAGGGTGCGGAATTCGCAGTTGAGGATGTTCGCCTTGTGGCCCGGGCTGTTCATCCAGGCCTGCATCACGGACCTCGCGTCCCCCTGGCCGCGTGCGATGTTCTCGCCGCCCATGCCGGAGATCCCCGCGTTCTGGGCCCGCTGCCAGGGGGAGTTCCCGTCCGGGTCGGTGTGGTCGAAGAAGCCCCGTACGGCCATGTCCTTGCTGAAGGCGCCCGCCAGCGCCGCGAGCGGCGGGTTCGCCCGGACCGGTACGCACCCGGCCTGGGCGCGCTCCTGGTTCACCAGGGCGAGCACCTCGGCCTCCTCGGCGGAGTGTCCGTCGGCGGCCGTCGGTGCCACCGGCTTGGGCGCGGCGGGGGGCTTGGGCGCGGCGGGCTTCGGGGCCGCCGGCTTGGGGGCCGCCGGCTTCGGGGTGCTCTTCTCCGGCGCCTTCGTGGAGGCCAAGGGGGACGGGGAGGCGGAGGCCGTGGGCGAAGCCGACGGGGAAGGGGGCGGGGAAGGGGAGGCCGAGGGGGTGGGGGAGGCCGAGGGGGTCCCCGGGGCCGCGCTCGCCGGGGCCGAGGAGGCCCGCCCCGAGAGGTTCGCCAGGCCGTTCGGCTGCTCCGCCCGCTTGCCGGAGGCTGCGGGCGACGGCTCGGCGCGGGCCTCCGTCTTCTCCCCGGCGCCCGTGCCGACGTACGGGAAGGAGCCCCCGACCGGGACGAACCCGGTCGTCACGGCCGCCGTACCGAGGGCCACCGCCACGGACGCGCCGAGCAGCCCGGTGCGCACGGCGGTGCGCTTGGCGCCGCGCCGAGGTGCGGCGTGGAGTCGGTGGCGTCCCATGGGTGCCGTGCCTTCCCTTTGCAAGATCAAACTTTGCTCACCCGAACGAGTGACTCATTGGTGGGGGACTGTAGCCGATGGGCCCAGGGGGGCGATGAGCCTCCAAACGCTTTGCCCGGTTAGCGTTCATGCATGAATGAAGACGTCCGTATGACCGCCTGGGTGCGCGGCCGTGTACAGGGAGTGGGCTTCCGCTGGTTCACCAGGGCCAATGCATTGGAGATCGGCGGGATGACCGGCTTCGCGCTGAACCTCGACGACGGCCGAGTGCAGGTCGTGGCGGAAGGTCAACGTGAGAATTGCCACCGGCTCCTGGAGTGGCTCCGCTCCGGCGACACGCCCGGGCGGGTGGACGGGGTGACGGAGATCTGGGGCACACCGCGCGGAGGCTACGACGGCTTCGAGATCCGGTGACCGGGCGGCCCGTCACGGACCGATTCGAGGTCCGGAACACCGGCACCCGGTCGGATCTGCGCATTCGCCGCCGACACGTTGCCGCGGCGGTCGATCCGTGGAAGGCTCGGTCACGAGGTTGATCTCTCCGCCCCTCGCGCGGACCGGGCCGCCCGCCGATACGGGGCGTGATCGTGTTGACCGTCAAACTTTTTGGTGAGACGCTGGAAGCCCCGCGCACCTGAGCTGTTTGGCAGTGGTGGCACTGGCTAGTGCAGTGACTGACCGTCGCTGCCGGACATCCGCGGGTGCGATTCCCTCACGACCCACACCGCTTCGGTCGGTCACTCAGTGTGGAGGACCATCCATCATGGCAAAGGCGCTTCTCGGTTACGTCGGCGGTTCCGACCCGCGACTCCTCGCCGAGATGCGACGGCTCCAGCAGCGCGTCCAGGACCTCGAGTCCGAACTCGGACGGATCCAGTCCGAGAACGACGCTCTGACGGCGGCCGCCGCACAGCACGGAGACTCGCTGCTCGACGGCATCGAGATCGACGTACCCAAGGCGGAGCCTGCGCTCACCTGATCCGCGCTCACTCGTCACTCGATTCCAGCCCCGAATGATCTGCAAGGGACGCCTCGGCGTCCCTTCTTTCTTTCCACCGGCTGTCCACCGGGCTGCCGCGCCGCGTCTTCCGGGGCCATTGGGCCAGGTGGGGGAGTGATCCCTCCAACGTCTGATGTGCCCTGCACCTTCATGGGTGAAACCGGACGTGAAAGGTAGAGTCCGGCGGCGTGCACCTCAAGTCCCTGACCCTGCGTGGCTTCAAATCCTTCGCCTCCGCCACCACCCTGCGCTTCGAACCCGGGATCACCTGCGTCGTCGGCCCGAACGGATCCGGCAAGTCCAACGTGGTGGACGCGCTCTCCTGGGTCATGGGGGAGCAGGGAGCCAAATCCCTGCGCGGCGGAAAGATGGAAGACGTCATCTTCGCGGGCACCACGGGACGCCCGCCGCTCGGACGGGCCGAGGTCTCCCTCACCATCGACAATTCCGACGGCGCGCTCCCCATCGACTACGCCGAGGTCACCATCACGCGGATCATGTTCCGCGGCGGCAGCAGCGAATACCAGATCAACGGCGACACCTGCCGGCTCCTCGACATCCAGGAGCTGCTCTCCGACTCCGGCATCGGCCGCGAGATGCACGTCATCGTCGGACAGGGACAGCTCGACTCCGTCCTGCACGCCGACCCGACGGGCCGGCGCGCCTTCATCGAGGAGGCCGCGGGCGTACTGAAGCACCGCAAGCGCAAGGAGAAGGCGCTGCGGAAGCTCGACGCGATGCGGGCCAACCTCGCGCGGGTGCAGGACCTGAGCGACGAACTGCGCCGTCAGCTCAAGCCCCTGGGCCGGCAGGCGGCGGTGGCCCGCCGGGCCGCCGTGATCCAGGCCGACCTGCGTGACGCGAAGCTGCGGCTGCTCGCCGACGACCTGGTGGCGCTGCGGAGCGCGCTGGACGCGGAGATCGCCGACGAGGCCGCCCTGAAGGAGCGCAAGGAGTCCGCCGAGCGGGACCTCGCGGACGCGCTGCGCCGGGAGGCCGAGCTGGAGGAAGCGGTACGCCGCCTCGCGCCCCGGCTCCAGCGGGCCCAGCAGACCTGGTACGAGCTGTCGCAGCTGGCCGAGCGGGTGCGCGGGACGGCCTCCCTGGCCGAGGCCCGGGTCAGGAGCGCCTCCGCGCCGGTGGAGGAGGAGCGGCGCGGCCGGGCCCCCGAGGAGCTGGAGCGGGAGGCCGCGCGGATCCGGGAGCAGGAGGCGGAGCTGACCGCCGCGCTGGAGGCGGCCGAACGGGCGCTGGAGGACACCGCCGCGCACCGGGCCGGGCTGGAGCGCGCCCTCGCCGAGGAGGAGAGGCGGCTGCGGGACGCCGCACGGGCCATCGCCGACCGGCGCGAGGAACTGGCCCGGCTCACCGGGCGGCTGGGGGCGGCCCGGTCGCGGGCGGGCGCCGCGCAGGCGGAGATCGAGCGGCTGGTGGCGGCCCGGGACGAGGCGGAGGCCCGGGCGGTGGCCGCGCGGGAGGAGTACGAGGCACTGGCCGCTGAGGTCGGCGGGCTCGAGGACCCTTCGGTGGAGGAGGAGTACGAGGCGGCGAAGGCCGGGCTGACCGGGGCGGAGGCCGCGCTCGCGGCGGCCGGGCGGGCGCTGGCCTCGGCGGAGCGGTCCCGTGCGGCCGTGTCGGCGCGGCGGGACGCGCTCGCGCTGGGGCTGCGGCGCAAGGACGGGACGGGGGCGCTGCTGGCCGCGCGCGAGCGGCTGGCGGGGCTGCTGGGACCGGCGGCGGAGCGGGTGACGGTGGCGCCGGGGTACGAGGCCGCGGTGGCCGCCGCGCTGGGCTCCGCCGCCGACGCGGTGGCCGTGGCCTCGGCGGGGGCGGCGGCCGGCGCGATCCGGCACCTGCGGGAGGCCGACGCGGGGCGGGCGACGTTCCTGATCGCCCCGCCCGCCGCCGCCGTGATCCCCGGGCAGACCCCGGTGGGCCCCGCCGCCCCGGGCGGTGCAGGCCTGCCCGGGCAGGCGCGCGGCCCCGAGGCCGGTGCCGGGGCCGGCGCCGGGCCCGCCGTCGAGGGATGCCCCCAGCCCGCCGCCGGGGCCGCCCCGGCCCCCGGCCACCGTGCGGGTCAGCCGCTCCCGTGCGGGCCGGGCCCCGAGCCCCGGACGGCGGCTGCGTCGGCGGTGGCGGCGGGGACGCCCGCGTACCTGGAGGCCGCTTCGCTCGTGCACGGGGACGAGGAGGTGCGGCGGGCCGTGGCGTGGGTGCTGCGGGAGCACGTCGTGGTCGGGAGCCTGGAGGAGGCCGAGGCCGTCGTCGCCGCGCGGCCGGACCTGGTCGCGGTGACCGCCGACGGGGACGTGCTCGGCGCCCACCTCGCGCACGGCGGCTCGGCGGGCGCGCCCAGCCTGATCGAGGTGCGGGCCGCCGTCGACGAGGCGGCGGCGGAACTGGAGCGGCTGGACGCCGAGTGCCGGGAGCTGGCCGCGGCCGAGGAGGTCGCCCGGCGGCGGCGCGCCGAGGCGGCCGCCCACGCCGAGGAGCTGGCGGAGCGGCGCCGGGCCGGGGAGCGGGCCCGGGCCGGGGTCGCCCAGCAGCTCGGCCGGCTCGCCGGGCAGGCGAAGGGGGCTCTGGGCGAAGCCGAGCGCAGCGCCCGGGCGGCGGCCACCGCCCAGGAGGCGCTGGAGCGGGCGCGGGCCGACGTGGAGGAGTGCGCGGAGCGGCTCGCGGTGGCGGAGGAGCTGCCGCTGGCGGAGGAGCCCGACACCTCGGCCCGGGACCGGCTCTCCGCCGACGGAGCGAACGCGCGGCAGACCGAGATGGAGGCCCGCCTGCAGCTGCGTACCCACGAGGAGCGGGTGAAGGGCCTGGCCGGCCGGGCGGACGCGCTGGACCGGGGCGCCCGCGCCGAACGCGAGGCCCGGGCGCGGGCGGAACGGCGCCGGGAGCGCCGGCGGTACGAGGCCGAGGTGGGCCGGGCCGTCGCCGAAGGGGCGCGGCAGCTGCTGGCGCACCTGGAGGTGTCCATCGGCCGGGCGGAGCTGGAGCGGACGGCCGCCGAGCAGGCCAAGGGGCTGCGCGAGCAGGAGCTCGGCGAGGCCCGCGGCCGGGGCCGTGACCTCAAGGGCGAGCTCGACAAGCTCACGGACTCCGTGCACCGGGGCGAGGTGCTCGGCGCGGAGAAGCGGCTGCGGATCGAGCAGCTGGAGGCGCGGGCGCTGGAGGAGCTGGGTGTGGATCCGGCCGCTCTGGTGGCGGAGTACGGGCCCGACCAGCCGGTTCCGCCGTCCCCGCCCGCCGAGGGCGAGGTGCTGCCGGAGGATCCGGAGCACCCCCGCAACCGGCCCGGTCCCTTCGACCGCGCCCGGCAGGAGAAGCGGCTGAAGGCGGCCGAACGGGCCTACCAGCAGCTGGGCAAGGTGAACCCGTTGGCGCTGGAGGAGTTCGCGGCGCTGGAGGAGCGCCACCAGTTCCTGAGCGAGCAGCTGGCGGACCTGAGGAAGACCCGGGCCGATCTCCTTCAAGTGGTGAAGGAGGTCGACCAGCGGGTCGAGCAGGTCTTCACCGAGGCGTACCGCGATACCGCCCGGGAGTTCGAGGGGGTTTTCTCGCGGCTGTTCCCCGGCGGCGAGGGACGTCTGGTGCTCACCGACCCGGACGACATGCTGGCCACCGGCGTGGACGTCGAGGCCCGGCCGCCCGGCAAGAAGGTCAAGCGGCTGTCTCTGCTGTCGGGCGGCGAGCGGTCGCTGACGGCCGTGGCGCTGCTGGTCTCCATCTTCAAGGCGCGGCCCAGCCCGTTCTATGTGATGGACGAGGTCGAGGCGGCCCTGGACGACACCAACCTCCAGCGGCTGATCCGCATCATGGAGGAGCTCCAGGAGAGTTCGCAGCTGATCGTCATCACGCACCAGAAGCGGACGATGGAGGTGGCCGACGCGCTCTACGGCGTCTCGATGCAGGGCGACGGAGTCTCGAAGGTGATCAGCCAGCGGCTCCGCTGAGCCTCACACTCCTTCAGGAAGTGAAATCAAGACCCCGTACGCGACCTTAATGAGACCTTCACATCACCTATTGACTTCAGGAAATGAACACATAGGCTCTGTGCTGCCTCCCGCCTTCCGGTGGTGCCCGATCTTGACCTGTGCGCCACTGAGGAGAACGGACACAAACCCCCCACGGAGCACACCTTGAGCAGCAGCACAGCGCAGGCACCGGCACCCGGCGGCGGACGCGCGTCCCAGCCCGACCACCTCGGGCACGTCATCTTCATCACCGCGGCCGCCGCGATGGGCGGTTTCCTCTTCGGATACGACAGCTCCGTCATCAACGGGGCCGTCGTCGCCATCCGCGACCGCTTCGACATCGGATCGGCCGCGCTGGCCCAGGTGATCGCCGCCGCGCTGATCGGCTGCGCGCTCGGCGCCGCCACCGCGGGCCGCATCGCCGACCGGATCGGCCGCATCCGCTGCATGCAGATCGCCGCCGTCCTCTTCACGGCGAGCGCCATCGGCTCGGCCCTCCCGTTCGCGCTCTGGGACCTCGCCATGTGGCGCGTCATCGGCGGCTTCGGCATCGGCATGGCGTCCGTCATCGGCCCCGCCTACATCGCCGAGGTGTCCCCGCCCGCCTACCGGGGCCGGCTGGCCTCCTTCCAGCAGGCCGCCATCGTCATCGGCATCGCCATCTCGCAGCTGGTCAACTGGGGCATCCTCAACCTCGCCGACGGTGACCAGCGCGGGAAGGTCGGCGGGCTGGAAGCCTGGCAGTGGATGCTCGGCGTGATGGTGGTCCCGGCCGTGCTCTACGGGCTGATGTCCTTCGTCATCCCCGAGTCCCCCCGCTTCCTGATCTCCGCGGGCCGCACCGCCGAGGCCCGGAAGGTGCTGGCCGAGGTCGAGGGCGTGCACGTCGACCTGGACGGGCGCGTCGCCGAGATCGAGGCGGCCATGCGCTCCGAGCACAAGTCCACCTTCAAGGACCTGCTCGGCGGCCGCTTCGGCCTGATGCCCATCGTCTGGATCGGCATCGGCCTCTCGGTCTTCCAGCAGCTCGTCGGCATCAACGTGATCTTCTACTACAGCTCCTCGCTGTGGCAGTCCGTCGGCATCGACCCGACCAGCTCGTTCCTCTACTCCTTCACCACGTCGATCATCAACATCATCGGCACGGTGATCGCGATGATCTTCGTCGACCGGATCGGCCGCAAGCCGCTCGCGCTGATCGGCTCGGCGGGCATGGCCGTCTCCCTCGGCCTCTGCGCTTGGGCCTTCTCGTACAAGACCGGCACCGGCGACAGCATCTCCATGCCCGACACCCAGGGCACGGTCGCCCTGATCGCCGCGCACGCCTTCGTGCTCTTCTTCGCCCTGTCCTGGGGCGTGGTGGTCTGGGTGCTGCTCGGCGAGATGTTCCCGAACCGGATCCGGGCCGCCGCCCTCGGTGTCGCAGCCGCGGCCCAGTGGGTCGCCAACTGGATCATCACCGTCACCTTCCCGAACCTGTCGGACTGGAACCTGTCCGGGGCGTACGTCATCTACACGGTCTTCGCCGTGCTCTCGATCCCGTTCATCCTCAAGTGGGTGCCGGAGACCAAGGGCAAGGCGTTGGAGGAGATGGGGTAACAACTCCCCGCCACCACCCCTCCCTCCGCGGTGCTGCCCCGGCTCAGTCCTTGAGCCGGGGCAGCACCTTTTCGCACAGCAGCCGGAGACCGCGCCAGCCCTCGTCCACCGGCATGCCCCCGCACAGCGGGTGCAGCACCAGGTTCCCCGCCTCGCCCGCGGCTCGGGCGTACGCCACCGCCTGCTCCGGGGTCAGGACCCGGTAGACACCCTCCGCGCGCAGCCCCTCCACCGAGCGCGCGGCCGACCGTACGGCGCTGCGGATCTCCCGGGACTGCCACGAGGCGTACGTGGCCGCCTCGTGCAGGAAGCGCTCCCCGTGCTCCGCCCACACCCGGTCAGGGTCCTCCGCGACGTGCAGCAGCGGGGTCTCGGCCGCGGGCATCATGCAGAAGCCCTCCGTGCCGTGCTCCGCGAGCTGCTCCCGGTAGTACGCCTCCAGCTCCGGCAGGTGGGCGCTGGGGAAGAAGGGCAGGCCCAGCCGCGCCGCCCGGCGGGCCGCCGCCCTGGAGCTGCCGCCGACCAGCAGCAGCGGGTGCGGCCGGGTGAAGGGGCGCGGGGTGACCCGCACCGTCCTGCCGCGGAAGGCGAACGGCTCGCCGGTCCACGCCTTCAGCAGGGTCTCCAGCAGCTCGTCCTGGAGCCGGCCGCGCCGGCCCCACTCCACGCCCTGCCGCGCGTACTCCTCCGGCCGGTAGCCGATCCCCGCCACGGTGACCAGCCGGCCCCCGCTCAGCAGGTCGAGCACCGCGATCTCCTCGGCGGCCCGCAGCGGGTCGTAGAGCGGCCCGATGATCGCCGAGACGGTGACCGCGATCCGGCGGGTGGCGCCGAAGACCGCGCCGGCGAAGGCGAAGGGGGAGGGCAGCCAGTTGTCGGGGACGCCGTGGTGCTCCTCCGTCTGGACGGTGTCGATCCCGTGGCCGTCCGCGTACTTCGCCATCTCCAGCGCCGCCTGGTAGCGGGCGCTGAGGCTCTCGGGGGTGCCGTCCGGGTCGACGAGGTTGAACCGGACCACGGTGACGGGCATGGAAGGGTCCCCCTTCGCCGGATGCGCCCCCGCGCCGGATGCGGCGGGGCGGGCGAGGGGGACCTTAGCTGACACAGCCTCAGTTGGACAGGGCTCCGGCAGGCTCGGGCTCCCCGCCCGACACCGGCGCCGCCGGGGCCGGGGTGCGCGGCAGTACGGCGTACAGCGCGGCGGAGACGAGGATGCCGGTCACCCAGCCGAGGCCGTTCCGCCCGATCCAGGTCGAGGCGAGCGGCCCGCTGAACCAGTCCACCTTGGTGAAGAGCAGCCCCGCCACCAGGGCCGCGCCCCAGGCCGTCATCGCCTGCCAGGCGAAACCGCCCCGGTACCAGTAGGCGCTGCCCGGCGTGGTGTCCAGCAGCGCGGCGCCGTCGTAGGAGGTGCGGCGCAGCATGTCCACGCCGAAGACGCCGATCCAGGCGGAGAAGGCCACGGCCAGCAGGGTCAGGAAGGAGATGAACGAACCGAAGAAGCTGGTCGCCACCACCATCAGCAGGAAGCCGAAGACCAGGCTGATGGCGGCGTTGACGCTGACCGCCCAGGTCCGCGGCACCTTGATGCCCAGGGTCTGCGCGGTGAAGCCGGCCGAGTACATCGACATCGAGTTGATCAGCAGCATCCCGATCAGGGCGATCAGCAGGTAGGGCACCGCGATCCAGGTCGGCAGCAGTTCACCGATGAAGGAGACCGGGTCCTGCGCGCTCGCCAGGTCCGGCGTGCCGACGGCCATCACCGCACCCATCAGCACCATCGGCAGGACCACCACGCCCGCACCGCCGATCGTCGCGCCGACCATGCCCCGGGCGGAGGCGGTGCGGGGCAGGTAGCGGGTGAAGTCCGGGCCGGACGGCACCCAGCTGATGCCGCCCGCCGCGATGGTGCCGATGCCCGCGACCATCATCGCCGTGGAGCCCGCCGGCTTGCCGAAGACGGCGGACCAGTCGGTGGTGAAGAGCAGGTAGCCGAGGACGAGCACGCTGAAGCCGCCGAAGAGGTACGTCGACCACTTCGAGCAGACGCGCAGCGCGTTGATGCCGAGCCCCGAGACCACGAAGGTGCAGCCCACGAAGAAGAGCAGGGTGACGACGATGAGCGCGGTGTTGCTCTTCACGCCGAACAGCAGGTCGAGGACCGTCAGTACGGCGTAGGCGCCGCTGACCGCGTTGATGGTCTCCCAGCCCCAGCGCGCCACCCAGATCAGGGAGCCGGGGAAGAGGTTGCCGCGCTGGCCGAAGACGGCGCGCGAGAGCGCCATGCCCGGCGCGCCGCCGCGCTTTCCGGCGATGGAGATCAGGCCGACGATCCCGTACGAGACCACGGGCGCGGCGAGCGCGACGACGAGCACCTGCCAGATGTTGAGCCCGTTGAAGATCACCAGCCCGGCGCCCATGGTGAGCAGCAGCACGCTGATGTTCGCGGCGACCCAGGTGGGGACCAGCTCGCGCACGCGGCCGGTGCGCTCGGCGTCGGGCACGGGCTCCAGCCCGCGGGTCTCGGCTGCGGTCTTGCCGGTGGCCTGGGCTGCGGTCTCGGCGGGGGCCGGTATCGCGCCGGCTGCGGGCTCGGCGGGCATGCGGTTGCTCCGTGGGGCGTGCGGGGACGGGGGAGTGCCGCCCATCATCGTAGATTTGCGCCGAAAACCATAAATAGAGCCTTAGGACCCGGTACGGCCGCCGAGGTCCGGGCTCCGGGGTCGCCGTGGCCGATACTGGGAGCGTTATGGAAATCCTCATCCTTGCCGTAGTCATCGCCCTGGTCGCGGTCGGCGCGATCAGCGGCCTCGTGGTCAGCAGCCGCAAGAAGAAGCAGCTGCCCCCCACGGCGCCGCCGGCCACGCCGACCATCACTGCCCCGCCCGCCGAACCGCAGGTGGGGGAGGACTCCGCACCGACGGTCGAAGAGCCGCGCCGGACCATCGAGGAGGTCGTGCTCCCCGAGGCGGAGACCGCGGCCCCCGAGACTCCCGTCGCGGAAGCGCCCGTCGCGGAGGCCGCCCCGGCCGCGCCCGAGATCGAGGTGCCCGAGCCCACCGCCGGCCGTCTGGTCCGGCTGCGCGCGCGGCTCGCCCGTTCGCAGAACTCGCTCGGCAAGGGGCTCCTGACGCTCCTGTCGCGCGAGCACCTCGACGAGGACACCTGGGAGGAGATCGAGGAGACCCTCCTGATCGCCGACGTCGGTGTCGCGCCGACGCAGGAGCTGGTGGACCGGCTCCGCGAGCGGGTCAAGGTGCTCGGCACCCGCACCCCCGCCGAGCTGCGCACCCTGCTGAAGGAGGAGCTGCTGACCCTGGTCGGCACCGACTTCGACCGCGCCGTGAAGACCGAGAGCGGCACCGACACCCCGGGCGTCGTCATGGTCGTCGGCGTCAACGGCACCGGCAAGACCACCACCACCGGCAAGCTCGCCCGGGTGCTCGTCGCCGACGGCCGCAGCGTGGTGCTCGGCGCCGCCGACACCTTCCGCGCCGCCGCCGCCGACCAGCTCCAGACCTGGGGCGAGCGCGTGGGCGCCCGTACCGTCCGCGGCCCCGAGGGCGGCGACCCCGCCTCCATCGCCTACGACGCGGTCAAGGAGGGCATCGCCGAGGGTGCCGACGTGGTGCTCATCGACACCGCCGGCCGGCTGCACACCAAGACCGGCCTTATGGACGAGCTCGGCAAGGTCAAGCGCGTCGTGGAGAAGCACGGCCCGCTGGACGAGATCCTGCTGGTCCTGGACGCCACCACCGGCCAGAACGGCCTGACCCAGGCGCGCGTCTTCGCCGAGGTCGTGGACATCACCGGCATCGTGCTGACCAAGCTCGACGGCACGGCCAAGGGCGGCATCGTCATCGCCGTCCAGCGCGAGCTGGGGGTCCCGGTCAAGCTCGTCGGCCTCGGCGAGGGCCCCGACGACCTGGCCCCCTTCGAGCCGGAGGCGTTCGTCGACGCCCTCATCGGCGACTGAGGCGGCCTCCACCGCCGGAGGGTCCGTCCCGAGGATCTGCGCAGACCAGTGCCCCCGCGTCCGTCCAGGACCCGGGGGCACTGCCGTGGGCGGGGGCCGTCAGCGGCGGAAGCGGTGGCAGGTGTAGGCGAGGGTGCCGAGCAGCAGCCGGGCCTGCGGGGGGCCGCCCGCGCTGTCCAGCGCGGGTCCGCGCAGCCAGGCCGCCGGGCCCAGGCCCGCGCGGTCGGAGGGCGGGGCGGTCAGGAAGGCGCCGTGGCCCAGGGCGCGCAGGTCCAGGTCGGCGTCGTCCCAGCCCATCCGGTACAGCAGCTCCGGCAGCTCGGCGGCGGCGCCCGGGGCGACGAAGAACTGGGCCCGGCCGTCCGGGGTCGCCGTCACGGGCCCGAGCGGCAGGCCCATCCGTTCCAGCCGGACCAGGGCGCGCCTCCCGGCCTCGGCGGAGACCTCGATGACGTCGAAGGCGCGGCCGACCGGGAGCATGATCGCCGCGCCCGGATACTCGCCCCAGATCTCGGAGACCTCGTCCAGGGTGGCGCCTCCCGGGACGGTCGGGGCGAAGTCCAGCGGGTGAGCCCCCGGCGCGCCGCAGTTCGTATGACCGCAGGAGCAGTCGCGGCCCGGACCCGCGGCGCGGGCCCCGGGGACCGCGTCCCAGCCCCAGAGCCCGGTGTACTCCGCCACCGTCGTGCACTCCGCGGTCCGCCCGCGGCGCCGGACGCCGGAACGGAACTCCTTGGTGCTGCGGCTGCCGCCGATCGTGAAGCCCATGCCCATGCCCCCTCCAACGGGTCGGACGCGCCGGTGGTTACGACGTCGGCGAGACCTGTCGGAGGCCGGGCGGGGCGCGCCTTCCACCGAGGACGCCCGGCGCACTCCCCGCCGCGCGCGCCCCGAGCGCACTCCTGTCCAACCATTGCCGTTTCGCCTTGGTGTCAAGTCAATCGCGCCCGGCCGCCGACGAGTTCATTCAAAGGGGTGGCGAATGGTGGCGTTTCCGGAATCGACCTCGCTGACGGGGTGATCGTAGGATTACTTTCGGTGCACGAAGCCGGCCGACGGGCCCGTCCGTGGGTATGCCGGAGGCAATCGGTGGAGGACTTGTGAAGGTCCCTGGTCACGCCGGCCGCTCCGGTCAGGGTTTCGTGTGAAGAGGCGATGCGGATGGGGGCGTTCCAGTGAGCGGCAACGGCGCAAGCGGAGCGAGCGGCGGATCCGCTGTCCGGAACGAACAGCTGACCTCGTGGTTCGTCCGCAGCGGCTGGTCCAAGGGCGAACTCGCCCGCCAGGTCAACCGCCGTGCCCGGCAGATGGGCGCCCACCACATCAGCACCGACACCTCCCGCGTGCGCCGCTGGCTCGACGGTGAACAGCCCCGCGAACCCGTGCCGCGCATCCTCTCGGAGCTCTTCTCCGAGCGCTTCGGCTCCGTCGTCGCCATCGAACAGCTCGGCCTGCGCACCGCCCACCAGACCCCCTCCGTCTCCGGCGTCGACCTGCCCTGGGCGGGCCCGCAGACCGTGGAACTGCTCAGCGAGTTCTCCCGCAGCGACCTGATGCTCGCCCGCCGGGGCTTCCTCGGGACCTCGCTCGCCCTCTCCGCCGGCCCCGCCCTCATCGAGCCCATGCAGCGCTGGCTCGTCCCGGCCCCGGCCGCCGACCTCGGACCGCGCCCCGAGAACGGGCCGTCCGGCGCGCTCGGCGGACACCGGCCGCCCCGGCTGTCCGAGCCGGAGCTCGACCTCCTCGAAGCCACCACGGTGATGTTCCGCCAGTGGGACGCCCAGTGCGGCGGCGGACTGCGCCGCAAGGCCGTCGTCGGCCAGCTCCACGAGGTCACCGACCTGCTCCAGGAGAGCCACCCGGCCCCGGTCGCCAAACGGCTCTTCAAGGTCGCCGCCGAACTGGCCGAACTCGCCGGCTGGATGAGCTACGACATCGGCCTGCACCCCACCGCGCAGAAGTACTTCGTCCTCGCCCTGCACGCCGCGAAGGAAGCCGGCGACAAGCCCCTGGGCTCGTACATCCTGTCCGGCATGAGCCGGCAGATGATCCACCTGGGCCGCCCCGAGGACGCGCTGGAGCTCATCCACCTCGCCCAGTACGGCAGCCGCGACTGCGCCGGACCGCGCACCCAGGCCATGCTGTACGCGATGGAGGCCCGGGCCTACGCCAACATGGGCCAGCCCAGCCGCTGCAAGCGGGCCGTGCGCATGGCCGAGGACACCTTCTCCGACGTCGGCTTCGACGGCGAGCCCGAACCGGACTGGATCCGCTTCTTCTCCGAGGCGGAGCTCAACGGCGAGAACTCCCACTCCTACCGGGACCTGGCCTACGTGGCCGGGCGCAGCCCCACCTACGCCTCCCTCGCCGAGCCGGTGATGGAACGGGCCGTGGAGCTCTTCGCCAAGGACGAGGAGCACCAGCGCTCGTACGCCCTGAACCTCATCGGCATGGCCACCGTCCACCTGCTCCAGCGCGAGCCGGAACAGGCCACCGTCCTCGTGGACCAGGCCCTCGACGTGGCCAGAAAGGTACGGTCCGAACGGGTGAACACCCGGCTTCGCAAGACCGTCGACACGGCCGCCCGTGAATACGGGGACGTGGCCGAGGTGGTCCGGCTGACCGACCTCCTCGCCTCCCGGCTGCCCGAGGCCGCCGAGGCCGTCTGAGTCCGCTCCCGGCGCGGGCGGGCCCCTGACCCGGGCCCGACCCGCCCCTGACCCGTACATGACTCCGACCGGACCCGCACTTCACCGGTTCATGGAGGCGTAACACGCCAGACCTCTTCGTCATCGGCGCGAAACACCCAGCGGCGCCGCCGGAAACCCTCCTGCGCGAATCTCAGGGCCAATAACCGGCCAGACCTTACGCCGCCGCTCAGGTTTCCCACGATCGCCCGCACGCGAACGTACCGACGACGAGGAGACGCCGATGGCATCAGCCATCACGACCCTCGCAGCAGACGCCCCGACCCTGTCTGCCGCGAACACCGGGTTCATGCTCATCTGCTCCGCCCTGGTCATGCTGATGACCCCGGGACTCGCCTTCTTCTACGGAGGCATGGTCCGCGTCAAGAGCAGCCTCAACATGCTGATGATGAGCTTCATCAGCCTGGGGATCGTCACGATCCTCTGGGTCCTCTACGGCTTCAGCCTCGCCTTCGGCACCGACACGGGCTCGCTGATCGGCTGGAACTCCGACTACGTCGGCCTCAGCGGCATCGGCCTCACCGAGCTGTGGGACGGCTACACCATCCCGGTCTACGTCTTCGCCGTCTTCCAGCTGATGTTCGCCGTCATCACCCCCGCCCTGATCAGCGGCGCCCTCGCCGACCGCGTCAAGTTCAGCGCCTGGGTGCTCTTCACCGCCCTGTGGGTCACCGTCGTCTACTTCCCCGTCGCCCACTGGGTGTGGGGCTCCGGCGGCTGGCTCTTCGAGCTCGGCGTCATCGACTTCGCGGGCGGCACCGCCGTCCACATCAACGCCGGCGCCGCCGCCCTCGGCGTCATCCTGGTCATCGGCAAGCGCGTCGGCTTCAAGAAGGACCCGATGCGCCCGCACAGCCTGCCCCTCGTGATGCTCGGCGCCGGCCTGCTGTGGTTCGGCTGGTTCGGCTTCAACGCCGGATCCTGGCTCGGCAACGACGACGGCGTCGGCGCCGTCATGTTCGTCAACACCCAGGTCGCCACCGCCGCCGCCATGCTCGCCTGGCTCGCCTACGAGAAGCTGCGCCACGGCTCCTTCACCACCCTCGGAGCCGCCTCCGGCGCCGTCGCCGGCCTCGTCGCCATCACCCCGGCCGGCGGCTCCGTCAGCCCGCTCGGCGCGATCGCCGTCGGCGCCATCGCCGGTGTGCTGTGCGCCATGGCCGTCGGCCTGAAGTACAAGTTCGGCTACGACGACTCCCTCGACGTCATCGGCGTCCACCTGGTCGGCGGCATCGCCGGCTCCCTCCTCGTCGGCTTCTTCGCCACCGGCGGCGTCCAGTCCGACGCCAAGGGCCTCTTCTACGGCGGCGGCCTGGAGCAGCTCGGCAAGCAGGCCATCGGGGTCTTCGCCGTCCTCGCCTACTCCCTCGTCGTATCCGCGATCCTGGCCTTCCTCCTCGACAGGACCATGGGCATGCGGGTCGCGGAGGACGTAGAGGTCTCCGGCATCGACCAGGTCGAGCACGCCGAGACCGCCTACGACTTCAGCGGCGCCGGCGGCGGGATCTCCGCACGGAACACCGCCGCACCCGCCCCCGCAGCCGCCGCGCACAAGAAGGTCGACGCATGAAGCTGATCACCGCCATCGTCAAGCCCTACAAGCTGGACGAGATCAAGGAAGCCCTCCACGCCTTCGGAGTCCAGGGCCTCACCGTCTCCGAGGCCAGCGGCTACGGACGCCAGCGCGGCCACACCGAGGTCTACCGGGGCGCCGAGTACACCGTGGACCTCGTACCGAAGATCCGCATCGAGGTGCTCGTCGAGGACGAGGAGGCCGAAGAGCTCATCTCCGTCATCGTCAGCGCCGCCCGGACCGAGAAGATCGGCGACGGCAAGGTGTGGAGCGTCCCCGTGGACTCGGTCGTCCGGGTCCGCACCGGCGAGCGCGGCGCCGACGCGCTCTAGACGACGGGAGCCCCGGGTGACGAGCGTCGAAGAGACCACGCAGGACGACCCGGCCGGCTCCGGTCCCGGCGGCTACGCCGCGGCCCGGCTGCGACTCCTCCAGGAGGAGTCGCGGTCCGGGCCTTCCCGGCGTTCCGCCCTCTCCGGGCTGACCGACCAATGGCTGAACGCACAGTTCACGCGGGCCGCACGGGAGACCGGCGTACGGGGAGCCGCCCTCGTCGCCGTCGGCGGCTACGGACGCGCCGACCTCTCCCCGCGCAGCGACCTCGACCTGCTGCTGCTCCACGACGGCAAGGCGCGGCCCGCCGAACTGAGCGCGCTCGCCGACCGGCTCTGGTACCCCGTGTGGGACCTCGGCCTCGCCCTCGACCACTCCGTACGCACCCCCGGCGAGGCCCGCAAGACCGCCGCCGAGGACCTCAAGGCCCACCTCGGACTGCTCGACGCGCGGCTCGTCTCCGGCGACGCCGGACTCCTGGCCGGGCTGCGCACCTCGGTGCTCGCCGACTGGCGCAACCAGGCCGCCAAGCGGCTCCCGCAGCTGCACGCCCTGTGCCGGGAGCGGGCCGAACGGGCCGGGGAACTGCGCTTCCTGCTGGAACCCGACCTCAAGGAGGCGCGCGGCGGCCTCCGCGACGCCACCGTCCTGCGGGCCGTCGCAGCGTCCTGGCTGGCCGACGCCCCGCGCGAGGGACTGGCCGAGGCCCGGCGGCGGCTGCTGGACGCGCGCGACGCGCTGCACCTGGTGACGGGCCGGGCCACGGACCGGCTCGCCCTCCAGGAACAGCCCCAGGTCGCCGCCCGGCTGGGACTGCTCGACGCCGACGCGCTGCTGCGCGAGGTGTACGAGGCCGCGCGGGTGATCGCGTACGCCGGAGACGTCACCTGGCGGGAGGTCGGGCGGGTGCTGCGCGCCCGGGCCGCCCGGCCGAGACTGCGCGGACTGCTCGGGAACCGGGGCACGGCGGCACCCGAGCGGGCGCCGCTGGCCGACGGGGTGGTGGAGTCCGACGGGGAGGCCGTACTGGCGCTGGCCGCGCGGCCCGAGCGGGACCCCGTGCTGCCCCTGCGGTTCGGGGCGGCCGCCGCGCAGGCGGGCCTGCCCGTCTCGCTGCACGCCGTACGGCGGCTCGCGGCGCAGGCCAGGCCGCTGCCCGTGCCGTGGCCGGCGGAGGCGCGGGAGCAGCTGCTGACCCTGCTGGGGGCGGGCGAGCCGATGGTGGGGGTGTGGGAGGCGCTGGAGGCCGAGGGGCTGATCAGCCGGCTGCTCCCCGACTGGGAGCGGGTGCGCTGCCGCCCCCAGCACAACCCCGTGCACACCTGGACGGTGGACCGGCACCTGATCGAGACGGCGGTGCGGGCCTCGGCGCTGGCCCGCCGCGTGGGCCGGCCCGACCTGCTGCTGATGGCGGCCCTGCTGCACGACATCGGCAAGGGCTGGCCCGGCGACCACTCCCTGGTGGGCGAGACCATCGCCCGCGACATGGCCGGGCGGGTCGGCTTCGACGCGGAGGACGTCGCCGTGCTGGGCACGCTCGTACGCCACCACCTGCTGCTCGTGGACACCGCGACCCGGCGCGACCTGGACGACCCGGCGACCGTACGGGCCGTCGCGGACGCCGTCGGCTCCCTCTCCACCCTGGAGGTCCTGCACGCCCTGACGGAGGCCGACGCCCTGGCCACCGGCCCGGCCGCCTGGAGCACCTGGCGGGGCTCGCTGGTCGCCGACCTCGTGGGGCGGGTCGCCGCCGTGCTGCGCGGCACCCCGCCCGCCGGAACCGAGCCGGAGATCCCGACCACCGAACAGGAACGCCTGGCGGTCGAGGCGCTGCGCACGGGCGAGCCGGTGCTCGCGCTGCACGCCCGCCAGGAGGAGGACGACGCCGTCGGGGTCGAGCTGGTCGTCGCCGCCCCGGACCAGCCCGGGGTGCTGCCGGCCGTGTCCGGGGTGCTGGCGCTGCACCGGCTGACCGTGCGGGCCGCCGACCTGCGCTTCCTGGAGCCGCCGGGGCTGACGGGCGAGGTGCTCGTACTGCGCTGGCGGGTGTCGGCGCAGTACGGGGCCCTGCCGCAGGCCGCGCAGCTCCGGACCGACATGGTGCGGGCGCTGGACGGCACCCTGGACGTCCCGGCGAAGCTGGCCGCCCGCGAGGCGGCGTACCCCCGGCGGCGGGGCGTGGTCCCGCCGCCGCCCCGGGTCACGGTGGTGCCGGAGGTCTCCTCCCTGGCCACCGTCCTGGAGGTGCGGGCACCCGACGCGGTGGGGCTGCTGCACCGGATCGGGCGGGCCCTGGAGGCGGCGGGGGTGCGGGTGCGCAGCGCGCACGTCTCGACGCTGGGCGCGAACGCGGTGGACACGGTGTATGTGACTGCGCCGGACGGCAAACCGCTGCCGCACGCGGACGGGGTGGCGCTGGCCGGGCGAGTGGAGTCAGCCCTGACGTGACCATGACCTTCACCACCACGGCGCCGTTGAGCACGGCGTGCTCCCCGCCACTGCGGGGATGATCCACCGGGACAGCAAGTCCTGAAGATCGTCAACGACCGTGCTCCCCGCATCCGCGGGTTACGACCCCGCCCGCCCATTCCGGAAGGCGGGGTCGATTCATTTGCGGGGCCGGATACTCTGGAGGGCGATCCACCGCCCCCGACCCCCAAGGACCAACGAGCGCCGTGTTCGATACTCTCTCCGACCGCCTGGCGAATACTTTCAAGGGCCTCCGTGGCAAGGGGCGCCTCAGCGAGCAGGACATCGACGCGGCGGCGCGGGAAATCCGTATCGCTCTCCTTGAGGCCGACGTTGCCCTCCCGGTCGTCCGCTCCTTCATCGCGAACGTCAAGGAACGCGCGCGCGGCGAAGAGGTCAGCAAGGCGCTGAATCCTTCGCAACAGGTGCTCAAGATCGTCAACGACGAACTCGTCACCATCCTCGGCGGCGAGACCCGCCGGCTGCGCTTCGCCAAGACCGCGCCCACCGTGATCATGCTGGCCGGTCTCCAGGGTGCCGGTAAGACCACCCTCGCCGGAAAGCTCGGTCACTGGCTGAAGGGGCAGGGCCACGCCCCGCTCCTCGTCGCCTGCGACCTCCAGCGCCCCAACGCCGTCAACCAGCTCTCCGTCGTCGCGGAGCGCGCCGGCGTCGCGGTCTACGCGCCCCAGCCCGGCAACGGCGTCGGCGACCCGGTCCAGGTGGCCAAGGACTCCGTCGAGTACGCGCGCACCAAGCAGTTCGACGTCGTGGTGGTGGACACGGCCGGCCGTCTGGGCATCGACGCCGAGCTCATGCAGCAGGCGGCCGACATCCGCGACGCGGTTTCGCCGGATGAGATCCTCTTCGTCGTCGACGCCATGATCGGCCAGGACGCGGTCAACACCGCCGAGGCCTTCCGTGACGGCGTCGGCTTCGACGGCGTGGTGCTTTCCAAGCTCGACGGCGACGCCCGCGGCGGTGCCGCGCTCTCCATCGCGCACGTCACCGGCAAGCAGATCATGTTCGCCTCGAACGGCGAGAAGCTCGACGACTTCGACGCCTTCCACCCCGACCGCATGGCGGGCCGGATCCTCGACATGGGTGACATGCTCACCCTCATCGAGCAGGCCGAGAAGACCTTCAGCCAGGCCGAGGCCGAGAAGATGGCGGCCAAGCTGGCGAAGGGGCCGAAGGAGTTCACGCTCGACGACTTCCTGGCCCAGATGGAGCAGGTCCGCAAGATGGGCTCCATCTCCAAGCTCCTCGGCATGCTGCCGGGCATGGGCCAGATCAAGGACCAGATCAACAACATCGACGAGCGGGACGTCGACCGCACCGCCGCGATCATCAAGTCGATGACCCCGGCCGAGCGCCAGGACCCGCACATCATCAACGGCTCGCGCCGCGCCCGTATCGCCAAGGGCTCCGGTGTCGAGGTCAGCGCCGTGAAGTCGCTCGTGGAGCGCTTCTTCGAGGCCCGCAAGATGATGTCCCGCATGGCCCAGGGCGGCGGGATGCCCGGCATGCCCGGCATCCCGGGCATGGGCGGCGGCCCCGGCCGGCAGAAGAAGCAGGTCAAGCAGGCCAAGGGCAAGCGCAAGAGCGGCAACCCGATGAAGCGCAAGGAAGAGGAGGCCGCCGCCGCGGCCCGCCGCGAGCAGGGCCCTCAGCCCGGCGCTCCGGCCGCGGGCGGCAGCCCGTTCGGGCTCCCCGCCGGCGGCCAGCCCGGCCAGGACTTCGACCTGCCGGACGAGTTCAAGAAGTTCATGAAGTAGCCGTGAGGGGGAGGGGCGATTTGTCGCTTATGGTCGGCCGGGAGGACGGCATAAGGAGGCCCACGTGCCCAGCCCCACCCCCGTACCGCCACGCGACCGGGCCGACACCCCCTGGCGCTCGGAGGGCGCCCCGCCCGCCCCGCCCGCCAAGCGGAAGATGCCCGGCGGCGGCTGGCGCGGACTGGTGCTCGCCGCCCTGATCGTCTTCCTGCTGACCAACCTCGTGCTGTCCTTCTACAACGAGGGCGACGAGCCGACGATCTCGTACACGGAGTTCAGCAAGCAGGTCGGCGACGGCAACGTCTCGAAGATCTACTCCAAGGGCGACGCCATCCAGGGACAGCTCAAGAGCGAGCGGCCCGTCCCCGGCGGAAAGGGCGACTACACCAAGTTCGTCACCCAGCGCCCCGCCTTCGCCGACGACCAGCTGTGGTCCAGCCTCACGGCCAAGGGCGTCACGGTCACCGCCTCCCCGGTGGTCGTGCAGCGCAGCTTCCTGGCCAACCTGCTCATCTCGCTCGCCCCGATGCTGCTCCTGGTCGGCCTGTGGCTGCTCATCGCCCGCCGGATGGGCTCGGCGATGGGCGGGATGGGCGGGCTGGGCCGCAAGGGTCCGCCCAAGCCCGTGGAACTGCAGGCCGGCGCCCCGCGCACCACCTTCGACGACGTCGCCGGCATCGACGAGGTCGAGGGCGAGCTGAACGACGTCGTCGACTTCCTCAGGAACCCGCAGCGGTACCGCGACATGGGTGCCCGGATGCCCGGCGGCGTCCTCCTCGCCGGCGCGCCCGGCACCGGCAAGACCCTGCTCGCGCGGGCGGTCGCGGGTGAGGCCGGGGTGCCGTTCTTCTCCGCGTCCGCGTCCGAGTTCATCGAGATGATCGTCGGGGTCGGCGCCTCCAGGGTCAGGGAGCTCTTCGCCGAGGCGCGCAAGGTGGCCCCCGCCATCGTCTTCATCGACGAGATCGACACCATCGGCCGGGTGCGCGGCGGCGGCGCGGCCATGGGCGGCCACGACGAGCGCGAACAGACCCTCAACCAGATCCTCACCGAGATGGACGGCTTCTCCGGCTCCGAGGGCGTCGTCGTCCTCGCCGCCACCAACCGGGCCGACGTGCTCGACCCGGCCCTGACCCGGCCCGGCCGCTTCGACCGCACGGTCGTGGTCTCCCCGCCCGACCGCGGCGGCCGCGAGGCCATCCTGCGCATCCACACCCGCGACATCCCGCTCGCCCCCGGGGTCGACCTCGCCCAGGTGGCCCGCACCACCCCCGGGATGACCGGAGCCGAGCTCGCCAACCTGGCCAACGAGGCCGCGCTGCTGGCCGTCAAGCGCAAGCAGCGGGAGGTCACCCAGGCGGACCTCTCCGACGCCCTGGAGAAGGTCCAGCTGGGCGCGGAACGGCCCCTGGTGATGCCGCTGGAGGAGCGGCGCCGCACCGCCTACCACGAGAGCGGCCACGCCCTGCTGGGCATGCTCCAGCCGGGCGCCGACCCCGTACGCAAGATCACCATCGTGCCCCGGGGCCGGGCCCTCGGCGTCACCCTCTCCACCCCGGACGCGGACCGGTACGCGTACACGGAGGAGTACCTCCGGGGCCGCGTCATCGGCGCGCTCGGCGGCATGGCGGCCGAGGAGACCGTCTACCACGTGGTCACCACCGGCGCCGAGAACGACCTCGAACAGGTCACCAACATCGTCCGGGGAATGGTCGGCCGCTGGGGCATGAGCGAGCGCGTCGGCAAGCTGACCGCCATCCCGTCCGACGGACAGGGCCCGTACGGCCTGTCCGCCGCCCCCACCACCCTCGACACCGTGGACCACGAGATGCGGCGGATCGTGGACGAGTGCTACGAGGAGGCCTGCCGCCTGCTGCGCGAGCACCGGCCGAAGCTCGACGCCCTGGCCGAGGCCCTCCTGGCGGCCGAGACCCTGGACGAGCAGGCGGCGTACGCGGCGGCCGGCATCCCCCGCCTCGCGAAGTAGGCGGCGCCCCCGCCCCGCGAGGCGGGCGGCACCGCCCGGGTCAGGCCACGCGGGTGACGACGTAGCGGAAGATGTTCGGCAGCCAGACGGCGCCGTCGGCCCGCTCGTACGGGTGAAGGGCCTCCGACAGCTCCTTCTCCGCCTGGCCGGGATCCGCCGCGCCGTACAGCCCCGTCGACAGCAGACCGCGTACCGCGCTGTCCACGTCCGCGTACCCGAACGGGCAGAACACCCGCCCCGACCCGTCGGGGACCAGCCCCGCCCGCGCCGCCAGCGCGTCCAGGTCCAGGGCCGCCGGGCCGCCGCCCAGCACCGCCGGCACCGTGCACCGCTCCGGCGGGCCCCAGCCGGCCAGCACCACCGCGCCGCCCCGCCGGACCGCCGGCAGGGCCGCCGCCAGGGCGCCCGGGGAGGGCGCGAAGGCCAGCAGGACGTCGTAGGGCCGCGCGGGGGGCACCGGGGGAACCGGCACCACCTCCAGCAGCCGCTCGCGGGCCAGCGCCCGGCGGGCCGGATCCGCCTCCACGCCGGTGGCGGCGGCACCCCGCCCGCCGGCCAGCAGCAGGGCCAGCCCGGCCCCGCAGTCGAGGCCCAGCAGCCGGTCACCCGGCCCGATCTCCAGCCGGTCGTAGACCGCCTCGTACAGCGGTACCAGCATCCGTTCCTGGATCTCCGCCCAGTCCCGGGCGACGAGCGTCGCCGTCGGCGTCGGTGTCATCGAAAGAGCGCTCCTGATTCCGTGTCGCCCCCATGCCCCCGTTGCCAGGGAACTCCCCATTCGCCCCCGCGTCCAGAGGAGCGCGCCACCCGATTCACGCTCGACCCGCCCGGCGCCGTACCATTCGCGCCATGGCAAAGGCACCCGTTCTCACCCCGCAGGCGGAGGATTTCCCCCGCTGGTACCAGGATCTGATCAACAAGGCCGAGCTGGCCGACAACGGTCCGGTCCGCGGCACCATGGTCATCCGTCCGTACGGCTACGGCCTGTGGGAGCGGATGCAGCAGGAGATGGACGCCCGCATCAAGGACGCCGGCGCCCAGAACGCGTACTTCCCGCTGTTCATCCCGCAGTCGTACCTGACGCGGGAAGCCGAGCACGTCGAGGGCTTCGCCCCCGAGCTCGCGGTCGTCACCCACGGCGGCGGCAAGGAGCTGGAAGAGCCGGTCGTCGTCCGGCCCACCTCCGAGACGATCATCAACGACTACTTCTCCAAGTGGGTCCAGAGCTACCGGGACCTGCCTCTGCTGATCAACCAGTGGGCCAACGTGGTGCGCTGGGAGATGCGCCCCCGCGTGTTCCTCCGTACGAGCGAGTTCCTTTGGCAGGAGGGCCACACCGCCCACGCCACGTACGAGGACGCCCGCGACTACGCCGCCCGCATCCACCGCGACGTCTACGGCGACTTCATGACGAACGTGCTCGGCATCGACGTCGTGCTCGGCCGCAAGACCGCCAAGGAGCGCTTCGCCGGCGCCATCAACACCCTCACCCTCGAGGGCATGATGGGTGACGGCAAGGCCCTCCAGATGGGTACGAGCCACGAGCTCGGCACCAACTTCGCCAAGGCCTTCAACACCCAGTACCTCTCGAAGGAGGGCCAGCAGGAGCTGGTCTGGCAGACCTCGTGGGGCGTCTCGACCCGCATGGTCGGCGGTCTGATCATGTCCCACGGCGACGACAACGGCCTGCGGGTGCCGCCGCGCCTGGCGCACGTCCAGGTCGTCGTCATGGCGATCAAGGGCGACGAGGCCGTGGCGAAGGTCCGCGAGCTGGGTGCCCAGCTCAAGGCCGCGGGCATCCGCGTCCACGTCGACGACCGCGTCGACACCCCCTTCGGCCGCCGCGCGGTGGACTGGGAGCTCAAGGGCGTACCGGTGCGCATCGAGATCGGCCCCCGCGACCTGGAGGCCGGCACCGCGATGCTGGCCCGCCGGATCCCGGGCGGGAAGACCCCGGTGCAGATCGACGCCCTCGCCGACCTGCTGCCCAAGGTGCTCGACGAGGACCAGGCGCAGCTGCTGCGCGAGTCCCGCGAGCGCAGGGAGTCCCGTACGAGCGACGTGACCACGATCGAGGAGGCCGCGGAGGCCGCGATCGCGGGCGGCTGGGCGCGCATCCCGTGGGCCGACCTCGGCCCCGAGGGCGAGGCCAAGCTGGGCGAGCAGGCCGTCTCGGTCCGCTGCCTGATCGCCGAGGACGGGTCCGTTCCGGTGGCTGACGACGCCCCCGGTACGCTCGCGATCGTCGCGCGCTCCTACTGATTTCCCCTGACGCCCCTGGCGTGCGGCGGCGGCCGCACTCCGGGGGCGTCGGCGTCGATAGTCCTCCTTACGTACCGACTCATCCGGGGATATGCGCACCCGTCCTCGCTAGGACGCATCAGACTGAACTGACTGGTACGTGCAAAAAATTTGGAATGGCCCGGAATCGGAACACCGGGGCACCCCGGCTCGTTGTCACGACGTGAGCACGACACCACCTGTTCTCGCCGCAGAGCTGGCGCAGGCGTGGGCCGACATTCAGCGGTACCACCCCGAGCTGCCTGACCTTGCCGCGCCCGAGTCCCTGATCGGAGAGTCCTCGTCCGCCTGCGGCGCCGAGCTCTCCTTCGAGCGACTGCTGCACGAGGCAGTCCACGGCATCGCGGCCGCCCGCGGAGTGCGCGACACCTCGCGCGCCGGCCGCTACCACAACCGCAGATTCCTCGCGATCGCCGAGGAGATGGGGCTCGACCATTCCGAGGAGCCGCACGCCAGCAGCGGGTTCTCCCTGGTCACCCTCAATCCCGAGGCCAAGAGGCGTTACCGTCCCACCATCGAGCGGCTCCAGCGCGCCCTGAAGGCGCATACGGCGGCCACCTCGGCCGACACCAAGCGCAGCTTCCGGGGCCCGGCCGCCCGGCACGGCTCCTCGGGCGGTGGCGTACGGGTCAAGGCGGTCTGCGACTGCGGCCGCAACGTCCGGGTGGTCCCCTCCGTGCTGGCCCAGGCGCCGATCGTGTGCGGCGGCTGCATGAAGCCCTTCCGGATCCCCGAGGTCGCCACCGCGGCCGCCTCCTGACGCGACGCCCCCCGGCGGGGCGGTGACGTGCCCGGACCGGGGGGCGGGGGAGGGGGGGGGGGGGGGGGGGGGGGGGGGGGGGGGGGGGGGGGGGGGGGGGGGGGGGGGGGGGAGGGGGGGGGGGGGGGGGGGGGGGGGGAGGGAGGGGGGGGGGGGCCGGGGC
>NZ_JBVHWK010000013.1:49786-111144 GCF_055569445.1 Streptomyces sp. NPDC029122 | reverse complement strand
AGAACCCCAGAGCACCCACCGCACCCCCCCCCCCCCCCCCACCCCCCCGGGCGGGCCCTACCCCCCCCAGCCCTCCCCCCCCCCCCCCCGCCCCCCCCCCCCCTCCGCCCCGGTGACCGGACCGTCCCGCCGGGGCGGGACGGTGCATCCCGCCTGTCGGGCGGGACGCGGGCATGTGGCACAATGGGCAGCTGTACTCGACAGTCGCATAGGACCCCTCTCTCCTCCGGCTGACGCGTCCATCGGGCACCCGAGTACCGCAACCCCACGTGGCATCTCAAGTGCCCAACCACGTCAAGTTCAGGAGACACCACTCCAGTGGCAGTCAAGATCAAGCTCAAGCGCCTCGGTAAGATCCGCTCCCCGCACTACCGCATCGTCGTCGCCGACGCCCGCACCCGCCGGGACGGTCGCGCGATCGAGGAGATCGGCATCTACCAGCCGACCTACAACCCGTCGCGCATCGAGGTCAACGCCGAGCGCGCGCAGTACTGGCTGTCCGTGGGCGCCCAGCCCACCGAGGCCGTCCTCGCCATCCTGAAGCTCACCGGTGACTGGCAGGCGCACAAGGGCCTCCCGGCCCCGGCGCCGCTGCTGCAGCCGGCGACGAAGGAAGACAAGCGTCGTTCCTTCGACGAGTTCGCCAAGGCCCTCGAGGGCATCGGCGAGGGCAAGGGCGAGGCCATCACGCAGAAGAAGAAGGCCGACAAGAAGGCGGACGAGGCTGAGGCCGCCGCCGAGTCGACCGAGGCCTGAGCATGCTCGAGGAGGCTCTTGAGCACCTCGTAAAGGGCATTGTGGACAACCCCGACGACGTGCAGGTCGCCTCGCGCAACCTGCGCCGCGGACAGGTGCTCGAGGTCCGGGTGCACCCCGACGACCTCGGCAAGGTGATCGGCCGCAACGGCCGCACCGCACGTGCTCTGCGTACCGTCGTGGGCGCCATCGGCGGCCGGGGGATCCGCGTCGACCTCGTCGACGTGGACCAGGTCCGCTGAGCAGTTGAACACCGGCACGGGCCGGGGAGGGCATACGTGCCCGCCCCGGCCCGTTGTCGTTCCGAACAGGAGTTAAAGGTGGAGCTGGTAGTCGCGCGGGTTGGCCGCGCCCACGGGATCAAGGGTGAGGTCACCGTCGAGGTGCGGACCGACGAGCCGGAGCTGCGGCTCTCGCCCGGCGCCGTGCTGCGGACCGAACCGGCGTCGGCGGGTCCGCTGACCATCGAGACGGGCCGGGTGCACAGCGGCCGGCTCCTGCTCCGCTTCGCGGGCGTCAAGGACCGCACCGGCGCCGAGGCGCTGCGCAACACCCTCCTGATCGCGGACGTCGACCCGGCGGAGCTGCCCGAGGAGGAGGACGAGTACTACGACCACCAGCTCATGGACCTGGACGTGGTACTCGAGGACGGCACCGAGATCGGCCGGATCACCGAGATCTCGCACCTGCCCTCGCAGGACCTCTTCATCGTCGAGCGCCCGGACGGCAGCGAGGTCATGATCCCCTTCGTCGGGGAGATCGTCGCCGAGATCGACCTGGAGGAGCAGCGCTGCGTCATCACCCCGCCGCCCGGGCTGATCGACGACCGCGCCGAGGTCGCGTCGGCGCGTGACGCTGCCGGGGCCGCGGACACCGAAGGCGCGGAGAAGTCCGGGGACGACGACTGATGCGGCTCGACGTCGTCACGATCTTCCCCGAGTACCTGGAGCCGCTGAACGTCTCCCTCGTCGGCAAGGCGAGGGCCCGCGGGCAGCTCGACGTACACGTGCACGACCTGCGGGAGTGGACGTACGACCGGCACAACACCGTCGACGACACCCCGTACGGCGGCGGCCCGGGCATGGTCATGAAGACCGACCCCTGGGGAGAGGCCCTCGACTCGGTGCTCGCCGACGGCTACGAGTCCGGCGCGCACGGCCCGGTCATGGTGGTGCCCACGCCCAGCGGCCGGCCCTTCACGCAGGAACTGGCCGTCGAGCTCTCCGAGCGCCCCTGGCTGATCTTCACGCCGGCCCGGTACGAGGGCATCGACCGCCGCGTCATGGACGAGTACGCGACGCGCATGCCGGTCTACGAGGTCTCCATCGGCGACTACGTCCTGGCGGGCGGGGAGGCGGCCGTCCTGGTCGTCACCGAGGCCGTGGCCCGGCTGCTGCCCGGCGTGCTCGGCAACGCCGAATCGCACCGGGACGACTCCTTCGCCCCCGGCGAGATGGCCAACCTCCTCGAAGGCCCCGTCTACACCAAGCCGCCGCAGTGGCGGGGCCGGGGCATCCCCGAGGTGCTGCTCAGCGGCCACCACGGGAAGATCGCCCGCTGGCGCCGCGACGAGGCCTTCCGCCGCACCGCGCAGAACCGCCCCGACCTGATCGAGCGCTGCGAGGCCTCCGCCTTCGACAAGAAGGACCGCGAGATCCTCAGCATCCTGGGCTGGAAGCCGTCCGGGGACGGCCGATTTTGGCGCAGGCCGGAGGCCGTGGAAGAATAGGCGGCTGCTGTGTGCTTCCGTACGCTCCTGCCACAGGGGGACCGTCGTGCGGGGAGTGCCACGGCTCCCGAATTCTCTCCGGAAACCCGCACCGGCGACCTGTGGCGTCGTGCGAAGAAAGCAGACGAACAACATGTCTCACCTGCTCGATGGCGTCAACGCCGCCTCCCTGCGCACGGACGTCCCGGCCTTCCGCCCCGGTGACACCATCAACGTGCACGTCCGCGTGATCGAGGGCAACCGCTCCCGTATCCAGCAGTTCAAGGGCGTTGTCATCCGTCGCCAGGGCTCTGGCGTCTCCGAGACCTTCACCGTTCGCAAGGTCTCCTTCAGCGTCGGCGTGGAGCGCACCTTCCCGGTCCACTCCCCGATCTTCGAGAAGATCGAGCTCGTCACCCGCGGTGACGTGCGTCGCGCCAAGCTGTACTTCCTCCGTGAGCTCCGCGGCAAGGCCGCGAAGATCAAGGAGAAGCGCGACCGCTGATCTCCCCTCCGGGTCCCGGGGACGGGCGGATAGGCTCGCACCCGATGGACACCGAAGCAGAGCTCACACAGCGCGGCCACTCCTCTCCCGAGCAGGGGGAGGGGCGGCCGCGTTCTGCTTTTTCCGGTTCCGGTTCCGGTTCCGGTTCCCGGTCCGGTTCCGGTTCCCGTTCCTGGCGGCGGGCCGGCCTGGTCGGCGTGCTGTGCGCCGTCTTCCTGCTGCTCCTCGCCAATTTCGTCGTCCAGCCCTTCCAGATCCCGAGCCGTTCCATGGAGCCGACCCTCGAGGTGGGCGACCGGATCCTGGTCAACAAGCTGGCGTACCGTTTCGGCGCCGCGCCGCGGCGGGGGGACGTGGTGGTCTTCGACGGCGCCGGCTCCTTCGTCCGGGAACCCGCGGGCGGGAACCCGGTCGGTGACGCCGTGCGCGGGGCGTTCTCGGCGCTCGGGCTCGCGGAGCCCTCGGACACCGACTTCGTGAAGCGGGTCGTGGGCGTCGGCGGGGACGACGTGGTGTGCTGCGACCAGGGGGGCCGGATCCAGGTCAACGGGGTCCCGGTCGAAGAGCCGTACCTGTACCCCGGGGACTCGGCCTCGAAGGTGCCCTTCCGGATCGCCGTCCCCGTGGGGACCCTGTGGGTCATGGGCGACCACCGCTCCCAGTCCCGGGACTCCCGGGACCACCTGGGCGAGCCCGGCGGTGGGATGGTCCCGGTGGAGAAGGTGATCGGGCGGGCCGACTGGATCGGCTGGCCCGTGTCGCGCTGGGGCTCGGTGCCGGGGGCGCGGACCGGGGACGGCCCGCGTGGGTAGCCGGGGCCGCCCGAGGGGCGGGCGCCGGCCCGAGCCGGACCGGGAACCCGAGCCGGAGCGGCCACGGCGCAGATCCGGGCCGAGGCAGGCGCCGCCGCCCGCGCGGGAGGCGGCGGGGGCCCCCGGGCCGGCGCCGGCGCCCGGCGCCGACGACGGCGCGGCCGCGGAGCCCGGCGGGCGGGCCGAGCGGCGCCGGCTGGCCCGCAGGGTGCGCCGGCGCAGGCGCACGCGCCGGGTGGGCGAGCTGCCGCTGCTGGTGGCGGTCGCGCTGTGCATAGCCCTGGTGCTCAAGACCTTCCTGGTGCAGGCGTTCTTCATCCCGTCCGGCTCGATGGAGCAGACGATCCGGATCGGCGACCGGGTGCTGGTGGACAAGCTGACCCCCTGGTTCGGGTCGGAGGTCCGGCGGGGCGACGTCGTCGTGTTCAAGGACCCGGGCGGCTGGCTCAAGGGCGAGGCCGGGAGGCCCGCTCCGGACCCGGCGGGCGTCAGGCAGATCAAGCAGGCCCTCACCTTCATCGGCCTGCTGCCCTCGGCGGACGAGCAGGACCTGATCAAGCGGGTCATCGGCGTCGGCGGGGACACCGTCAAGTGCTGCGACGGCCGGGGCCGGGTGACCGTCAACGGAGCGCCGCTCGATGAGCCGTACGTGTCACCCGGCAACGCTCCTTCCGAGATCCGGTTCGAGGTGCGCGTACCGGCCGGGCGGCTCTTCGTGATGGGCGACCACCGCGCGAATTCGGCCGATTCCCGGTACCACCTCGACGAGGCCTTCGAGGGCACCATCGACGAGAAGGGCGTGGTCGGGCAGGCGGTCGTGATCGCCTGGCCCTTCGGCCACTGGCGCGGACTCGACCAGCCGGCGACCTTCCTGTCGGTGCCGGATCCCGTACGCGGCGGCCGGCGGCGCGGGCCCGGTCGGCGCCGTCGGGGCACGCCGTTCGCATAGTGTGGCCCTGGTCTCCCGCGCCTTAGGGAACTCCCGCTCGTTAGGGGAGGGGAGGGCCCGCGTCTGATCCCGGTGCGGGCGGCGGTTTTCCGAGTGAGGAGTGGATGTGGGGGATGTGGCGGTAGGCGCACGATCCGGACGCGATGAAGGTGAGGAGCGGCCGGACGACGCCGTCGGGCACGAGACCGGGGAGGAGGACGCCGAGGCGGGCAGTCCGCAGCGTTCCTTCTGGAAGGAGCTCCCGCTCCTCATCGGTATCGCCCTGCTGCTGGCCCTGCTGATCAAGACCTTCCTGGTGCAGGCTTTCTCGATCCCGTCCGACTCGATGCAGAACACCCTGCAGCGCGGTGACCGGGTGCTGGTGGACAAGCTGACCCCGTGGTTCGGCTCGGAGCCCGAGCGCGGAGAGGTCGTGGTCTTCCACGACCCCGCGAACTGGCTGGCCGGGGAGCCCACCCCGGAGCCCAACATCGCGCAGCAGATCCTCAGCAAGATCGGCCTGATGCCGTCCGCAGACGAGAAGGACCTGATCAAGCGGGCCATCGCCATCGGCGGGGACACGGTGGAGTGCAAGAAGGGGGGACCGGTCGTCGTCAACGGCAAGGCGCTCGACGAGCCGTACATCTTCCCCGGCAACTCGGCCTGTGACGACTTCCCGTTCGGCCCGATCACCGTGCCCAAGGGCAAGATCTGGGTGATGGGCGACCACCGCCAGAACTCCCAGGACTCCCGGTACCACCAGCAGGACTCCACCCAAGGCTTCGTCCCGGTCAAGGAGGTAGTCGGCCGGGCCGTGGTCGTGGCGTGGCCGGTCACCCGCTGGTCCACGCTCCCCGTCCCGGACACCTTCGACCAGCCGGGCATCGGCAAGCAGCCCCCGGCGCCGCTGCACTCGCCGCAGGCGAGCGGGCTGGGCCCGGCCGGGATCGCGCCCGCCGCCCTCGGGCTCGCGGGGGCCGTCCCCGTCGTCCTGTGGCGCCGGCGGAGGCTGACCAAGGGGCGTACCGCCCGGTAGGGTGCCGCCCAGGTCGACGATCTCCGAGGCATGGGGGCGCTGCAATGGGCGGAACGCAGGCAATACGCACGCGCAGGGATGGCCACGGGGGCCTCGGCAACACGTTGTCGGGGATCGCCGTGGCCATCGGCTTCGTGCTCTTCCTCGGCGGCTTCGGCTGGGGGGCGCTGGTGTACCAGCCGTACACGGTGCCGACGGACTCGATGGTGCCGACCGTACGGCCGGGCGACCGGGTGCTGGCCCAGCGGATCGACGGCGCCGAGGTGCGGCGCGGCGACGTCGTCGTCTTTACTGACACCGTGTGGAGCAGTTCCCCCATGGTCAAGCGGGTCGTGGCCGTCGGCGGCGACACCGTCGCCTGCTGCCGCCAGGGCGGCCGGGTGACCGTGAACGGCGAGCCGCTGGACGAGCCCTACGTGGACCGGGAGGGCGACGGGGCGGCGGCCGCGGGGGCGACCGCGTTCGAGGTGAAGGTGCCCGAGGGCAACCTCTTCCTGATGGGTGACCGGCGCGGCGGCTCGCTGGACTCCCGGGCGCACCTCCAGGAGGCCGGCCAGGGGACGGTGCCCCGCTCGGCGGTCCAGGCCCGGGTCGACGCCGTGGCGTGGCCGTCCATGACGATGCTGGAGCGGCCGCGGATCTTCGCCGCCCTGCCTGGCGGGATCTCCGCTCCCGGGCCGCTGCGGCTCCAGGTGACCGCGGTGCTGGCCGGCGCGGCCCTGGTGCTGCTGGGCGCCGCCTACGGGCCGCTCGCCCGGCTCATGGGGCGCGGGCGGGGGCGGGCGGGCTCCCATGGGCGCTGAGCCGTCCGCGACGCCCCCGCGGAAGGTCTCCCGGGTGATCCTGCTCGACCCCGAGGACCGGATCCTGCTGCTGCACGGCTTCGAACCGGACGACCCCGCCGACGACTGGTGGTTCACCCCGGGCGGCGGTGTGGAGGGCACCGAGACCCGCGAGCAGGCCGCGCTGCGGGAACTCGCCGAGGAGACCGGGATCACAGAAGTGGAACTGGGGCCGGTGCTGTGGCACCGGTACTGCGCCTTCCCCTTCGACGGGAGGCGCTGGGAGCAGGACGAGTGGTACTTCCTGGCGCGTACCGCCCAGACCGCCACCGAGATGGGCGGCCTCACGGAGCTGGAGCGGCGCAGCGTCACGGGAGCCAGGTGGTGGACCTCCGAGGAACTCCTCGCGGCCCGTGAGACGGTGTACCCGACCAGACTGGCCGAGCTGCTCCGGACGCTGCTCGACGACGGTCCTCCGGGCGCTCCGGTGGTCCTCGCCCCGGAAATCGTTTAGGGGCGTACGGCGCTGGCGCACAATAGGGGGACGCACGGCTGAAGGGGAACATGCCATGAGTGCCGAGGACCTCGAGAAGTACGAGACCGAGATGGAGCTGAAGCTCTATCGGGAGTACCGCGACGTCGTCGGGCTGTTCAAGTACGTGATCGAGACCGAGCGACGTTTCTACCTGACCAACGACTACGAGATGCAGGTGCACTCGGTCCAGGGCGAGGTGTTCTTCGAGGTCTCCATGGCCGACGCGTGGGTCTGGGACATGTACCGTCCGGCCCGTTTCGTCAAGCAGGTCCGCGTGCTGACCTTCAAGGACGTGAACATCGAGGAGCTCAACAAGAGCGACCTCGAACTGCCGGGCGGCGACCTCCCCGGCTGATCCACGGGCCGGCTCACCCCCGCGGGTGAGCCGGATATCCACAACGCCCGGGTTGTCCACCAAGATCCACGCGGTGGGCCGGGACGCGGGACCGTCGGTGCCGGAGGTGGTGCCGGATGGACGCGAAGAGCGTGGCACAGCGGGCATTGGGGCGGTACGGCGAGGAGCTCGCCGCGCGGAGGCTGACCGAGTCCGGGATGACGGTGATCGCCAGGAACTGGCGGTGCCGGGCCGGGGAGATCGACATCGTCGCCCGCGACGGGGACGCCCTCGTCGTGTGCGAGGTCAAGACGCGCCGCGCGGGCGGCTTCGAACACCCCATGGCCGCCGTCCGGGCCGGCAAGGCCGAGCGGCTGCGCCGGCTCGCCGGGCGCTGGCTCGCCGACCACGGGGGGCCGCCGCCGGGCGGGGTGCGGATCGACCTCGTCGGAGTCCTGCTGCCCCGGCGCGGGGCGCCCGTGGTGGAGCACGTCAGGGGGGCGGCCTGATGGGGTTCGCGCGGGCCTGCTCCGTGGCGCTGGTGGGCGTCGAGGGCGTACTCGTGGAGGTACAGGCGGATCTGGAGCCGGGAGTGGCCGCCTTCACCCTGGTGGGGCTGCCCGACAAGACCCTGGTGGAGAGCCGCGACCGGGTACGGGCGGCGGTGGTGAACTCCGGCGCCCCGTGGCCGCAGAAGAAGCTCACGGTCGGACTCAGCCCGGCGTCCGTGCCGAAGGCCGGCGCCCATTTCGACCTGGCCGTGGCCGCGGCCGTCCTGGGCGCCGCCGAGGTCGTCGACCCCGCGAGGATCGCCGACCTCGTGCTCATCGGGGAACTGGGCCTCGACGGCCGGGTGCGCCCCGTCCGGGGGATCCTGCCCGCCGTGCTCGCGGCCGCCGAGGCCGGGTACCGGCAGGTGGTGGTGCCGCAGCAGTGCGCGGCCGAGGCCGCCCTCGTCCCGGACGTCTCGGTGCTGGGCGTGCGCAGCCTGCGGCAGCTGATCGCGGTGCTGACCGGCGGGGAGGTGCCCGAGGAGGAGCCGCCGCAGGACGCCGGGCGCCCCGATCCGATGCTCGCCGGGCTGGTCGTGCCCGGCGCCGGGCTCGGGACGGGCCTCTCGGGCCGGGGTGACGCCGCGGACTTCCCGGACCTCGCCGACGTCGCCGGGCAGCACAGCGCCCGCCGGGCCCTGGAGGTGGCGGCCTCCGGGGGCCACCACCTCTTCCTCAGCGGGCCCCCGGGCGCGGGCAAGACGATGCTCGCCGAGCGGCTGCCCTGGCTCCTGCCGCCGCTCACCCGACGGGACTCCCTTGAAGTGACGGCCGTCCACTCGGTCGCGGGAATCCTGCCGCCCGGCGAACCGCTCGTCGGCAGGGCCCCGTACTGCGCCCCGCACCACTCCGCGACCATGCAGTCGCTGGTCGGCGGCGGCGCCGGGATCCCCAGGCCCGGAGCGGTCTCCCTGGCACACAGGGGGGTGCTCTTCCTGGACGAGGCCGCGGAGTTCAGCGGGAAGGTGCTGGACGCCCTGCGGCAGCCCCTCGAAGCCGGGCACGTGGTCATCGCCAGGGCCGCCGGAGTGGTACGGCTGCCCGCCCGCTTCCTCATGGTCCTCGCGGCGAACCCCTGCCCCTGCGGCCGCCACACCCTGCACGGGTCCGGCTGCGAATGCCCCGCCTCGGTGATCCGGCGCTACCAGGCCCGGCTGTCCGGGCCGCTGCTCGACCGGGTCGACCTGCGGGTCGAGGTCGAGCCGGTCACCCGCTCCGACCTGCTGGGCCGCGGCGGCCGCGGCGAGGCCACCGCCGCCGTCGCCGACCGGGTCCGCGAGGCCCGCGACCGGGCCGCCGCCCGACTCGCCGACACCCCGTGGCGGCTCAACTCGGAGGTGCCCGGGCACGAGCTGCGCACCCGCTGGCCCGCCGGCCCGGGCGCCCTGGCGCTGGCCGAGCGCGACATGGAGCGCGGACTGCTCACCGCGCGGGGGCTGGACCGGGTGCTGCGGGTCGCCTGGACCGTCGCCGACCTGCGGGGCCGCGACCGCCCCGACGCGCTGGACGCGGCCGTCGCGCTCGAGCTGCGCACCGGGATCGCCCGGGGTGCGGCCCAGGCCATGGGGGCGGGGTCGTGAGCGCCGCCGGGTACGACCCGGAGCACCTGGCCCGGGCCGCGCTGACCCGGGTGCTGGAGCCGGGGGACGAGCACGGCGGGCGCTGGATCCGGGAGCTCGGGGCCGCCGGCCTGATACGGCTCCTGACCGGCCCCGAGCCGGAGTCCGGGGCGCTGACCGGAGTGGGGCCCGAGCGGCTGGCCGGATACCGCAGGCGGGCCGCCGCCGCGGAGCCCCTGCGGGACCTGGAGAGCGCCGCCGGGGCGGGCGGCCGGTTCGTCTGCCCCGGCTCGGCGGAGTGGCCGACCCAGCTGGACGACCTCGGAGACGCCCGGCCCGTCGGGCTCTGGCTGCGGGGCCATCCCCACCTGCGGACCTGGGCCCTGCGGTCGGTCGCCGTGGTCGGGGCCCGGGCGTGTACCCCGTACGGGGCCCACATGGCGCAGACCCTGGCCGCCGGGCTCGCCGAGCGCGGCTGGGTGGTCGTCTCCGGGGCGGCGTACGGGATCGACGGCGCCGCCCACCGGGGAGCCCTCGCCTCGGGCGGCGCCACGGCGGCGGTCCTGGCCTGCGGGGTGGACGTGGCCTACCCGCGCGGCCACGCCGGGCTCCTTGGCCGGATCACCCGCCAGGGGCTGGTGCTGGGCGAGCTGCCGCCCGGGACCCACCCGACCCCGAGCCGGTTCGTCCTGCGCAACCGGGTCATCGCGGCCCTCACCCGGGGGACGGTGGTCGTGGAGGCCGCCCACCGCAGCGGCTCCCTGGTCACCGCCCGCCGCGCACAGGACCTGGGCCGCCTCACCATGGGCGTCCCCGGACCCGCCACCAGCGGTCTCTCGGCCGGGGTGCACGAGCTGCTGCGCGGCGAGGCGGTGCTCGTCACCGACGCCGACGAGATCGTCGAACTGGTCGGCGACATGGGCGAGCTGGCTCCCGCCCGCCGCGGCCCGGTCCTCGACCGGGACCTGCTGGCACCCGCCGCCGCCCGGGTCCTCGAAGCGCTTCCGGCGGGCCGCCCGGCGGGCCTGGAGGAGATCGCCCTCGCCGCGGCCACGGGCACCGATGAAGTCATCGGCAGACTGTACGAACTTCACTCTCTGGGGTTCGTCGAACGGCAGGGTGACGGCTGGAGGTTGACCCCGCGGACGTCACGAGAGGGGGTGCATTCCGGAGCCGACCGGCGAGGCGGTCGTTGACCTGGTGCGTTCCGGTGAAAGAGTGACGGCGATGACAGACGCGGTCCTCCCGGTGGCACTCGCCGGGACCGTGCGCGAGGCGCCGGTCCCGGGCCGCCCGTGCGAGGACGGACGCCCCTGCGCCCCTGCGCCATCCCGTACTCTTCGCGCACCGCGACACTTCCGTCACGCTACGCTCCCAAGGAATCCCGCTCCGGCAAAGGCGAAGCATGCCCCAGCACACCTCAGGGTCCGACCGCGCCGCGGTTCCCCCCGCTGCTCGTGGCAGCGTGCGGTCCACCGCGCCCTCGTCCCTGGAGGTGCTCTGGCGCTCATACAAGGACTCGGGCGACGAACGGCTGCGGGAGCAGCTGATCCTGCACTACTCGCCCCTGGTCAAGTACGTGGCGGGCCGGGTCAGCGTGGGCCTGCCGCCCAATGTGGAACAGGCCGACTTCGTCTCCTCCGGGGTCTTCGGCCTGATCGACGCGATCGAGAAGTTCGACATCGAGCGGTCCATCAAGTTCGAGACGTACGCCATCACCCGGATCCGCGGCGCGATGATCGACGAGCTGCGCGCGCTGGACTGGATCCCGCGCTCCGTCCGGCAGAAGGCGCGGGCCGTGGAACGCGCCTACGCGACGCTGGAGGCCCAGCTGCGCCGCACCCCCACGGAGGGCGAGGTCGCGGGGGAGATGGGCATCGCGGTGGAGGAACTCCACACGGTCTTCAGCCAGTTGTCCCTGGCCAACGTGGTCGCCCTGGAGGAGTTGCTGCACGTGGGCGGGGAGGGCGGCGACCGCCTGTCCCTGATGGACACCCTGGAGGACACCGCCGCCGACAACCCGGTCGAGGTGGCAGAGGACCGGGAGTTGCGCCGCCTGCTCGCGCGGGCCATCAACACCCTCCCGGAGCGGGAGAAGACCGTGGTGACCCTCTACTACTACGAGGGCCTGACCCTCGCCGAGATCGGCAACGTCCTGGGCGTCACCGAGAGCCGGGTCAGCCAGATCCACACGAAGTCCGTGCTCCAGCTGCGCGCCAAGCTCGCCGACGTCGGCCGCTGAGCCGCGGCGTCCGGATCGCGGCGGACAGCCCTTGCGGGACCTCCGTACAGTGGTGACGTGCCCAGGATTCGAGCGGCCTCCGTGGCCGAGCACCGGTCGATGCAGCGCGGCGCCCTGTTGGACGCCGCCCGTGCCCTGTTGTCCGAAGGCGGGACGGAAGCCCTGACCTTCCCCGCCCTCGCGGAGCGGACCGGGCTCGCCCGGTCCTCCGTGTACGAGTACTTCCGGTCGCGCGCGGCCGTCGTCGAAGAGCTGTGCGCGGTGGACTTCCCCGTATGGGCCGCCGAGATCGAGGCGGCGATGGAGCGGGAGCCCACTCCGGAAGCGAAGATCGAGGCGTACGTGCGCACCCAGCTGGGGCTGGTGGGGGACCGCCGCCACCGCGCGGTGGTCGCCATTTCCGCCGGCGAGCTGGACGCGGGCGCGCGGGAGAAGATCCGCGCCGCGCACGGAGGCCTGGTGGCGATGATCGTCGAGGCCCTGGGCGCCCTCGGGCTGGCGGAGCCCCGCCTGTCCGCGATGCTGCTCCAGGGCGTCGTGGACGCCGCGGCCCGCCGCATCGAGCTCGGCGCCGCCGAGGATCCGGCCGTGATCACCGAGACGGCCGTCGCCATGGTGCTGAGGGGCGTCGCCGTCTAGGAGGCTTCCGGGGCGGCGGCCGGGAGCAGCCGGGGTGTGGGCGGGGGGAGCAGGGTCAGCGGGTCGAGGTAGGCGTTCTCGCCCGTGAGGAGTCCCCAGTGCAGGCAGGGGCCCGGGCAGTGCGACCCCTCCGTGAGCACCGCCACCACCTGGCCCGCCGCGACGGGCTCCCCCTCCGCGACCAGCGGCCGGACCGGTTCGTACGTCGTGCGCAGGCCGCCCGGGAGGGTGAGCGAGAGCACCCCGCGCCCCGCGACCCGCCCCGCGTAGTGCACCCGCCCGGGACCCACGGCCCGGACCTGCGCCCCGGCCGGCGCCGACAGGTCGACACCGCGGTGCCCGGCCGCGTACGGGGTCGGCGGCGGATCCCACCAGCGCGCCACGGACAGCGGCGCGGGCAGGGGGCGCACTCGCAGCTCCCCGCTCAGGCCCGCCGCCCCGTGCACCGGTACGCGGGGCGCCGCGGACGCGGGCTCCGGGGCCGCCGGCACGAAGGGGGCCGGCCCGGGCAGTGGCCGGGGCAGGGTCAGAAGCAGGATGAGCAGCAGTTTCGTCATGCCCCGCAGGATCCCGCGCGGGCGGCGTGACGGGTCCGCGCCTGTGGACGGCCGACGGGTTGTGGACAACGGCGTCACCCGGCATACCGCCGGGTCCCGTACACTTCTTGTGGCGATCCGGGTCACCGGGTCGACTTCGCACGCCCCAGCGCCGGCCGGTTCCGGTCAGGTGAAAGCGTCTCTCGGTCCCTCCAGGGGCAGGGCGCGGCGGGGCGTCAGGAACCAAACCGAGAAACCAAGGAGATGGCCATGGCCGTCGTAACGATGCGGGAGCTGCTGGAGAGCGGCGTCCACTTCGGTCACCAGACCCGTCGCTGGAACCCGAAGATGAAGCGCTTCATCTTCACCGAGCGCAACGGCATCTACATCATCGACCTGCTCCAGTCGCTGTCGTACATCGACCGCGCCTACGAGTTCGTGAAGGAGACCGTCGCGCACGGTGGCTCCATCATGTTCGTCGGTACGAAGAAGCAGGCGCAGGAGGCCATCGCCGAGCAGGCGACCCGCGTCGGCATGCCGTACGTCAACCAGCGCTGGCTGGGTGGCATGCTCACCAACTTCTCCACCGTCTACAAGCGCCTCCAGCGTCTGAAGGAGCTTGAGGCGATCGACTTCGAGGACGTCGCCGCCTCGGGTCTCACCAAGAAGGAGCTCCTGGTCCTCTCCCGCGAGAAGGCCAAGCTGGAGAAGACCCTCGGTGGTATCCGCGAGATGTCGAAGGTTCCCAGCGCCGTCTGGATCGTCGACACCAAGAAGGAGCACATCGCCGTCGGTGAGGCGCGCAAGCTGCACATCCCGGTCGTCGCGATCCTCGACACCAACTGTGACCCCGACGAGGTCGACTACAAGATCCCGGGCAACGACGACGCGATCCGCTCCGTCACCCTGCTCACCCGCGTGATCGCCGACGCCGTCGCCGAGGGCCTCATCGCCCGCTCCGGCGCTGCGACCGGTGACTCGAAGCCGGGCGAGAAGGCCGCCGCCGAGCCCCTCGCCGAGTGGGAGCGCGACCTGCTCGAGGGCGAGAAGAAGGCTGACGCCGAGGCCCCCGCGGCCGAGGCCCCCGCGGCCGAGGCCCCCGCGGCCGAGGCTCCGGCTGCCGAGGCCACCGAGGCCGAGGCTCCGGCCGCCGAGCAGGCCTGACCCACTGAGAGTGCCCGGCGTTCATCCGCCGGGCATTCGCAGCACGGACGATGACGGCGGGGGAGCCGCGCCACGAGCGCGCTCCTCCGCTGTTCACCCGTAGATCTACGACTTCGAGAGAGAATCACAGACTCATGGCGAACTACACCGCCGCTGACGTCAAGAAGCTCCGCGAGCTCACCGGCGCCGGCATGCTGGACTGCAAGAACGCGCTCGTCGAGGCCGACGGCGACGTCACCAAGGCCAACGAGATCCTGCGCGTCAAGGGCCTGAAGGGTGTCGCCAAGCGCGAGGGCCGTTCCGCCGAGAACGGTGCCGTCACCTCCCTGATCGCCGAGGACGCCACCTCCGGCGTGCTCCTCGAGCTCAAGTGCGAGACCGACTTCGTGGCCAAGAGCCCGAAGTTCCTGGCCGTCGCCGACCAGCTCGCCGCCCACGTGGACGCCACCAAGCCGGCGGACATCGAGGCGCTGCTGGCGTCCGAGATCGAGCCCGGCAAGACCGTCCAGGCGTTCGTGGACGAGGCCAACGCCAACCTCGGCGAGAAGATCGTCCTGGACCGCTTCGCGCAGTACGAGGGTGCTTTCGTCGCCTCCTACATGCACCGCACCATGCCCGACCTGCCCCCGCAGATCGGTGTCCTGGTCGAGCTGGACAAGGCCGACGCCGAGCTGGCCAAGGGCATCGCCCAGCACATCGCCGCCTTCGCGCCGAAGTACCTGACCGCCGAGGACGTTCCGGCCGAGGTCGTCGAGTCCGAGCGCCGCGTCGCCGAAGAGGTCACCCGCGCCGAGGGCAAGCCCGAGGCCGCGATCGCCAAGATCGTCGAGGGTCGCGTCAACGGCTTCTTCAAGGACGTCACGCTCCTGGGCCAGCCGTACGCGCTGGACAACAAGAAGTCCGTCCAGAAGGTTCTGGACGAGGCCGGTGTCACCCTGAAGCGCTTCACCCGCATCAAGGTCGGCATCTGAGTCCGTCCGTACGCGACGGACACCGGACCCCTATAGGGTCTGAAGCAGTCGTCCGTGCCCGCGCAGGACGACCGCAGATCTGACGAGGAGGCCATTGCCCCAGAGGGAACCGCGAGGACCCACCGGCAATGGCCTTCTTCGTATGTGCACGAGGAGATCTCCATGAATCAGGGCGTGGACCCCCACACCGCATCCGACGACAAGAGCGACCACGAGAAGAAGGGTCGCCGCTTCATGCTGAAGCTGTCCGGCGAAGCCTTCTCCGGCGGCGGCGGACTGGGTGTCGACCCCGACGTCGTGCACGCCATCGCCCGCGAGATCGCGGCCGTGGTCCGCGACGGCGCCGAGATCGCGATCGTCATCGGCGGCGGCAACTTCTTCCGCGGCGCCGAGCTTCAGCAGCGCGGCATGGACCGGGCCCGGTCCGACTACATGGGCATGCTCGGCACCGTCATGAACTGCCTCGCCCTCCAGGACTTCCTGGAGAAGGAGGGCATCGACAGCCGCGTCCAGACCGCCATCACCATGGGCCAGGTCGCGGAGCCGTACATCCCGCTCCGCGCCGTGCGCCACCTGGAGAAGGGCCGCGTCGTCATCTTCGGCGCCGGCATGGGCATGCCCTACTTCTCCACCGACACCACGGCCGCCCAGCGTGCCCTGGAGATCGACGCCGAGGCCCTCCTCATGGGCAAGAACGGCGTCGACGGGGTCTACGACTCCGACCCGAAGACCAACCCGGACGCCGTGAAGTTCGACGCGCTGGAGTACAGCGAGGTGCTGTCCCGGGACCTCAAGGTCGCCGACGCCACGGCCATCACGCTGTGCCGCGACAACCGGCTGCCGATCCTGGTCTTCGAGCTGCTCGCCGAGGGCAATATCGCCCGCGCCGTCAAGGGTGAGAAGATCGGCACGCTCGTGAGCGACCAGGGCACCCGGGTCTGAGCACACCGAGCCGGGCCCGCAGGGGCCCGGTCCGGGCGGCCCGGACCGCCCGCGCCCGCCTGAACCATCCATATCTGACATGCAGGAGCACGTGGTGATCGAAGAAATCCTCCTCGAGGCCGAGGAGAAGATGGAGAAGGCCGTCGTCGTCGCCAAGGAAGACTTCGCCGCGATTCGCACGGGCCGTGCGCACCCGGCGATGTTCAACAAGATCGTGGCGGACTACTACGGTGCCATCACGCCCATCAACCAGCTCGCCTCCTTCGCCGTGCCCGAGCCGCGCATGGCGATCGTGACGCCGTTCGACGCCTCGGCGCTGCGCAACATCGAGCAGGCGATCCGCGACTCCGACCTCGGTGTCAACCCGAGCAACGACGGCCGCATCATCCGGGTGACCTTCCCGGAGCTGACGCAGGACCGCCGCAAGGAGTACATCAAGGTCGCCAAGAACAAGGCCGAGGACTCCAAGGTCTCCATCCGCTCCGTGCGCCGCAAGGCCAAGGACGCCCTCGACAAGCTGGTCAAGGACAAGGAGGCCGGCGAGGACGAGGTGCGCCGCGCCGAGAAGGAGCTCGACGACACCACCGCGAAGTACGTCGCGCAGGTGGACGAGCTGCTCAAGCACAAGGAAGCCGAGCTCCTCGAGGTCTGATGAACGACTCTCCCTGGGCCGCGGAGCCGGTTCCGGCGGGTCCCGCATACGATGCGCTGGTGGGCCCGCACACTGCGCCCATGCCCATCGTGCCCGATGCCGCCGGCCGTGCCTTCGACGACCGGGACGCACGCGATCGGGGGGCCGCCTTCGCCGGCGGCCCCCCGTTCCGCGCCGAGACGCCGTTGCAGGAGCCCATGCCCAGCCCCCCGCCTCCGCCCCCGCAGGCCCCGCAGGACGCCTCGCCCCCGCCGCCGAAGAAGCGCGCGGGGCGGGATCTGCGTGCCGCCATAGGGGTCGGTGTCGGCCTCGGCGCGGTGATCTTCGCTTCGCTGTTCATCGTCAAGGCCGTCTTCGTCGGCGTCATCGTCGTCGCGATCGTGGTCGGCCTGTGGGAGCTCACCTCCCGGCTCCAGGAGAAGAAGGGCATCAAGGCCCCGCTGGTCCCGCTCGCGGTCGGCGGAGCGGCGATGATCATCGCCGGATACGTCCGCGGGGCCGAGGGCGCGTGGGTGGCCATGGCCCTCACCGCGCTGGCCGTCCTCGTGTGGCGGATGACCGAGCCGCCCGAGGACTACCTCAGGGACGTCACGGCGGGTGTCTTCGCGGCGTTCTACGTGCCCTTCCTGGCCACGTTCGTCGCGATGCTGCTGACGCCGGACGACGGTCCGCAGCGGGTGGTGACCTTCCTGGTCCTGACCGTGGTCAGCGACACCGGGGCCTACGCCGTCGGCTGGCGCTTCGGCAAGACCAAGCTCGCCCCGCGCATCAGCCCCGGCAAGACCCGCGAGGGGCTCTTCGGAGCGGTCGCCTTCGCGATGGCGGCCGGCGCCCTGTGCATGGAGTTCCTGATCGACGGGGGTGCCTGGTGGCAGGGCCTGCTGCTCGGCCTCGCGGTCGCGGTCAGCGCCACCCTGGGCGACCTCGGCGAGTCCATGATCAAGCGTGACCTGGGCATCAAGGACATGGGCACGCTGCTCCCGGGCCACGGCGGCATCATGGACCGCCTCGACTCGCTGCTGCCGACCGCTCCCGTGGTGTGGCTGCTGCTGGCGGCGTTCGTCGGTACCGGCTGAGCGGCCGCTCCCGGGCCGTGGGCCCGGGGGCCGACCACCGGCTGACGGGTCCGGGCCGGGTTATCCTGGAGGGCGCGCCGTGTTCACGCGGCGCGCCCTTTCCGTCCAGCGGCCGAGCCGCGGACCGGCCCTGCACGCGCGGGGTGACCCCCACCCCGTCGTACTGAGGAGTACCGCATGGCCCCCCGTCCCGCTCCGGGTGAGCTCACCTTCGTCGCCCCTCGCGGGGTCAAGAAGCCGCCCCGGCACCTCGCCGACCTGACCCCGGCCGAGCGCCGGGAGGCGGTGGCCGCGATCGGCGAGAAGCCGTTCCGGGCCAAGCAGCTCTCCCAGCACTACTTCGCCCGCTACGCGCACGACCCGGCCGAGTGGACCGACATCCCCGCGGCCTCGCGCGAGAAGCTCCAGCAGGAGCTGCTCCCGGAGCTCATGAACGTCGTGCGGCACATCAGCTGCGACGACGACACCACCCGCAAGACCCTGTGGAAGCTGCACGACGGCACGCTCGTCGAGTCCGTGCTGATGCGCTACCCGGACCGGGTGACGATGTGCATCTCCTCGCAGGCCGGCTGCGGCATGAACTGCCCGTTCTGCGCCACCGGCCAGGCAGGCCTGGACCGCAACCTCTCCACCGCCGAGATCGTGCACCAGATCGTCGACGGGATGCGCGCCCTGCGCGACGGCGAGGTCCCCGGCGGCCCCGCCCGCCTGTCCAACATCGTCTTCATGGGCATGGGCGAGCCGCTCGCGAACTACAAGCGCGTCGTCGGCGCCATCCGCCGCCTCACCGACCCCGAGCCCGACGGCCTCGGCCTGTCGCAGCGCGGCATCACCGTCTCCACCGTCGGCCTGGTCCCGGCCATGCTCCGCTTCGCCGACGAGGGCTTCAAGTGCCGCCTCGCGGTCTCCCTGCACGCCCCGGACGACGAGCTGCGCGACACCCTCGTCCCCGTGAACACCCGCTGGAAGGTCCGCGAGGTCCTCGACGCGGCCTGGGAGTACGCCGAGAAGTCCGGCCGCCGCATCTCCATCGAGTACGCCCTGATCCGCGACATCAACGACCAGGCCTGGCGCGGCGACCTGCTCGGCCGCCTGCTCAAGGGCAAGCGCGTACACGTCAACCTGATCCCGCTGAACCCGACGCCGGGCTCCAAGTGGACCGCCTCGCGCCCCGAGGACGAGAAGGCCTTCGTCGAGGCGATCGCCCGCCACGGCGTGCCCGTGACCGTCCGCGACACCCGCGGCCAGGAGATCGACGGCGCCTGCGGCCAGCTCGCCGCCTCGGAACGATAGATTCCGGCTGCGTTCCGGACAGCGGCCTGCCCGAATCGGCCACGGGGTACCCTGTGGCCGAACCAATTGCATATTCCGACAGGGGAGCGCCACAGCGCTGAGAGTGCGGTACCCGTCATCCGCAGACCCTCTGAACCTCGCCCCGGTCATTCGGGGTAGGAAGTTCGGTCACCACTCAAGCTGTTGCGCCCTGCCCGGCGACCGCTCGCGAAGAGCGCCGGGCGGGGCCGCGTCTTCTCCTGGTCATCCCAGGAGGAATACACCAGTGAGCACCACCAAGAAGATCGCGGGCACGGCGCTCGCGGCGGCGCTCGGCGTCACCACTCTCGGCGCCTGCGGCGGCGGCGAGGCGAAGGACACCTCCGCTGCGACCGGTGCCCCCAAGTCCAAGACGGTCACCCTCGTCTCCCACGACTCCTTCAACGTGACCGGCACGGTCCTCAAGGAGTTCGAGCAGCAGAGCGGCTACACCGTCAAGGTCCTGAAGTCCGGCGACGCGGGCGCGGCCCTCAACCAGGAGATCCTCACCAAGGGCTCCCCGCGCGGCGACGTCTTCTTCGGCGTCGACAACACCCTGCTCTCGCGGGCCCTCGACAACGGCATCTTCACCCCGTACGAGGCCAAGGGCCTGGACACGGTGAAGCCCGAGTTCGTCCTCGACCAGCAGCACCGGGTCACCCCGGTCGACTCCGGCGACATCTGCGTCAACTACGACAAGGCCTACTTCGCCGACAAGAAGATCGCCCCGCCGCAGACGCTGGACGACCTGGTCAAGCCGGAGTACAAGAACCTGCTCGTCACCGAGAACGCCGCGACCTCCTCGCCCGGCCTCGGCTTCCTCCTCGCCTCCGTCGGCAAGTACGGCGAGGAAGGCTGGAAGGACTACTGGAGCAAGCTCAAGGCCAACGGCGTCGAGGTCGTCGACGGCTGGGAGCAGGCCTACAACGAGCGCTTCTCCGGCTCCGCCGGCGGCAAGAAGGCCAAGGGCGACCGCCCGCTGGTCGTCTCCTACGCCTCCAGCCCGCCGGTCGAGGTCCTCTACGGCGAGCCGCAGCCGGCCGATGCCCCCACGGGCGTGGCCACGGGCACCTGCTTCCGCCAGGTCGAGTTCGCGGGCCTGCTGAAGGGCGCGAAGAACGAGGAGGGCGGCAAGGCGCTGATCGACTTCCTGCTCTCCAAGAAGTTCCAGGAGGACATGCCGCTCCAGATGTTCGTGAACCCGGTCGTCAAGGACGCGAAGCTGCCGGAGCTGTTCACGAAGCACGGCGTGGTGGTCGAGAAGCCGGAGAACGTCGCTCCGGAGACCATCGCCAAGAACCGTGAGCAGTGGGTCAAGACGTGGTCCTCGCTCGTCGTGAAGTAGAGCGCCTTCCCGCGGAGGGCGGGCGCGCCACGGCCGTCAGACTCGCTCTGATGGCCGTGCCGCTCGCCTTCTTCGGACTGTTCTTCGCCTTTCCCGTGGCCGCGATCGTCGGCCGCGGCCTCAAGACCGACGCGGGCTGGGAGTTCGGCCGGATCGGCGAGGTCCTGGCCCGGCCCGACATCGCCGGCGTGCTCTGGTTCACCACCTGGCAGGCGCTCGCCTCGACCGCCCTCACCCTGCTCCTCGCGCTGCCGGGCGCGTACGTCTTCGCCCGCCTGGAGTTCCCCGGCAAGCAGCTGCTGCGCGCGCTGGTCACCGTCCCCTTCGTACTGCCGACGGTGGTCGTCGGCAGTGCCTTCCTGGCGCTGGTCGGGCGGGGCGGGCTGCTCGACGAGCTGTGGGGCGTGCGGCTGGACACCACCGTCTGGGCGATCCTGCTCGCCCACGTCTTCTTCAACTACGCCGTCGTCGTACGGACGGTCGGCGGACTGTGGGCGCAGCTGGACCCGCGCCAGGAGGAGGCCGCCCGGGTGCTCGGCGCCGGGCGGATCACGGCGTGGCGGCGGGTGACGCTGCCCGCGCTCGCGCCGGCCGTGGCCGCCGCCTCGCTGATGGTGTTCCTGTTCACCTTCAGCTCCTTCGGCGTCGTGCAGATCCTCGGCGGGCCCGCCTACGCCACCCTGGAGGTGGAGGTCTACCGGCAGACGGCGCAGCTGCTGGACCTGCCGACCGCCGCCGTGCTGACGATGGTCCAGTTCGCGGCCATCGCCGCCGTCCTCGCCGTGCACGCCCGGACGGTGCGCCGGCGGGAGACCGCGCTGCGGCTCGTGGACCCGGCGCGCACCGCGCGTCCGCCGCGCGGCTGGGGACAGCGCGGCCTGCTGGGCGGGGTGCTGCTGTCGGTGGTACTGCTGGTCGTGGCGCCGCTGGCCGTGCTGGTGGAACGGTCCTTCGACGCGCCGGGCGGCTACGGCTTCGGCTTCTACCGGGCGCTCCAGGACGCGGGTTCCGGCGGCGGAACGTTTCTGGTGCCGCCGCTGGAGGCCGTCTGGAACTCCCTCCAGTACGCGCTCGCCGCCACCGCCATCGCCCTGGTCGTCGGCGGGCTCGCGGCCGCCGCCCTGACCCGGCGCGCGGGCCGCTTCGTACGCGGCTTCGACGCACTGCTGATGCTGCCGCTCGGGGTGTCCGCCGTGACCGTGGGCTTCGGGTTCCTGATCACCCTGGACGAGCCCCCGCTGGACCTCAGGACCTCGTGGATCCTGGTGCCGCTGGCGCAGGCGCTGGTCGGGGTGCCCTTCGTCGTACGGACCATGCTGCCGGTGCTGCGGGCCGTGGACGGCCGGCTGCGGGAGGCGGCGGCCGTCCTCGGGGCCTCGCCGCTGCGGGTCTGGCGGGAGGTGGACCTGCCGCTGGTGCGGCGGGCGCTGCTGATCGCGGCGGGCTTCGCCTTCGCGGTCTCCCTGGGCGAGTTCGGCGCGACCGTCTTCATCGCCCGGCCCGACCGCCCGACGCTGCCGGTGGCCGTGGCGCGGCTGCTGGGGCGGGCCGGGGAGATGAACTACGGGCAGGCGATGGCCCTGAGCACGATTCTGATGCTGGTGTGCGCGGTGTCCCTGCTGGTGCTGGAGCGGCTGCGACCCGACAAGACCTCGGGAGAGTTCTGATGACCCTGCTCCAGCTCGAAGGGGTCTCGGTCCGCTTCGGTGACCGGGCGGTGGTGGACGCGGTCGACCTGGAGGTCGCCGCGCACGAGACCGTCTGCGTCCTCGGGCCGAGCGGCAGCGGCAAGTCCACCCTGCTGCGGGTGGTGGCCGGGCTCCAGCCGGTGTCCGGGGGGCGGGTGCTGCTCGGCGGCGCCGACCAGGCCGGAGTGCCGGTGCACCGGCGGGGGGTGGGCCTGATGTTCCAGGACCACCAGCTGTTCCCGCACCGGGACGTCGGCGGGAACGTCGCCTTCGGCCTGCGCGTGCGGGGCCCGGGGTCCGGCTCCGCGGTGTCAGGGCTCCGCTCCGGGCTCCGCTCGCGTTCCGCGAAGGCGTCGTACGAGGCCCAGGTCGCGGAGCTGCTGGAGCTGGTCGGGCTCCCGGGGGCCCAGCGACGGGCCGTCTCCTCGCTCTCCGGCGGCGAGCAGCAGCGGGTGGCCCTCGCCCGGGCACTGGCCCCCTCGCCCCGGCTGCTGATGCTGGACGAGCCGCTCGGCCAGCTGGACCGGGGGCTGCGCGAGCGGCTGGTGGTCGAGCTCCAGGGGCTCTTCTCCCGGCTGGGCACCACCGTCCTCGCCGTCACCCACGACCAGGGGGAGGCCTTCGCGCTGGCCGACCGGGTGGTGGTGATGCGGGACGGGCGGATCGCGCAGACCGGGACCCCGCTGGAGGTGTGGCAGCGGCCCGCGTCGGAGTTCGTGGCCCGGTTCCTCGGCTTCGAGAACGTGGTCCCGGGGACGGTGGCGGGTGCCGCCGCCACCACCGCGTGGGGCCCGGTCCCCGTCCCGGCCGGCACGCCCGAGGGGGAGCAGCGGCTGCTGATCCGGCCGGCGGGGGTGGTGCTGTGCGCGGCCGGCCTGGACTGCGCGGTGGAGTCCCGCACCTTCCGCGGTACGCACGTCGCCCTGCGGCTGAAGCCCGCCTCGGGGCCGGTGCTGGACGCCGAGTGCGAGCTGGCCGCCGCGCCGGCCGTGGGGGACCGGGTCGCGGTGGCCTTCAGCCCGTCCGAGGTCGTCGTCCTCCCGTCGCCCTGACCGGCCGGCGGGGGACCGGGGCCGGATCAGGGCCGGATGCCGTCGCAGGCGATCGGCAGGTGGCGCGGCCCGCGCAGGACCGCGTTCTGCCGGTACGGGGGCGGGTCCTCCAGCAGCCGCGGGTTCTCCAGCCGGCGGGCCAGCTCGCTCAGGGCCAGCGCGCCCTCCAGCCGGGCCAGCGGCGCCCCGAAGCAGCTGTGGATCCCGCTGCCGAGGCCCAGGTGCTGGACGTCCTGGCGGTCCGGGTCGAACCGGTCCGGATCCGGGAACCGCCTGGGGTCGCGGTTGCCCGAGGCCAGCACCAGCCAGACGGACGCGCCCTGGGGGATGGTCACCCCGCCGATCTCGATGTCCGCGAGGGCGGTGCGCTGCGGCACCAGCTGCACGGGGGGCTCGTAGCGCAGCAGCTCCTCCACGATCGGCACCGCCAGCGCCGGGTCCCCGCGCAGCCGCTCCAGCACCTCGCGGTGGCGCAGCAGGGTCAGCATGCCGTTGGTGATCAGATTGACGGTGGTCTCGTGCCCGGCGACCAGCAGCAGCGCCGAGGTGCTCAGCAGTTCCATGGTGGTCATGGCGCCGTCCGGCCCCTGCGCCGTGGCCAGCTCCGAGAGCATGTCGCCGGTGGGGTTCTTGCGGCGCTCCTCGATCAGCCCGGCCAGGTACATGCCGAGCTCCATGCGGGCGTTCTTGGACTTCTCGACCCGCGCCCCGGGATCGGGCGCGTCCGGGTCAGGGTCCAGGCTGGCGGCGAGGGTGTCGGCCCACACGTGGAACTTGGGCTCGTCCTCGGGGGGCACGCCCAGCAGCCGGCAGATGACGGTCACCGGGAACGGGTACGAGAACTGCTCGACCAGGTCGATCCGGTCCAGGCGGCCGGACTCCGCGATGCCGTCGATCAGCCCCTTGACGATGCCCTCCAGCTCCCCGCGCATGTCGTTCACGCGGTGCGGGGAGTGCGGCGGGCCGAAGGGCCGGTTGGTCATCCGGCGCAGCCGGTCGTGCTCGGGCGGGTCGATCCGCAGGAAGGCCGGCGGCAGTACCGTCTCCTCCTCCTGCTCCGGATCGGCCAGCGGGTCGCCGTCCGCCGCCTTCAGGTTCCGGGCGTCGGAACTGATCCGGGGGTCGTGCAGCAGGCTCCGGATCTCGTAGTAGCCGCTGACCACGTAGGGTCCGGTCCCGTCGTGCGAGACGGGCGTCTTGCGGAGTTCCTCGTACAGCGGGTACGGATTGGCCCGGCTGGAGTAGTCGATGATCTGCCGCAGGAGTTCTTGAGTCATGGGGGTCCTCGTGCTCAGGGGCGCGCCGGGGTGAAGGTGATCCTCCGGTCGGCCGGTGAGTAGCCGCTCAAGGTGATGGTCGGGCCGTGCGTGGGGACCGACGGGTCGGGAAAGTCGGCCGGGACCGGCTTGTTGCCCTCGGGCCGGCGGTCGACCGTCGCGTACGGCGGCGGGAAGGGGGCGGTCCGCTCGATCTGTTCCTGGTAGAAGGGGAGCCAGCGGCAGTTGTCGAAGGTGACGGCGCCGATGACGCGTCCCTGGTAGCCGTAGACCGCGGCGAACCGGCGTTCGGCGCGCGACCCCTGGGTGAAGAGGATCTCGGTGCCCATCGAGGGCACCCCGACCGACTTGACGTTCACGCCGAACTGGGACGACCAGAAGGCCGGGACCCACAGGTGGGGGCGCCGGTCGGCGCTCTCGCTCAGCATGTTGTGCGCGGCGGTGCGGGCCTGCTCGACGGCGTTGCCCCAGTGCTCCAGCGACAGGAACTGGTAGCCGAACAGGGCGTGCGGGGAACGGGCCACGTCACCCGCCACGTAGATGTCGTCGGTGACGATGCCGCGGATGTCGAAGGCGCGGCAGCCCGCGTCGCAGGCGATGCCCCGCGGTCCCGCGCCGAGTCCGGAGCCGGCGAGCCACTCCGTGTTGCGCTGCGCGCCGAGGCCGACGACCACGGTGTCGGTCTCCAGCACCGTGCCGTCCGACAGGTGCGCGGCGCGCACCTGTCCGGAGGAGTCACCCTCCAGGGCGGTCACCGTGATCCCGGTGCGCAGGTCGACGCCGTGCTCGCGGTGCATGTCCGCCGCAACCTCGCCGACCACTCCGCCCAGCGCGCCGACCAGCGGTGCGGCGCCCCGCTCGGCGACGGTGACCTCCAGGCCCCGCTCGCGGCAGGCGGAGGCGATCTCGGAGCCGGTGAACCCGGCGCCGATGACCAGGACCCGGCGCGGACCGGCGGCGAGCCGGCGCTCCAGGGCCAGGCCGTCGTCCCGGGTGCGCAGGGTGAGGACGCCCTCCAGGGCCGCTTCCTCCTCGTTCGGCCAGCGCCGGGCGCGCACCCCGGTGGCGATGAGCAGCCGGTCGTACTCGACCTCGTCGCCGTCGGCGAGCTTCACCCGCCGGGCCGCCATGTCGAGTCCCGTGGCGGGCACGCCGAGGCGCCACTTGGCGTCGATGTCCCGGGTCCGGGGCAGCGCCGTACGGTCGGCCGTCGCCCGGCCCAGCAGGACCTGCTTGGACAGCGGGGGCCGGTCGTACGGTTCGTGGGGTTCGTCGCCGATCATCGTCAGGGATCCGGCGAACCCCTTCTCGCGCATCGTCTCGGCGGCCCGCAGTCCCGCCAGGGAAGCGCCCACGACCACGATGCGGCCTTCGCGCTTGAACCGCTCCAGGGCTGCGTCACCGCTCACCGCGCGCCTCCGCCGTCCGTCGACAGGGACCCGTTCATCGCGTCCAGCAGGATGGCCTGGACGGGGCACGCGTGGACGGCGCGGACGACGCTCTCGCGGTGCTCCTCGTCGGGTTGCGGGTCGTAGAGCAGGGACTCGTCACCGTGCATGGCGAAGACGTCCGGTGCGAGGAACGCGCACTGGGCGTAGCCCTGGCACCGGTTGAGGTCCACGACAAGCCTCATGAGGGATCGCCCTTCCGTGACCTGTTGGCCCCCGCGAGCCCCCGAGACCCTCCCGGTCTCCAGCATGCGCGCGTGACCCCTCCGCCGCCCGCCGGACGGGCAGCACCCGGGATCAGGCCGTCCCGCGCAGGTTGCCGCGCAGGACGTGCAGGCTGACGGCGACCACCCAGAACGGGAAGACCAGCTCCGTCCAGGGCACGCCGGAGCCGAGGACGAGCAGCACCAGCCCGGCGGCGAATCCGAGCGCGACCAGCGGACGGGGGAAGACGCCGAGACGGCGCCCGATGGTCGAGGTCACGAAGACGAAGACGGCCGCCATGCGCATCGCGTACGTCGTCAGCACGGTGTACGCGAAGGGGCGGCCGAACCCGGACGGCGGCACGGGCTCCTCGAGGACGGTCCCCGCCGCGGCGGCCGCGACGAACAGGGTGGCGACGAAGACGCAGCCGCTGCCGAGAAACACCGTCGAGACGAACCGGTCCTCCCCCTCGCCCGCGTGCGCGCGCAGGGCCCCCATGAACCACAGGAAGAAGATCCCGGCGAAGGGGACGATCTCCAGCGCCACGCGGACCGCCCAGCGGTGGTCCTCGGCGACGGGGGCGTCGGACGGGCTTCCGGAGGGGACGGCGAGGCGCATCAGCACGATCGCCGCCGCGAGCAGCACCGCGAAGACGAGCCCGGCCGCCCCGGCGGCCCGCGGCGTGCGCATGCGCCCGGTGGTGGACTCCATGCCTTCAGCAGGCGGCTCCCGCCCGGCCCCCGCCACCCGGGGGACCCCACGGGAGTGAACCCGCGCGCGGCGGGCCGGTCAGGCCACCGGTGCCGGAACCGGCTCCTCGGCGGGCTCGTCGGCCCCGTCGTGGTTGCCGTACCAGGCCACCGCGACCGCGCCGGCGACCGCCAGGACGAAGCCGGTCACCGCGAGCCACGCCAGGCCCGGGCGGGAGGCGTCGCCGAGCCACAGGACGCCGATCGCGCCCGGCAGCACCGTCTCGCCGACGACCAGGGCGGCGGTCGCGCCGTTCACCGAGCCGATCTGGAGGGCCACCGTGTGCAGGTACATGCCGCCGAAGCCCGCCACCAGGATGGCGTACAGGGCCGGGTCCATGAGGAACGTCACCGGGTCGAAGGGATCCACGCCGTCGAGGATGCGCACGCCCACGCCCAGCGCGCCGAAGGCCAGACCCGACAGCAGACCCGCCAGGATCGCGGCCCGGCCGCCGAGGAAGCGCACGGCCACCGTGCCGCCGACGATGATCACCAGGGTCACGGCCAGCAGCCACCAGTGCGTGGACATCGGGGCGTGGTGGTCGCCCTCGTGGCCGGCGGCGGTCGCCAGCAGCACCAGAGCCGCGCAGACGACCCCGATCGAGGTCCATTCCTTGCGGGTCAGCCGGATGCCCAGCATCTTCACGCTGAGGATGGCGGTGATCACCAGGTTGGCGCTGATCACCGTCTGGGAGAGGAACAGGGGCAGCATGCGGGCCGCCAGCGCGCCCAGCCCGAAGCCCACGAAGTCCAGGATGGTGCCGACGATGAACTCCCAGGTCATCGCGGCCTTGGCGGTGGAGGTCAGGTTCGGTCCGCCGTGGGCGGTCACCCCGGCGGCCTCGGGGGACATCCGGGCGGCGCGGCGCGAGCCCACGGCTTGCAGGACAGAGCCCGTGCCGTAGCAGATGGACGCCGCGACAGCGGTCAGCAGGCCTATGAGCACAGAGGGCTCCGTTCAACGTCTGGCAGTGAAAAGGCGGTACCTCTGCCAGACGTCGTAACGGGCCGGGAAGTTGCCTCCGGAAGAGATTTCTTTTGACCGGTTCTTTGCCCGCCCGGGGCTCAGGCCATGGCCGCGAGCACGTCCGGCACCTCGTCCACCGAGTCCACCAGTGCGATCCGGGACTCCATCGCCCGGCCCCGCGCCAGTTCCCGGAGCAGTGGCCAGACCGGCAGGCGAGTCGTCCAGTGGGCACGGTCAACCAGGACCATCGGGGTCGGCTCGGACCGCGACTCGTAGTAGTTCGGCGTCGCGTTGTCGAAGACCTCCTGCACGGTGCCGGCGGCGCCCGGCAGGAAGACCACGCCCGCGTTGCACCGGGCGAGCAGCCCGTCCTCGCGGGTGGCGTTGGCGAAGTACTTGGCGATCTGCCCCGCGAAGGCGTTCGGCGGCTCGTGCCCGTAGAACCAGGTGGGGATCCCGACCGAGTCGCCGCCCGCGGGCCAGCGCTCGCGTACGGCGAACGCCGCACGCGCCCAGTCGGTGACGGACGGGCAGAAGGAGGGCACCTTCGCCAGCAGCTCCAGCGCCTCGGGCAGGGCCTCGTCGGGCGCGGGCGCCAGGTAGGCGCCGAGGTTGGCGGCCTCCATCGCGCCGGGTCCGCCGCCGGTGGCGACCGTCAGCCCGGACCGGGACAGGGCCCGTCCCAGACCGGCCGCGCCGCGGTAGGCCGTACCGCCCCGGGCCATGGCGTGGCCGCCCATCACGCCGACGACGCGGGAGCCGGCGAGGCGTTCGTCGAGGGCGTCGGAGATGGCGTCGTCGTGGAGGGAGCGCAGCATGGAGGAGAACACGTCGCCGTCGGACCCGGTCTCCCGGAACCAGGCGTACGTCTGCGCGTCAGGGGTCGCCTCGTAGCCCTCGGCCAGCCCGGCGAACAGCTCCTCGGCGGTGTAGAGCAGACCCCGGTACGGGTTGAACGGCAGGTCCGGTATCGGCGGGAAGACGAGGGCGCCGTCCGCGCGGACCTTCACCGAGGCGTCGGGCTCCATCGCGCAGCCCAGGAACACGGCCGCCGAGGTGTCGGCGGAGAGCAGGGCGAAGGTCCGCTCGAGGAGGTTCAGCGACTGGATGCGGTAGCCGCTCAGTGAGCCGCCGGCGACGACCCGGTCGAATTCGGCGAGCGTCTCGATCTCGATGTCTGCGTTGACCATTCGGCCCACCCTAAGGGCCGGCCGTCTCAGCGGGTCAGCGCCAGGGACGTCAGCTGCGCCACACCCCAGCCGAGTCCCCCCGCCGCCCCCAGGAGCGCGACCGCCCGCAGGGCCACGGCGGTACGCAGCACCGTGCCCGGCGTGCCGAGCCCGGCCAGCGCCTCACGCTGGGCGGAGCGGGCCTGCCGGGCCTCGACCGCCGAGGAGAGCAGGGTCCCGGCCGCGCACAGGGCCACCAGGGCGGCGGCGGGGCCGGTCAGCGGCCCGAGCGGGGTGATCGGTTCGCCCTGGCCGCGCAGGGCGAGGGCGGTGAGGGCGGCCGCGCCGACGGCGGAGAGCACTCCGAGCGGCCGTCCCAGCCGGGGCGCTTCCTCCTGGAGCCCGCGCCCGGCCAGCAGCCGGAGCAGACCGGGCCGCAGCGCCTGCACCAGGGTCCCGCAGGCGTAGGCCAGTCCGGGCCCGGCGAGGGCGAGCCCGACCGCGATCAGTACGCAGCCCGCCGGCACGGCGGCTCCGGCGGGCCGGGCGTACGCCAGGGCGGCGAGCCCGCAGGCGGTGAGCGCCACCCCCCACGGCACACCGGTCTGCGGGGCCAGCCCGGAGTGCGGGGGGCGGGGGCGCAGGGCCAGGGCGGTGGCGGTGGCGGCCGTCAGCGGGACCAGGGCCAGCAGGGTGAGGGCGGCGGCCACCGGAAGGGGCCGGTCGGCGTGCAGCAGCCCGGCGGCGGCGCCGTCGAAGGGCAGTCCGGCGAGGTCGCCCCGCAGGTGGAGGAAGGCCGCCAGGGCCAGGGCGCTGCCGAGGGCGCAGGCGATGGCGGTGGAGACGGCCGCGACCAGGGTGAGGCGTAGGGGGCCCAGCCCGGCGGCGTCGAGCCCCTCGCGGGGCCGGGTCGCCGGGTCGGTGCGGGCGACGGCGACGGCGAACTGCACGGTGGCGGCGAGCGGCACCAGCGCCCACAGCAGCCGGGGGAACGATCCGGCGGGCAGGGCCGTCGCCTCCCCGAGGACGTACAGCAGGAGGAACCCGCTGCCGGCGGAGGCGGCCGCGACCAGCAGCCTGCGCAGCTGGACCAGGGGGCGGGAGCCGCGTACTAGGCGGAGAGGGAGCACGCGGCCTGGTCCTCCGTCGTCGGGCCGGCGGCCGCGGCGCCTGCCGGGCGGCCGTCGAGCAGGGCGAGGCCGCGGTCGGCGGCGGCCGCGGTCTCCTCGTCGTGGGTGGCGAGCAGGACGGTGATGCCGTGCGAGCGGGCGGCCGTGGTCAGGGTGCGCAGCAGCAGCGTGCGGTCGGCCCGGTGCAGCGGGGCGGTGGGCTCGTCGGCGAAGAGGACCGCGGGCTCGGCGATCAGGGCGCGGGCCAGGGCGACCCGCTGGGCCTCGGCTCGGTTCAGCGCGCCGGGGCGCTTGCGGGCGAAGACGTCGAGGTCGAGGCGCTCCAGCCATGCGCAGGCGGCACGGCGGGCGGCGCGGCGGGGGGTGCCGGCGAGCAGCAGGGGCAGGGCGGCGTTCTCCCAGATCTTGAGCTCGGGCAGCAGCTGTGGTTCGGGCCCGAGCCAGGCGAACCGGTCGCGGCGCAGGCGCTCGCGGGCGGCGGCGCCGAGGGTGTGGACGGGGACGCTGTTGAACCAGACCTCGCCCTGCTCGGGCACCAGCCGGCCGGCCAGACAGCGCAGCAGGGTGCTCTTGCCGCAGCCGCGCGGGCCGGTCACGGCGAGGATCTCGCCCTGGCGCACTCCGGCGGAGACACCGATCAGGCCGGGCGTACCGCTGTGGGAGTAGTGCAGGGACCGGGCCCAGAGCAGGTCGTCCTGCGGCGGGGCATGGTCGGGCCGGGCCTTGTCCGGTGGAGCCACCATGGCGTACACCTCCGTCCGGGGGAACGAAGCGGAGCCCTTTCGGTCACTGGCGCCGCATGGAGATGTAATGGGATGAACGTCTTGGATGCTGACAGCACACGGCCCGGATCCCCGCGTTCTACTCGAACGGAGGATCCGGGCCGTGTGTCGGGCCAGTGCGGCTCCGGACCGGTCAGAGCTTGGTCCACGCCTCGGTGAGCACCGAGCGCAGGATGCCTTCGATCTCGTCGAAGGTGCCCTGGTCGGCGATCAGCGGCGGGGCCAGCTGGATGACCGGGTCCCCGCGGTCGTCGGCGCGGCAGTACAGGCCGTTGTCGAAGAGCGCCTTGGAGAGGAAGCCGTAGAGCACGCGCTCGGTCTCCTCGTCCGTGAAGGACTCCTTGGTGACCTTGTCCTTGACGAGCTCGATGCCGTAGAAGAAGCCGTTGCCGCGGACGTCGCCGACGATCGGAAGGTCGTGGAGCTTCTTCAGGGTGTCGAAGAAGTTGCCCTCCTGGTCCAGCACGTGCTGGTTCAGGCCTTCCTTGTCGAAGATGTCGAGGTTGGCGATGGCCACGGCGGAGGACACCGGGTGCCCGCCGAAGGTGTAGCCGTGCAGGAAGGTGTTGTCGCCCTTGTAGAACGGCTCCGCGATGCGGTCCGAGACGATGCAGGCGCCGATCGGGGAGTAGCCCGAGGTCATGCCCTTGGCGCAGGTGATCATGTCCGGTACGTAGCCGAACTTGTCACAGGCGAACATCGTGCCGAGGCGGCCGAACGCGCAGATCGTCTCGTCGGAGACGAGCAGCACGTCGTAGGTGTCGCAGATCTCGCGGACCCGCTGGAAGTAGCCGGGCGGGGGCGGGAAGCAGCCGCCGGCGTTCTGTACGGGCTCCAGGAAGACGGCCGCGACGGTGTCGGGGCCCTCGAAGAGGATCTGCTGCTCGATCTGGTCGGCGGCCCAGCGGCCGAAGGCCTCCGGGTCGTCGCCGTGGATCGGGGCGCGGTAGATGTTGGTGTTGGGCACCTTGTGCGCGCCGGGGACCAGCGGCTCGAAGGGGGCCTTCAGCGCCGGCAGGCCGGTGATGGACAGGGCGCCCTGCGGGGTGCCGTGGTAGGCGACCGCACGCGAGATGACCTTGTACTTGGTGTGCTTGCCCTTCAGCTTGAAGTACTGCTTGGCGAGCTTCCAGGCGGTCTCGACGGCCTCGCCGCCACCCGTGGTGAAGAAGACCTTGTTCAGGTCGCCCGGGGCGTAGTCGGCCAGGCGCTCGGCGAGCTCGACGGCCTTGGGGTGCGCGTACGACCACACGGGGAAGAACGCGAGCTCCTGCGCCTGCTTATACGCGACCTCGGCCAGCTCCTTGCGGCCGTGACCGGCGTTGACCACGAACAGTCCGGCGAGACCGTCCAGGTAGCGCTTGCCCTTGTCGTCGAAGATGTAGGTGCCCTCACCCCGCACGATGGTGGGGACGGGCGCGTTCTCGTACGACGACATGCGGGTGAAGTGCATCCACAGGTGGTCGTACGCGGTTTTGGAGAGGTCCTGGCTCACGGGCTATCGAGTTCCCCACATGTAGGTCTGCTTCTTCAGCTTCAGGTAAACGAAGCTTTCGGTTGATCGCACGCCGGGGAGCGTGCGGATCTTCTTGTTGATCGTTTCGAGCAGGTGGTCGTCGTCCTCGCAGACGATCTCCACCATCAGGTCGAACGACCCCGCGGTCATCACGACGTACTCGCACTCGGCCATGGCGGTCAGGGCGTCGGCCACCGGGTCGAGGTCTCCCTCGACGTTGATGCCGACCATTGCCTGACGCCGCAGGCCCACGGTGAGCGGGTCCGTCACGGCGACGATCTGCATGACGCCCTGGTCGAGCAGCTTCTGTACGCGCTGGCGCACCGCCGCTTCGGACAGGCCCACGGCCTTGCCGATCGATGCATAGGGACGGCGGCCGTCCTCCTGCAGTTGCTCGATGATCGCCAGGGACACAGCATCGACCGAAGGGGACGGTTGTCTGTTCCTGGAATCTGCGCTTCGACTGACCACGACCTCACTGTGCACGAGGAGTCGTCTGTTCCGCAACCCGGAACCGATGAAATTCGTTGTTGCTGGTCTTCGATTGCACGGATTTCGTAGGTGGTGACGTCCGGCTCTGTCGAAAGCGTCGACGGAGAGGCTAGGCTTGGTGGGTCGTCTCAATCGTTGGACATGGGATCAGGAGAGTGGCTGTAGTGACCACCGAACTGCGTCGTCTGCGCAACTACATCGGCGGGGAGTTCAAGGACGCCGCTGACGGGCGGACCACCGACGTGGTCAACCCCGCGACCGGCGAGGTGTACGCCACCGCCCCGCTGTCGGGCCAGGCGGACGTCGACGCCGCCATGGCGGCCGCCGCTGCCGCCTTCCCGGGCTGGCGCGACACCACGCCCTCGGAGCGCCAGAAGGCGCTGCTGAAGATCGCGGACGCCTTCGAGGCGCGCGCCGACGAGCTGGTCGCCGCCGAGTCGGAGAACACCGGCAAGCCCCTGGCCCTGACGGCCAGCGAGGAACTGCCCCCGATGGTGGACCAGATCCGCTTCTTCGCGGGCGCCGCGCGCCTGCTCGAGGGCCGCTCGGCCGGCGAGTACATGGAGGGGATGACCTCGATCATCCGCCGTGAGCCGGTCGGCGTCTGCGCCCAGGTGGCGCCGTGGAACTACCCGATGATGATGGCCGTGTGGAAGTTCGCCCCGGCGATCGCCGCGGGCAACACCGTCGTCCTCAAGCCCTCGGACACCACCCCGGCCTCGACGGTCCTGATGGCCGAGATCATCGACTCGATCCTGCCCAAGGGCGTCTTCAACGTCGTCTGCGGCGACCGTGAGACCGGCAAGGCCATGGTCGAGCACTCCACCCCGGCGATGGCCTCCATCACCGGCTCGGTGCGCGCCGGCATGCAGGTCGCCGAGAGCGCGTCCAAGGACGTCAAGCGCGTCCACCTGGAGCTCGGCGGCAAGGCCCCGGTCGTGGTCTTCGAGGACGCCGACCTGGCCAAGGCCGTCGAGGACATCGCGGTCGCCGGCTACTTCAACGCCGGCCAGGACTGCACGGCCGCCACCCGCGTGCTCGTCCACGAGTCCATCCACGACGAGTTCGTTTCCGCGCTCGCCAAGGCCGCCGCCGACACCAAGACCGGCCAGCCGGACGACGAGGACGTGCTGTACGGCCCGCTGAACAACCCGAACCAGCTCAAGCAGGTCGCGGGCTTCATCGAGCGCCTCCCCGCCCACGCCAAGGTCGAGGCGGGCGGCCACCGGGTCGGCGAGAAGGGCTACTTCTACGCCCCGACCGTCGTCTCCGGCCTCAAGCAGGACGACGAGATCATCCAGAACGAGGTCTTCGGCCCCGTCATCACGGTCCAGTCCTTCACCGACGAGGCCCAGGCCCTCGAGTACGCGAACGGCGTCGAGTTCGCCCTCGCGTCCTCCGTCTGGACCAAGGACCACGCGCGCGCCATGCGCATGTCCAAGAACCTCGACTTCGGCTGCGTGTGGATCAACACCCACATCCCGCTCGTCGCCGAGATGCCGCACGGCGGCTTCAAGAAGTCCGGCTACGGCAAGGACCTGTCCGCCTACGGCTTCGAGGACTACACCCGCATCAAGCACGTGATGACCTCGCTCGACGCCTGATCCGCGGCCGTCGCACCGGCGGCGGCGCACTGATCACCGCAGGGCCCTGACGGGGCGGGCAGTAGACATCTTGTCTATTGCCCGCCCCGTCGTGCTGTCCGAGGGTGAGGCCATGCCTGAACTCGTCTCCCGTCGCGCCGCGCTGCGCGGCCTCGGTGCCGCGGGTCTGCTCGCCGCCCTGGCCGGCTGCGGTGTGCCCGCCGCGTACGTCCCGGAGGGCCGGCGCGGGGGCCAGGACCTCTCGGACCGCGACCGCGCCCTCGCCTTCTCCAACTGGCCCCTCTACATCGACACCGACGACCAGGACGAGGAGAGCCGTCCGACGCTGGAGGCCTTCACCCGGAAGACCGGCATCGAAGTCCGCTACACCGAGGAGATCAACGACAACGACGAGTTCTTCGGCAAGGTCGGCCCGGCCCTGATGAACCACCAGCCGACCGGCCACGACCTGGTCGTGGTCAGCGACTGGATGGCCGCCCGCTTCGTCCGCCTCGGCTGGGCCCAGAGGATGGACCGCTCGGCGCAGCCCAACGTCGCCGGACACCTGGATCCGCAGCTGCGTTCCCCCGCCTTCGACGAGGGCCGGTTGCACACCGTCCCCTGGCAGTCCGGGATCACCGGTATCGCCTACAACCGCAAGGCACTGGGCCGGGAGATCAAATCCGTCAGGGACCTCTGGCACCCGGACCTCGCGGGCAGGGTGACCCTCTTCTCGGGGCTCGACGAATCCTTCTCCCTGCTGATGCAGGGCGACGGCACCGACGTCACCCGCTGGACAGAATCCGACTTCCACCGGATGTGCGACCAGGTCGAGAGCATGGTGAAGAGGAAACACATCCGCCGCTTCACCGGCAACGACTACACCTCCGATCTCGGCAAGGGCGACGTCCTGGCCTGCCAGGCCTACTCGGGCGACGTCATCCAGCTCCGGGCCGACAACCCCGACATCGAGTTCGTGGTCCCCGAGGAGGGCGCCGAGCTGTGGGCCGAGAGCCTGCTCGTCCCGAACCTCGCCCGGCACAAGGCCAACGCCGAGGCGCTCGTCGACCACTACTACGACCCGGCGGTGGCGGCCGAGCTCGCGGCGGCCGTCAACTACGTCTGCCCGGTGCCCGCCGCCCGTGACGTCCTGGCCGCCTCCCCGGACAAGGAGACCGCCCGACTGGCCGAGAACCCGCTGATCTTCCCCGACGAGGCGATGCGCGCACGTCTCGCCGTCGCCCGGGACATCTCCTCCGCCGAACGCCCCTCCTTCGCCAAACGCTGGAACGCCATCGTCGGACTGTGACCACGGTCCGGCCGGACGCGCCTCCGGGGAGAGGGCGGCACCGGCCGGCCGCCGCCGGCTACTTGGCGAACGCCGCCCCGACGATGCCGTAGGCCACCCGGTTCATCTCCCGCCCCTTGGCATCGGTGGAGTTCACCGAGTAGACGAGGGTGCGGGACAGGTCGCGGGTGCCGCCGATGACCGTGCTGTAGCCGTGGCGCGCCCCCGTCTTGCCGTAGACCTTCGTGCCGTCCTCCAGGAGGAACTCCTTCATGCCGGCCGTCTGCACGGCGTGCGCGCCGGTCTCGCTCGCGGCGTCCGGCACGTCGGGCACCGTGAACATCTCCTCGAGCTGCCCCTTCGGGACGACCTTGCCGCCGAACAGCGCCACCGTGAAGCGCTCCAGGTCCGCCGTGGTCGATATCAGGTCCCCGGCAGCCCAGTTGGAGGAGGAGTTCCACTCCGATACGTCCACCAGCGAACTGCTCCCGTCGGCCCCCTCCACCGCCTGGTAGCCGTGGTTGTGGGCGCCGGGTATGCGGTTCTGGGTACGGGACGGGAACGAGGTGTGGCGCAGGCCCAGCGGCTTGGTGATCCGGTCGGCCACGGCCTTCTCGTATGTCGTCCCCGTCAGCCTCTCGATCAGCACCCCCAGCACCGTGTAGTGGATGTTGCTGTAGCGCTGCTTCTCACCCGGGTCGTACTCGGGGCCCTTGGCCACCGCGTTGGCGATCAGCGCCCGCGGGTCGACCACGTCGAACCGGTGCGCGTACTCGTCCTCGAAGGCGTCTCCGGGGCCGTCGGCGGACCGCAGGCCGCTCGTGTAGTTCAGCAGTTCCCGCACCTTGACCGGCTTGAAGCCGCCCGGGCCGCCCGGCAGCAGCCCGGGAAGGTACTCCTGCACCGGCCGGTCGAGGTCCACCCGGCCTTCGGCGGCGAGCTGGAGCACCACCGCCGCCGTGAAGGTCTTCGTCACCGATCCGGCCCGGAAGCGGGCGTTCTCGATCGCGGCGCGCCCGCTGCGGACGTCCGCGACGCCCGAGCTGCCGCGCCAGCCGCCGCTCGTACCGCCCACCCGGACCAGAGCCGCCGTCGCGTCCTTGTGCCGCGCCCCGACACCCGCGATCGCCTTCTCCAGGGCCGCCGCGTCCGGCGGCGTGGTGAAGACGGGCGGGGCGATCCCCGCCGAGACGGGCGCCGGCGCCGGAGCGGCCTGCGCGGCGGCCACCGGTCCGGCGGCGACCCCCAGGACCAGAGCGGCGGCGATCAGCGTGCGCGTACGTGCCTTCATGACGGTTCCCCCTGTGTGCGGTCCGTTCCGCGGGGCCGGCTGCCCCGATGACCTCAATGCTGCGGGTCACGGGGGCAGTCGCGGATCACCAGCGAGAGGGGTCTTCAGCGGTACGACAACTCACCGGCGCGAGGGATCCGACACGCCGCCGCCTCCCTCCCCGGAGGGAGAGACCCCGGAGGGAGAGACCCCGGCGCGAGGACTTCCGACGGCCGCCGCCCCCGTCCCGCCTCCCGCGTCCCCCGCCCCCGTCCGACCCGCCGCGATCAGCCCCGTCTCGTACGCGCAGATCACCGCCTGGATCCGGTCCCGCAGCCCCAGCTTCGCCAGCACGTTCCCCACGTGCGACTTCACCGTGTGCTCGCTCACCACCAGCGCCGCCGCGATCTCCGCGTTCGACAGCCCCCGTCCCAGGTGGAGCAGCGTCTCCCGCTCCCGCGCGGTCAGCACCTCCAGCCGCTCCGCGGCGAGCGCGGGAACGGAGGGCCGGGCCGTCGCCGCCGTGTACTCCTCGATCACCCTCCGCGCCACCGACGGCGCCAGCAGCGACTCGCCCGCCGCGACCACCCGTACCGCGTGCACCAGGTCGTCCCGCCGCACGTCCTTCAGCAGGAAGCCGCTCGCCCCCGCGTGCAGCGCCTCGTACACGTACTCGTCCGAGTCGAAGGTCGTCAGCATCACCACCCGGCACGCACTGCCCGCCGAGATCGCCCGGCAGGCCTCGATCCCGTCCAGCACCGGCATCCGGACGTCCAGCAGCGCCACGTCCGGCGCGAGCCGCTCCACGGCCGCCACCGCCGCGGCCCCGTCGCCGGCCTCCGCCACGACCTCGATGTCCTCCTGGACGTCCAGGATCATCGCGAAGCCGCTGCGCACCAGCTCCTGGTCGTCGGCCACCACCACACGGATCGTCAATTCCCCACCTCCAGCGGTGAGGCTACCGAGGCCGGCAGGGTCACCCGCACCGTGAATCCCCGCCCGTCCGCCCCCGGGCCGGTCCGCGCCGTCCCGCCGTGCGCCGCCGCCCGCTCACGGATCCCGATCAGCCCGTGCCCGCCGCCCGCGGTGGGCGCCGGGCCCCGGCCGTCGTCCGTGACCGTCACCGTCAGCGCGTCCACCCCGTACTCCAGGCGTACCTCCACCATCGAGGCCCCCGCGTGCTTCACCACGTTCGTCAGCGCCTCCTGCACCACCCGGTGCACCGTCGCCTCCAGCGCCGCCGGCAGGTCGCGCACCCCGCCCGTCCGCCCGTACGACACCCCGAGCCCGCCGGCCCGCACCCGGTCCAGGAGCACCGGCAGCTCCCCGATCCCCGGCTGCGGCGCACGCGGAGCCGCCGCCGGCTCCTCCGCCCGCAGCACCCCCAGCATCGTCCGCAGCTGCGCCATCGCGTCCCGCCCCGTCTCGGCGATCGCCTCGAACGCCGCCTCCGCCCGGGCCGGGGCCGCGCGCACCGCCACCGGCCCGGCCTCCGCCTGCACGATCATGATGCTGACCGCGTGCGAGAGGATGTCGTGCATCTCCCGGGCTATACGGGCCCGTTCACGCGCGGCCGCCTGCTCGGCCTCGATCCGGTTCGCCCGCTCCAGCTGCGCCGCCCGGTCCTCGACGGCCGCGGTGTAGGCCTGCCGGGTGGCCTGGAGCCGCCCCAGCGCGAAGGCCGCCGCGAAGACGAACAACGAGAACAGCAGCTCCCGCGCCGACCCGGTGTTGAGCGCCACGGAGACGGCGATCACCACCGTCAGGAGCCCGCCCATGAGGAGCCGCACCCGCGCCGGGCTGAGCAGCGCGATCGTGTAGACGCAGATCAGCCCGGCGTACGGCAGCGGCTGCCCGGGACCGTCCAGGCCCAGCTGGTAGACGGAGCCCGCCGCGATCACCCCGAGCACCGCCGTCACCGGGGCCCGACGCCGCCACACCAGCGGCACCGTGCCCAGCGTCGTCACCAGGTACGCGGTCCAGGTGGCCGGTGGATGCTGCGGGTCGCGGGGCACCACGAACGGGATGGTCGTCGCCACCTGCACCAGCAGCGCCAGCCCCAGGTCCTGCCAGCGCGGGTCCGCCCGCAGCACCCGCCCGCGCAGCCCTCCGCCCGGCGGGCGGGTCACCGGCCGAGCTCGGCCCGCACGGCGGCCAGCGCGTCCACCCGGTTCGTGGTGACGGAGTCCACCCCGGCCCTCAGCAGGCGGCGCATCGACCGCTTGGTGTCCGCCGTCCAGGCCGACACCAGCAGTCCGTCCCGGTGCAGGGCCCGCGTCAGTTCCCGGCTGACCAGGCCGAAGCGGTAGTTGAGCCAGCGCGGGGCCACGGCGTCGATCAGCACCCGGCGCGGCGGCGACAGGGTGGTCCAGGTCAGCGCGATCTCCGCGCCCGGGTCCGCGGCGCGGACCGCGAGCATGGTGTTCGGCCCGGCGCAGTAGTACGTACGGTCGCGCGCCCCGCATTCGCGCACCAGGCCGACGACCGTCTTCACCGTCTCGTACGCGGCGCCCGGCAGGTCGATCATGAGCCGCCCGTCCTCGGCCCCGGCCTCCGTCAGTGCCTGGCGCAGCGTCGGGACCCGGCCGTCCGTGAGCTCCTTCAACTGGGCCGCCGTGACGGCGTCGAGCCGCACGTCGTGCCCCCACAGCCGCTCCAGCGTCTCGTCGTGGAGCAGGACCGGCACGCCGTCGCGGGTCAGCCGTACGTCGACCTCCACCGCGTCCGCCCCCCGGGCGAAGGCGGAGCGGACGGAGGCGAGGGTGTTCTCACGGAACCGGTAGGGATCGCCGCGGTGACCGACGGCAGTCAGGTTGCTCATGCGTCCCATTCTCGGGGGCGCGGGGATCAAGTGGAGTCAGCGGGCGAGCCATTCGCTGGTGTACGCGTCGATCTCCGCGACGAGCTCCGCCTTGCCGGCCGGGTCCAGGAAGGAGGCCTCGACGGCGTTCTTGGCGAGCTGCGCGAGGCCGCGCTCGTCGAGGTCGAGGAGCCGGGCGGCCACCGCGTACTCGTTGTTGAGGTCGGTGCCGAACATCGGCGGGTCGTCGCTGTTGATGGTGACGAGCACTCCCGCCGCCACCATCTCCTTGACGGGGTGCCGGTCGAGGTCGGTCACCACGCGGGTGGCGATGTTGGAGGTCGGGCAGACCTCCAGTGCGATCCGGTTGTCCGCGAGGTACTTCAGCAGTTCCGGGTCCTGCGGGGCGGTGGTGCCGTGGCCGATGCGCTCGGCGCCCAGCTCGCGGATGGCGTCCCAGATGGTTTCCGGCCCGGTGCTCTCGCCCGCGTGCGGGACGCTGTGCAGGCCGGCGGCGCGGGCCGCGTCGAAGTACGGCTTGAACTGGGGGCGCGGGACGCCGATCTCGGGGCCGCCCAGGCCGAAGGAGACCAGGCCCTCGGGGCGCAGGTCGACCGCGAGGCGGGCGGTCTCGGCGGCGGCCTCGGGGCCGGCCTCGCCGGGGATGTCGAAGCACCAGCGCAGGATGACGCCGAGCTCGGTCTCGGCCGCCTTGCGGGCGTCCTCGATGGCCTCCATGAAGGCGTTCTCGTCGATGCCGCGGCGGGTGGAGGAGTAGGGGGTGATGGTGAGTTCGGCGTAGCGGATGTTCTGCCGGGCCATGTCACGGGCCACTTCGAAGGTGAGGGTGCGGACGTCGTCCGGAGTGCGGACCAGGTCGACGACCGACAGGTAGACCTCGATGAAGTGGGCGAAGTCGGTGAAGGTGAAGTAGTCGGCCAGCGCCTCGGGGTCGGTGGGGACCTTCGAGTCGGGGTGGCGGGAGGCGAGTTCTGCCACGATGCGCGGGGACGCCGAGCCGACGTGGTGGACGTGGAGTTCGGCCTTGGGCAGCCCCGCGATGAAGGGGTGCAGGTCGGGCATGGGGGCCTCCGGGAGGACACGGGTCGGGCGGTTCGGCCTCATCGTAGGCAGGCCCCGGCGGTGTCGGCGGCAGCGCTTAGCATGGCCGTACGAGAGAGGGGGGCGCCGTATGACCGACCACAGCCCTGAACCGAGGGACCCGTGGGCGCCGCCCGAGCGGCCGGCGGCCGGCCCGGAGAAGCCGCCGGGCGCGCAGCCGGCCCCGCCGGTGCACGAGCAGCCGACGGTGGTGGGCATGCCCGGCGCGGACCCGGCGCCCGACCCCTCCGGATATCCGCCGCCCCAGCCGGTCCCGCCGGCCGCCGCTGCGTACCCGCAGCCGCCGGCCCCCGGGTCCGCGTACGGGTACCCGGCGCAGCCGGCCGGCGGCGCGTACGCCTACCCGGGCCCGCCCGTGCCGCCGGGTTATCCCGGCTACCCGGGCCAGCCCGGTCACCCGGGGTACCCCGGATATCCGGGCGGGCCGGGATACTTGGGGTACCCGTACGCCGTGCCGCCCGCGAGCAACGGCTTCGGGATCACCGCCCTCGTGCTCGGCATCCTCTCGGTGTTCGTCTGCGCCACCATGGTCGGCCCGATCGCCCTCGGTATCGCGGCGATCGTCTTCGGGGCGCTGGGCAGGGGCAAGGCGGCCCGGGGCGAAGCCACCAACGGCGGTGTGGCGCTGGCCGGCATCATCCTCGGCGCGGTCGGGGTCGTGCTCGGCATAGGCATGACGCTGCTCGTCTTCTTCGTTCCCGAGCTCGAGGACTACGACGGCGGCAGCGACTCCCCGTCCTCCGTGTCCCAGATCGACACGCCCCGCGAACGGGTCTGAGCGGCCGCCCCGCTCCGGCCGGCCCCTCCAGCCGCCCCCTCCGCCCCGGGTCAGAGCGGGGCGGCCGACAGCAGCGTCGGCACCATGTACGGCCCGTCCGGCGCGGCGCGGGTCAGCGGGACCCAGGCGAGCCCCACCATCCGGGGGCACGGGCACTCCAGGTCCCCGTCGACCCCCAGGACCGGCTCACCGGGCGCCACCTCCACCCGGAAGCAGGTGGTCCACCCCGAGGGGTACGGCGCCTCGAAGGCGTACCGCACCTCCAGGGGGCGCAGCCCCGTCTCCTCGGCCACCTCCCGCCGGACCGCCGCCTCCAGATCCTCCCCGGGCTCCACTCCGCCCCCGGGCAGCGTCCAGTACTCCGCCCCGTCATGGAGCCCGGACGCCCCCCGGTGCCGCTCGCGCACCATCAGGAGGAGACCGTCGCGCACGATGACGGCCGCCACCCGGAGCCGCCGCGTCACGCCGCCTCCGCGCGGAGCCGCTCCCGGGCCTCCATCAGGGCGAAGCCGAGCAGGTTCAGGCCGCGCCAGCGGGCGGGCTGGAGCGCCCGCTCGTCATCGGCGGCGAGCCCGATGCCCCAGACCCGGTCCAGCGGGCTCGCCTCGACCAGCACCCGCGTCCCCGTGCCCAGCAGGTAGGAGCGCAGCGCGCGGTCGGAGCCGAACTTGTGCACGCTGCCCGCCACGACCAGCGCGAACCGCTCCCGCTCCCAGACCGTCTCGTCGAACCGGCGCACCAGCCGTCCGGCCTTCTTCGCCGCCGCCGGACTGCGGGCCTCCAGCGCGGCGCGCTCGGCTTCCGCGTCTCCGAACAGGCGCGCCTTCCCGGCCATCATCCAGTGCTCGGCCGTGGCGTACCGGACGTCACCCACAGTGAAGGGAGACGGCCACCACTGGCTCAGGCAGCTCGGCCCGAGCCTGCCGTCGGGCTGCGGCCGGTGCCCCCAGAACGGCAGGTACTTCACCCGCTGACCCCGGCTGACCTGCTCGATCAGCGTGTCCAACATGTCCATGCACGCGAGTGTCGCAGTCACCACTGACACTTCGTACGGGATTTCGGGGATGCCTCGACATATGGTCGACCGATTCCGTCGCGTGATCAAAAGGCAACAACGGAATCCCTTGGCGCGGGGGAACGCCTCTGCCAGGATCGGCACTCAATTCGAGCTGTAGCTACGGAGAGCGTGAGAGCGATGGGTAACCGCTTCCAGGTCAAGGACCGCTTCGCAGACGGCGCGCAGTACATCGACGGACGGCTCCGCCCCGGCACCTCGGGGCGGTCGCACACCGTGGTCGACCCCGCCACCGGCGAAGAGGTGCTCACGTACGAGCTGGCCGGCCCGGCCGACGTGGACGAGGCGGTGGCCGCCGCCAAGCGGGCCTTCCCCGCGTGGTCGGCCGCCACTCCGGGTGAGCGCTCGGACGCCCTGCACCGGCTGGCCGGCGTACTGGCGGACCAGGCGGAGGACTTCGCGTACGCCGAGTCCCTCCAGTGCGGCAAGCCGCTCAGGCTGTCGACGGAGTTCGACGTGCCGGGGACCATCGACAACACCGCCTTCTTCGCCGGCGCGGCCCGCCACCTCCAGGGCCAGGCGGCCGGCGAGTACTCGGGGGACCACACCTCCTACGTGCGCCGGGAGGCCATCGGGGTCGTCGGCTCCATCGCCCCCTGGAACTACCCCCTCCAGATGGCCGCCTGGAAGATCCTCCCGGCCATCGCCGCGGGCAACACGATCGTCCTCAAGCCCGCCGAGCTCACCCCGCTGACCTCCCTGATGTTCGCCCAGGCGGCCAAGGAGGCGGGGATCCCCGACGGCGTGGTCAACATCGTCACCGGTGCCGGGCGCGACGCCGGCGAGCACCTGGTGGGCCACCCCGACGTGGTGATGACCTCCTTCACCGGCTCCACCGCCGTCGGCAGGAGGGTCGCCGAGATCGCGACCGCCACCGTCAAGCGGCTCCACCTGGAGCTCGGCGGCAAGGCGCCCTTCGTCGTCTTCGACGACGCCGACCTGGAGGCCGCCGCCCAGGGCGCGGTCGCCGCCTCGCTCATCAACACCGGCCAGGACTGCACCGCCGCCACCCGCGCCTATGTGCAGCGCCCCCTGCACGACGCCTTCACGGCCCGCGTCGCCGAGCTGATGGAGACCGTCCGCCTCGGCGACCCCTTCGCGCCGACCACCGACCTCGGCCCGCTCGTCTCGCACGCCCAGCGCGACCGGGTCGCCGCGTTCGTCGAGCGCGCCCGCTCGTACGCCACCGTCGTCACCGGCGGCGAGATCCCGCGGACCGGGGAAGGGGGCGGCAGCCTCGCCGCGGGCGCGTACTACCGGCCGACCCTCATCCGCGACGCCGCGCAGGACAGCGAGGCCGTCCAGTCCGAGATCTTCGGCCCGGTCCTGGTGGTCCTGCCCTTCGACACCGACGACGAGGGCCTGGCCCTGGCCAACGACACCCCGTACGGTCTCGCGGCCTCCGCCTGGACCCGCGACCTCTACCGGGCGGGCCGCGCCACCCGCGAGCTCAAGGCGGGCTGCGTCTGGGTCAACGACCACATCCCGATCATCAGCGAGATGCCGCACGGCGGCTACAAGGCCAGCGGCTTCGGGAAGGACATGAGCGCCTACTCGTTCGAGGAGTACACGCAGGTCAAGCATGTGATGTTCGACAATACTGCGGTGGCCGCGAAGGATTGGCACCGCACGATCTTCGGGGACCGACAGAAGCCGGCCGTCTGACCAGTGGCCATTCCTCCCGAAAGGGCAACGCGCATGGAGCAGTTCGAGCCCGACCGCCTCTCGGCGGCGCAGACCGCCGCGATGCGGCGCAGCCTCAGCAGCGGACGGGGCGCCCTCACCCGCCGCTCGCTGCTGCGCGCCTCCGGCGTCGGGGCGCTCACCCTGGGCGGCCTCTCGGCCCTCACCGCCTGCGGCATCCCGCCCGCCAAGCGCGAGGGCGGCGCCGTGGCGTCCGACGACCACTCGGGCAAGGAGAAGGAGATCGTCTTCTCCAACTGGACCGAGTACATGGACACCAGCGACGACGAGAAGACCCGTCCCACGCTGGAGGAGTTCACCAAGCGGACCGGGATCCAGGTCAAGTACACCGAGGACATCAACGACAACGTCGAGTTCTTCGGCAAGATCCGCCCGCAGCTCGCGGCCGGCCAGGACACCGGCCGCGACCTGATCGTCGTCACCGACTGGCTCGCCGCCCGCATCATCCGTCTCGGCTGGGCGCAGAAGCTGGACCCCTCCCACCTCCCGCACGCCTACGCCAACCTGATCCCCCAGTTCCGCAACCCCGACTGGGACCCGGGCCGCGCCCACAGCTACCCCTGGACCGGCATCGACACCGTCATCGCCTACAACTCCAAGGCCACCGACGGCAAGAAGGTCGACTCCGTCACCCAGCTCCTCGACGACCCCTCGCTCAAGGGCCGCGTGGGCTTCCTCACCGAGATGCGCGACAGCGTCGGCATGACCCTGCTCGACCAGGGCAAGGACCCGGCGAACTTCACCACCGCCGACTTCGACACGGCGGTCGGCCGCCTCCAGAAGGGCGTGGACACCCAGCAGATCCGCCGCTTCACCGGCAACGACTACACCGCCGACCTCGACAAGGGCGACCTGGCGGCCTGTCTCGCCTGGGCGGGCGACGTCATCCAGCTCCAGGCCGGCAACCCGGACATCAAGTACGCGATCCCCGCCGCCGGATACATCACCTCCAGCGACAACCTGCTGGTCCCCGTCAAGGCGCGGCACAAGGCCAACGCCGAGAAGCTCATCGACTACTACTACCAGCCCGAGGTCGCGGCCCGGCTGGCCGCGTTCATCAGCTACGTCTGCCCCGTCGACGGCGTCAAGGAAGAGCTCGCCAAGATCGACCCGGCGCTCGCGGACAACCCGCTGATCGTGCCGGACAAGGAGATGGCAGCCAAGGCCCACGCCTTCCGCTCCCTCACCAGCGAGGAAGAGACGGCGTACGAGGAGAAGTTCGCCAAGCTCATCGGCGCCTGACCGGGCCACGCACCGGCACCCCCACCCGCGCCCCGTCCGTCCCCTTCCCCCGACACACCACCGAAGGCCCAGGCCCATGACCGACAAGACCGCGAGCGGCGACGTACGCCTCGCCGGGATCAGCAAGCACTACGGCTCCTTCACCGCCGTGCACCCGCTGGACCTCACCATTCCCCAGGGCTCCTTCTTCGCCCTGCTCGGCGCCTCGGGCTGCGGGAAGACCACCACCCTGCGCATGATCGCCGGCCTGGAGGAGCCCTCCACCGGCACCATCGGCCTCGGCGACCGCGAGGTCACCCACCTGCCGCCGTACAAGCGCCCGGTGAACACCGTCTTCCAGAGCTACGCCCTGTTCCCGCACATGGACGTCTTCGAGAACATCGCGTTCGGCCTGCGCCGCCGCGGTGTCGCTTCCGTCAGGAAGCAGGTCGACGAGATGATCGGCCTCGTCCAGCTCGGAGAGCACGCCCGCAAGAAGCCGCACCAGCTCTCCGGCGGGCAGCAGCAGCGCGTGGCCGTCGCCCGCGCCCTCATCAACCACCCCCAGGTGCTGCTGCTCGACGAGCCGCTGGGAGCCCTCGACCTCAAGCTGCGCCGCCAGATGCAGCTGGAGCTCAAGCGGATCCAGACCGAGGTGGGCATCACCTTCGTCCACGTCACGCACGACCAGGAGGAGGCCATGACCATGGCCGACACGGTCGCCGTGATGAACGGCGGCCGCGTCGAGCAGCTGGGTGCCCCCGCCGAGCTGTACGAGAACCCGCGCACCACCTTCGTCGCCAACTTCCTCGGCACCTCCAACCTCATCGAGGCATACGTCGAGTCCACCGGGTCCGACGTGACCGTCTCCGCCTCGGGCACCACGCTGCGACTGCCCACCGCCCGGTGCTCGACCACGCCCCGCGCGGGCGGGAAGCTCCTCGTGGGCGTGCGCCCCGAGAAGATCTCCCTGGTCCCGGCGGCCGAGGAGTCCGCCGTCGCGGCCGGCCGCAACAAGGTCGCGGGCAAGATCGCCGACTCCTCGTTCATCGGCGTCTCCACCCAGTTCGTGATCGACAGCCAGGTCTGCCCGGGGCTGGAGGTGTACGTCCAGAACATCGAACGGGACAGCCGCCTCGTCCCCGGCGCCGACGTCGTCCTGCACTGGAACCCGGAGCACACCTTCGGCCTGGACGCCGCCCAGGACATAGAGGCCGGCATCGAGACCGTCGAGGAGGGCGCATGACGGCCACCGCGGCGCCCCCCGAGGCCTCCGCGCCCGCCGGGCCCCCGGTCCACCGGGCGGCCCTGAAGAAGCGCCTGGTCCCGTACTGGCTGCTGCTCCCCGGCATCCTGTGGCTGCTCGTCTTCTTCGTGCTGCCGATGGTCTACCAGGCCTCCACCTCGGTGCAGACCGGCTCGCTCGAGGAGGGCTTCGAGGTCACCTGGCACTTCCGGACCTACTGGGACGCCCTGACCGAGTACCTCCCGCAGTTCCTGCGCTCCCTGCTCTACGCCGGCACCGCGACCGCGCTGTGCCTGCTGCTCGGCTACCCGCTGGCCTACCTGATCGCCTTCAAGGCGGGCCGCTGGCGCAACCTGCTGCTCGTCCTCGTCATCGCCCCCTTCTTCACCAGCTTCCTGATCCGCACCCTGGCCTGGAAGACGATCCTGGCCGACGGCGGCCCGGTGGTCGGCGCCCTCGACGCGGTGGGCTTCCTGGACGTCACCAGCTGGCTCGGGATGACCGAGGGCAGCCGGGTCCTGGCCACACCGCTCGCGGTGGTCTGCGGCCTGACGTACAACTTCCTCCCCTTCATGGTCCTGCCGCTCTACACCTCGCTGGAGCGCATCGACACCCGCCTCCACGAGGCCGCGGGCGACCTGTACGCCACCCCCGCCACGGTGTTCCGCAAGGTCACCTTCCCGCTGTCGATGCCGGGCGTGGTCTCCGGGACCCTGCTCACCTTCATCCCGGCGAGCGGCGACTACGTGAACGCCGAACTGCTCGGCTCCACCGACACCCGGATGATCGGCAACGTCATCCAGTCGCAGTACCTGCGGATCCTCGACTACCCGACGGCGGCCGCGCTGTCCTTCATCCTCATGGCCATCGTGCTGATCATGGTCACCATCTACATCCGCCGAGCGGGGACGGAGGACCTGGTCTGATGCGTTGGCTCCGCCGCAATCTCGTGGTCATCGCGGGCCTCGCCACGCTCGCGTACCTGATCCTGCCGAACGTCGTCGTGACGGTGTTCTCCTTCAACAACCCCACCGGGCGGTTCAACTACGCCTGGCAGGAGTTCTCCCTCGACGCGTGGAAGGACCCCTGCGGGGTCGCCGACCTGTGCGGCTCCCTCGCGCTCTCCCTCCAGATCGCCCTGTGGGCCACCATCGGCGCCACGGTCCTCGGCACCGCCATAGCCTTCGCGCTGGTCCGCTACCGGTTCCGGGCGCGCGGCGCGGTGAACTCGCTGATCTTCCTGCCGATGGCCATGCCCGAGATCGTGATGGCGGCCTCGCTGCTCGCCCTCTTCCTCAACATGGGCATCCAGCTGGGCTTCTGGACCATCCTCATCGCCCACGTGATGTTCTGCCTCAGCTTCGTCGTCGCCGCCGTCAAGGCACGCGTCCTGTCGATGGACCCGCGTCTGGAGGAGGCCGCCCGCGACCTCTACGCCGGACCGGCGCAGACCTTCCTGAGGGTCACCCTGCCGATCGCGGCCCCCGGAATCGCGGCGGGCGCGCTGCTGTCCTTCGCGCTCTCCTTCGACGACTTCATCATCACCAACTTCAACTCGGGCAACACCGTCACCTTCCCCATGTTCGTGTGGGGATCGGCCCAGCGCGGTACGCCCGTCCAGATCAACGTCATCGGCACGGCGATGTTCGTCATCGCGGTGCTGGTGGTCCTCGCCGGCCAGTGGGCCGGCAACCGCCGCAAGAAGGCACAACCGAAGTAGATCCCGTAGGGAGTTGGAAGACATGGCCCCAGTCGCCATGCGCAGTGTTGCGAAATCCCTTTCCGAAGCGAAGCCGGTCTCGTACTGGCTGGACGACCCCGGCCGCCCGGCTCCGCAGCCGGCCCTCACCTCCGACGAGCGCTGCGACCTGCTGGTCGTCGGAGGCGGCTACAGCGGCCTGTGGACCGCGCTGCTCGCCAAGGAGCGCGACCCCGGACGGGACGTCGTACTGATCGAGAGCAAGGAGGCGGGCTGGGCCGCTTCCGGCCGCAACGGCGGGTTCTGCGCGGCCTCCCTCACCCACGGCCTGGCCAACGGCCTGGCCCGCTGGCCCGGTGAGCTGGCCAAGCTGGAGGAGCTCGGCGCCCGCAACCTCGACGCCATCGAGGAGGCCGTCGCCCGCTACGGCATCGACTGCGACTTCGAGCGCACCGGCGAGATCGACGTGGCCACCGAGCCGCACCAGGTCGAGGAGCTGCGGGAACTGCACGAGCAGGCCCGCGGGCTGGGCCTCGGCGCCGGCTCCGAGTGGCTGGAGGGCGAGGCACTGCGCGCGGAGATCGACTCGCCCACCTTCCTCGCGGGCCTGTGGGACCGCGACGGCGTGGCCATGCTCAACCCCGCGAAACTGGCCTGGGGCCTGAAGCGGGCCTGCCTGGAGCAGGGCGTGCGGATCTACGAGAACACGCGCGGCCTGAAGCTGGCGCAGGCGGGCGCCGGGATGACGGTGGAGACCCCCTACGGCACGATCCTCGCCCGCCGGGTCGCGCTGGGCACCAACATCTTCCCGTCGCTGGTGCGCCGGATCCGCCCCTTCACCGTCCCGGTCTACGACTACGCGCTGATGACCGAGCCGCTGGACGAGGCGCAGCTGGCTTCGATCGGGTGGAAGAACCGCCAGGGACTGGGCGACAGCGCCAACCAGTTCCACTACTTCCGGATCACCAGGGACCACCGGATCCTGTGGGGCGGGTACGACGCGGTCTACCCCTACCGGGGGAAGCTCGACTCCGAGTACGACCACCGCCCCGAGACCTACCTCAAGCTCGCCGAGCACTTCTTCACCGCCTTCCCGCAGCTGGAGGGGGTGCGCTTCAGCCACGCCTGGGGCGGGGCCATCGACACCTGCTCCCGCTTCTCGGCCTTCTTCGGCACCGCGCACCGCGGCAGGGTGGCCTACGCCGCCGGATACACCGGGCTGGGCGTGGGGGCCACCCGCTTCGGCGCCGACGTGATGCTGGACCTGCTCGACGGCCTGTCCACCGAGCGCACCCGGCTGGAGATGGTGAGGTCCAAGCCCATGCCGTTCCCGCCCGAGCCCCTCGCCTGGACCGGGATCGCCCTCACCAAGTGGTCGCTGGCCCGCGCCGACGCCCGGGGCGGCCACCGCAACCTGTGGCTCAGGACGCTGGACCGCCTCGGGCTCGGCTTCGACAGCTGACCCCGCACGTCCCCGCGCACACGCGTACGCCGGCACACGGGTGCGCCCCGGCGCACGCTTCCGGCCGCCCCTGTGCGCTTCACCTCCATGGAGTAACGCAACCCGCGTCATAGCCCCGCCCGGCCCCCCTCTCTCCCCGTGAGAACCACACCGAGACGAGACGACGGAGGCCGGGCGATGACGCTCCCGGGAGCGAGGACCGCGGTGGAATGGCTGGTTTCGGCAGCACCGGATCCGGCTGCCTGCCGGTGGGAGTGGGAGCGCAACCCCCTCGGGGTCGCCCTGCTGCCCGCCGGCCGGCAGTGGGACGTGCTGATCGTGCCGGGGGAGCTGGGGCGGCCCGCCCTCGACGTGCTGCGCCTGCTGTCCGGTCCGCCCGGCCCGGTGCTGGCCGACTTCAAGGACGCCAGGGTGGGCTTCTTCGTGCCCCCGGGCACGGCGGCCCGCTGGATCGGCACGGGCGTACGGGGAGCCGGGCGCGGGACCTGGATCGTGGTCCCGTACCCCGGCCGGGCGACCGGCGGGGCCCGCTGGCTGGAGGTCCCCGACGGCCGCGGCACGCTCACCGACCCGGCGGTGCTGGAGCTCGCGCTGCACGAGGCCGCGGCGGCGCGGGCGCTGGCGGAGGAGTCCCGCAGGCCCTGACCGCACGGACCCCGCGGGCGCCGGCCGCCGCCGCTCCCCGGCGGCGGACCGGGCTCCCCCCGGTGCGGCCGGGACTCAGCTCCCGCCCCGGCCTCCGGCCGCCCGGCGCACGCCCAGCAGCGGCGGCACGCACAGCAGGACGCTGGCCAGCACGTCGAGGGGCCAGTGGAACCCGCGCAGGACCAGGCCCGCGGCCGTCGCCGCCGACAGGACGAGCGCGGCCGCCACCGGCCAGGGACGGCGGGTGTACGGGGCGAGGAGCAGCGCCGCGCCCACGTAGGCGGTCAGGGCCGTCGCCGTGTGGCCCGAGGGGTAGTAGCCGGCGGCCCAGGGCTCCAGCGGGCCCGGGCGGGCGGTCCACGCCTTGAGCGGGACGATCAGCGCCGGCACCAGGGCCATCGCCAGGCCGGCCGAGAGCGCGGCGAGGCGTCGGCCGCGCCAGGCGGCGTACGCCATGGCCAGCGCGAGGACGGGGACGGCGACCGGGACGTTGCCCAGGTCCGCGAGGCGCTCGGTGACGGCGTCCGGGACGGTGCGCACGAGGGCGCGGCTGAGCGCGTGGTCCGGGACCAGGAGCGGCCCCGACACCAGGACCTGCCAGGTGATCAGGGCGAAGAGGCCGAGGCACAGGGCCGTCGGGAGGATGGCCGGCCACCCCGGAACAGGGGGGATGGTTCCGGGGCGGCCGCCCGGACCGGGTTGCCGTTCGCCCCGGGGGGTTTGGGGCGGACGGCCGTCCGATCTGTGAGGAGTGTGCGCGAACGCATGACCAGTACGGCGCTGGGGAAGCCCGGTACCGGTGTCGCCCCCGGTCTCCCGGAAACGGTCTGTCTCACTCATCTGCAGAAACCGTACGCCAGCGAAAGGGGGACCGACAGCGGGAACGCGCTCCCGCCATCGGCCCCCCACAGCTTCTTCACAGCGCCCGCCCGTTACCGGTGGTAGCGGGCGGGCGCCGCGTCCAGGCGTTCTAGACCTTCGGAACTGACGTTCGGTCAGATGGCCGCGAAAGCGCCCTCGATGATGTCCAGGCCCTCGTTCAGCAGGTCCTCGCCGATGACGATCGGCGGGAGGAAGCGGAGCACGTTGCCGTAGGTGCCGCAGGTGAGGACGAGCAGGCCCTCGGCGTGGCAGGCCTTGGCGAGCGCGCCGGCCGCCTCCGGGAACGGGGTCTTGGAGACCGGGTCCTTCACCAGCTCGATCGCGATCATGGCGCCGCGGCCGCGGATGTCGCCGATGATCTCGTACTTCTCCTGCATGGCCGTCAGGCGGGCCTTCATGACGGACTCGATCTTCTTCGCCGCGGCGTTGAGGTCGAGCTCCTTCATGGTCTCGATGGAGCCGAGCGCGCCGGCGCACGCCACCGGGTTGCCGCCGTAGGTGCCGCCCAGGCCGCCCGCGTGGGCGGAGTCCATGATCTCGGCGCGGCCGGTCACGGCGGCGAGCGGCAGACCGCCCGCGATGCCCTTGGCGGTGGTGATGAGGTCCGGGACGATGCCCTCGTCCTCGCACGCGAACCACTGGCCGGTGCGGCAGAAGCCGGACTGGATCTCGTCGGCTACGAAGACGATGCCGTTGTCGTTGGCGAACTTCACGATCGCCGGGAGGAAGCCCTTGGCCGGTTCGATGAAGCCGCCCTCGCCGAGGACCGGCTCGATGATGATCGCGGCGACGTTGTCGGCGCCGATCTGCTTGGTGATCTGGTCGATCGCCTGGGCGGCGGCCTCGGGGCCGCAGTTCTCGGCACCGGTGGGCCAGCGGTAGCCGTAGGCGACCGGGACGCGGTAGACCTCGGGGGCGAACGGGCCGAAGCCCTGCTTGTACGGCATGTTCTTCGAGGTCAGCGCCATCGTCAGGTTCGTACGGCCGTGGTAGCCGTGGTCGAAGACGACGACGGCCTGGCGCTTGGTGTACGAACGGGCGATCTTGACGGCGTTCTCGACGGCCTCGGCGCCCGAGTTGAACAGCGCCGACTTCTTGGCGTGGTCGCCCGGGGTCAGCTCGGCGAGTGCCTCGCAGACCTCGACGTAGCCCTCGTACGGCGTGACCATGAAGCAGGTGTGCGTGAAGTCGGCGAGCTGCGCGGACGCGCGGCGCACCACGGCCTCGGCGGAGGCGCCGACCGAGGTCACGGCGATGCCGGAGCCGAAGTCGATCAGGCGGTTGCCGTCGACGTCCTCGATGATGCCGCCGCCCGCGCGGGCCGTGAAGACGGGGAGCACGGAGCCCACGCCGCCGGCCACCGTCTCGAGGCGGCGGGCCTGCAGCTCCTGAGACTTGGGGCCGGGGATCGCGGTGACGATGCGACGCTCCTGCGGGACAGCGGTCATAGAGGGCTCCTGGGGGGTGTTTTCGGACGCACTTGTGTCTTTGTCCGCAGGCTAGGCCCGGCGGAGGGGGTAAGGCATGCTCCGTTCGGGAGTGGTGTCCGCGTGTCCTTGTCCGTGACGGCCATAGGAAGGAACCGGCACCCCTCCCGCGGATCACCGCGGGGTGCGGGGCCAAGTGCCCGGCCGGGCACTAGATTGAGCGCCGCGGCGCGTTGGGAACGGGCAGGGGGCAGGGGTTCATGAACACCGAGGGCACGCACGACGGACCGTCGACCCGCGAGGGTCACGTCCCACGGCCGGCGGGCCCGCAGCCGCCGCCCGGGGCCCCGCCGAAGCCCCGGCACGCGCCCGCCGTCGGGGGCCCCTTCACCGACTGGCTGCGCACCCCGCGCCCGGGGGCCGAACCGGGCGTCTGGCGCTTCGGCCACGTCCCGCGCGCCGGGAGCGGGGAGGACCCCGCCACGGACCGGTCGCTGCTCAGCGGGGTGGTCATCTCCTTCCTCGCCTGCGTCCTGCTGTGGTCCCTGATCACCGACAACTACATCCCGTACACCGACCTGCCGGTCAAGCTGCTCACCCCGCACGACTGGTGGGAGCTCGGCGGCGCGCCCAAACCCGGTCCGGGCGTCGCCGCGCTCCAGGCGTACATGCTGCTCGTCACCGGGGCGCTGGTGGTGTGGTTCAGCCGCCTCGGCTCCTGGGGCCTGGCCTTCGAACGGCTCGTCGCGGCCCGCGGCCCCCGCGCGCGGGTCCTCGGCGCGGCGGCGCTGGCCCTGTTCGTCGTGGTGGTCATCTGGACCCGGACCGTGCCCCTCCTCAGCCTCGTCGGCGGCCACCTGCCCTACGCGGAGATGAGCCCGGGAGTGCAGCAGCTGGTCACCTACCTCGTGTACGGGGTGGTCCTGGCACCGGTCCTGGTCTTCTTCGCCCGCCTGGCCCGCCGGCCCGCCCCCGGCCCCGGGACGCCCCCCGTGGAGGCGGCCCCCGGCGCCGACCCCGCCGACTGGCCGGAGCTGCGCGCGGCCGGACTCGCCGCGGCCGCCGAGCGGCTGGGCGCCGAAGCCGCGGCCGGGCGGATGAACGACGTGGACTACACCCGCATCCGGCGCGCCTGGGAGTCCGTACGGGCCGACCCCACCCGGCTGCGGGCCTTCGAGACCGCCGTACGGGAGAAGGGCGCCGCCGCCTGCGTCCACCCCTCCGGCGACCGCGACCTGCCGGTCCGGGCCGCCCGCCACGACCTGCTGGCCCGGCAGGTGCTGCTCGGCACCGTCGAGGACGGGGAGCGCAACCCCTACGCCCGCCGGGGCACCGGGCTCGCCCTCGACCCCGGCGTGCTCGGCACCTCCCTGCTGGCCGTCGGCCCGTCCGGCACCGGCAAGACCGCCCGCCTCGTACGGCCCGTCGTCGAATCGCTCGCGCTCCAGGCGCTGGCCGGCCGGGCCGCCGTCGTCGCCGTCGGCGCGGCCGGCTCCCGGCTCGGCCCCGACAGCGCCTACGACATCGTCGTGCGCGTCGGCGACCCCGCCTCCGTCCACGACCTCGACCTCTACGGCGGCACCGCCGACCCCGACGAAGCCGCCGGCCTCCTCGCCGAGGCCTTCGTCGGAGACGTCCCCGGCATCGACGTACGCCGGGCCGCGACCACCCTCGCCCAGCTGATCGGCCCCTTCCGGGAGGCGTACGGCCGCTTCCCCGCCGTACCCGAACTGCGCGAACTGCTCGACGGGGTGCCCACCGCCCTCACCGCGCTCCGCCAGGCACTGGAGGGCACCGGCCGGCAGGCCATGCTCCGCGAGCTCGACGCGCGCCTGCGCCAACAGGGGGCCCCCGGGGACCCCGGCCCGGCGCTCGCCGACCGGGCCGCCCTCCTCGACCGGCCCGCCTTCGCCGGCTTCTTCGACGTCGGGGCCTACGACGCCGCAGCGGCCGCCGACGGCTCCGAGCGGCGGGGGCGCCCCTTCTCGCTGCGCGCCCTCGAACACCCCGTACGGGTCCGCGTCGACCTCCCCGAACGCGGGCACGCCGACGCCTCCCGGATGCTGGCCCGGCTGCTCCTCGCCCAGTTCAACGCCTCCGCCGCCGCCCGCGCCGACCGCTCGCTGTTCGCCTTCCTCGCCCTGGACGACGCCGCGCACACCCTGACCCCGGAGACCGTCCGCGGCGTACAGCGGCTGCGCTCGGCCAACGCCGGGGTCCTGCTGACCCTGCGCACCCTGGACGACGTACCGGAGGCCCTGCGCACGCCGCTGCTGGGCGCGGTCGGCTGCCGGATGGCCTTCTCCGGGGTCACCACCTGGGACGGGCAGCGCTTCGCCGAGGCCTGGGGCACCGAGTGGGTCGAGACCCGCGACGTCACCCACCGGACGGTCTTCGCCGACCAGCCGCTGACCCGGGCCCTGCACGCCTTCCGCAAGCTGGTCACCGGAAAGGCCGTGACCACCGACGCGGTCACCGTGCGCCAGGTGGAGCGCGAACGCTGGTCCGCCTCCGAGCTGGCGCACGCGGTCCCGCCCGGCTGCGCGGTGCTGTCGCTGACCTCCGTCCTGGGGGAACGAGCCGCTCCGCTGCTGCTCCGGCTGTCGGGGACCGGCTGAGGGGACCCGTACGGGGTGGCAGAATCGAAAGGGGTCGTTCATACGACATGGCGAAGACCCGTTCCGCGGCCCCGTCCCCCTCCCTCCCCGTCTGGAACCCGATGCCGCTCACCCTTGCCTCGCTCGTCCAGCACTCGGCGCTCAAGCTCACCGTCCGGGCCGGGGAGAACCGCCTCGACACCCCCGTGCGCTGGGCCCACGTCAGCGAGCTCGCCGACCCCGTGCCGTACATGGAGGGCGGCGAGCTGCTGCTCGTCACCGCGATGAAGCTCGACGCCGACGACCCCGAGGAGATGCGCCGCTACGTACGGCGGCTGGCCGCCGCCGGCGTCGTCGGCATCGGCTTCGCCGTCGGGGTCAACTACGAGGCCATCCCCGAAGCGCTGCTCCAGGCCGCCCGCGAGGAGGACCTGCCGCTGCTGGAGGTGCCGCGGCGCACCCCGTTCCTCGCCATCAGCAAGGCCGTCTCCGCCGCGCTGGCCGCCGACCAGTACCGGGCCGTGACCGCCGGCTTCGAGGCGCAGCGGGAGCTGACCCGGGCCGCGCTGTCCTCCGACGGCCCGGCCGACCTGCTGGCGAGGCTGGCGGCCCACGTGCACGGCTGGGCCGCGCTGTACGACACCTCCGGCGCGGTCGTCGCCGCCGCCCCCGACTGGGCGGCGCGGCGGGCCGCCCGGCTCACCCCCGACGTGGAGCGGCTGCGGGAGCGGCCCGCGCCGGCGAGCGCGGTGGTGGGCGGCGCCGAGGACCGGGTCGAGCTCCAGTCCCTCGGCACCGGGCGCCGGGCCCGGGGCGCCCTCGCCGTGGGGACGGCGGCCCCGCTCGGCACCGCCGAGCGGTACGCGGTGCACTCCGCCGTCGCGCTGCTGACCCTGACCACCGAGCGCTCCAGATCGCTGCACGACGCGGAGTCACGGCTGGGCGCTGCCGTGCTGCGGATGCTGCTGGAGGGGGAGCCGGAGCACGCGCGGGCCGTGGCCGGGGACCTGTACGGGGCCCTGCTGGAGGCCCCGTTCCGCATCATCGTCGCCGAGCCGGCGCTGCCCGGGACGGCCCAGCCGGAGGGGCTGGCCCTGCTGGCCGACGCGGTGGAGTCGGCGGCGGCGCGGACCGGGGAGACGCTGCTGGTGGTCCCGGAGCCGGGCCGGCTGGTGGTGCTGGCCGCCGACGGGGGCTCGGCGGCCCAGGCGTGCGCCGACCACGCGGAGGCCCAGGAGTCCCGGCGCGGCCGGGACGCGGCCGGGCCGGAGCCCGACGAACTGGTGGTCGGCCTGTCGGCGCCGGCCGGCCCGGCGGGGGTCGCGGCGGCCCTCAAGCAGGCCGACCAGTCCCTCGCGGTGGCCCGGCGGCGGGGGCGGGCGCTGGTCGAGCACGAGGACCTCGCGGCGGGCTCGGTCCTGCCGCTGCTCGCCGACGACGCCGTACGCGCCTTCGCGGACGGCACCCTGCGGGCCCTGCGGGAGCACGACGCGACCGGCCGCGGCGACCTGGTGGCCTCCCTCCAGGCATGGCTCTCCCGCCACGGCCAGTGGGACGCCGCCGCCGCCGACCTCGGCGTCCACCGCCACACCCTGCGCTACCGGATGAAGCGCGTCGAGGAGATCCTCGGCCGCTCCCTGGACGACCCGGACGTCCGCATGGAGCTGTGGCTCGCGCTGAAGGCCAGCCCGCCGGCCTCCTGACGCGCGCACCCCTTCCGGCGCGCCGGACCGGCCCCGTGAGCGGGGCGCCGGGGGAGGGACAGTGCCAAAGCGGAGCAGGGGCGCGGGAAGGTGCTCCATGCCGGATAAACACCGAAAGCCCGGCGGAGTCCTACCGTGGTGGGGACAACGACCCACCGCACACTCCGAAGGGCCGGGATTCGCATGACTTCCACCCACGCCTTCTGGCTCGCCGGCCGCCAGGCCACCGGCCAGGACAGCTTCGACGTCCACAACCCGTGGGACGGACGCCTGGTCGGCACGGTCAGCGTGCCCACCGACGCCCAGGTCGAAGAGGCCGTGGCCGCGGCGTACGCCGTGACGGCGGAGTTCTCCGCGACCCCCGCCCACGTACGTGCCGCCGCCCTGGACCACGTGTCCAAGCGGCTCTCGGAGCGCACCGAGGAGATCGCCCAGCTGATCTCCGCCGAGAACGGCAAGCCCGTCAAGTGGGCCCGCGGTGAGGTCGGCCGTGCGGTGTCCGTGTTCCGTTTCGCCGCCGAAGAGGCCCGCCGCTTCAACGGCGGAGAGGCCCAGCGCCTGGACACCGACGCCGGCGGCGTCGGCCGCCTGGCCCTGACCCGCCGCTTCGTCAAGGGCCCGGTCCTCGGCATCGCGCCGTTCAACTTCCCGCTGAACCTGTGCGCCCACAAGGTGGCCCCCGCCATCGCCGTCGGCGCGCCGATCATCCTGAAGCCGGCCCCGGCCACCCCGCTCTCCGGCCTGATCCTCGGCGAGCTGCTCGCCGAGACCGATCTGCCGGCCGGGTCCTGGTCCGTGCTGCCCGTCGCCAACGACAAGATGCCGGCCCTGGTCAAGGACGACCGCCTCCCGGTCATCTCCTTCACCGGCTCCGACACCGTCGGCTACGCCATCCAGCAGTCGGTGCCCCACAAGCACTGCACCCTGGAGCTGGGCGGCAACGCCGCGGCCGTCGTCCTCGCCGACTGGTCCTCCGACGCCGACCTCGACTGGGCCGCGACCCGCATCGCGACCTTCTCGAACTACCAGGCCGGCCAGTCCTGCATCTCCGTGCAGCGCGTGATCGCCGACGCCTCCGTCTACGACCGCCTCGTCGAGAAGGTCGTCGAGAAGGTCCGCGGCCAGGTCACCGGTGACCCCTCCGACGACGCCACCGACGTCGGCCCGCTGGTCTCCGAGGACGCCGCCAAGCGCGTCGAGTCCTGGGTGGACGAGGCCGTCTCCGCCGGTGCCAAGCTGCTCACGGGCGGCAAGCGCGACGGCGCCACGGTCGAGCCGACCGTCCTCGCGGACGTCCCGGCCGGCGTGAAGCTCGCCACCGAGGAGGTCTTCGGACCGGTCCTGACCCTGACGAAGGTCCAGAACACCGACGAGGCCTTCGCCGCCGTGAACGACTCGAAGTTCGGCCTGCAGACCGGCGTCTTCACCCGCGACGTCCAGGTCGCCTTCCGCGCGCACCGCGAGCTCGAGGTCGGCGGCGTGATCATCGGCGACGCCCCCTCCTACCGGGCCGACCAGATGCCGTACGGCGGCGTCAAGCAGTCCGGCGTGGGCCGCGAGGGCGTCCGCTACGCGATGGACGACTACACGTACGAGCGCGTCCTGGTCCTCACGGGCCTCGACATCTGACCGACTCGTACGGTCACAGACCGACGGCCGGAGCCTACTGTGCGGGGGCTCCGGCCGTCCCCCTTTCCGCCCCCGCCCTCCGGGGCGGGGATCCCCCTTTTGCACGCGTCCGTATTTTCCCCGGCGCCCGGAGCGGGTACGACTGACAGGTAGCACCGATCGGTAGGCCCCCCGATGCGGCGAGGTGAGTACCCGGATGTCGGCAACACGGCCCGTACAGCCCAAGGTGACCGAGCGCGAGGCCCGGCAGGTCGCGGAAGCGGCCCGCGAGCAGGACTGGCGCAAACCCAGCTTCGCCAAGGAGCTCTTCCTCGGCCGCTTCCGGCTCGACCTGATCCACCCCCACCCGGCGCCCGCCGACGAGGACGTCCGGCGCGGCGAGGCCTTCCTGGCCCGGCTGCGGGACTTCTGCGAGAACGAGATCGACGGGCGGCGCATCGAGCGCGAGGCGCGGATCCCCGACGAGACGGTGCGCGGGCTCAAGGAGCTCGGCGCGCTCGGCATGAAGATCGGCACCGAGTACGGCGGCCTCGGCCTCACCCAGGTCTACTACAACAAGGCGCTCGCCCTCGTCGGCTCCGTCAGCCCGGCCATCGGCGCCCTGCTCTCCGCACACCAGTCGATCGGCGTGCCGCAGCCCCTGAAGATGTTCGGCACGAAGGAACAGAAGGACGCCTACCTGCCGCGCTGCGCCTCCTCCGCGATCAGCGCCTTCCTGCTCACCGAGCCGGACGTGGGGTCCGACCCGGCGCGGCTGGCCACCACCGCCGTGCCCGACCCGGAGGACGACGACACCTACGTCCTCGACGGGGTGAAGCTCTGGACCACCAACGGGGTGGTGGCCGACCTGCTCGTGGTGATGGCCCGGGTCCCCCGGAGCGAGAACCACCGCGGCGGCATCACCGCCTTCGTCGTGGAGGCCGACTCGCCGGGCATCACCGTCGAGCACCGCAACGCCTTCATGGGCCTGCGCGGCCTGGAGAACGGCGTCACCCGCTTCCACCGCGTCCGGGTGCCCGCCGCCCAGCGGATCGGCGCCGAGGGAGCCGGCCTCAAGATCGCGCTGACCACCCTCAACACCGGCCGGCTGTCCCTGCCCGCCATGTGCGTCGGCGCCGGCAAGTGGTGCCTGAAGATCGCCCGGGAATGGTCCGGCGTGCGCGAGCAGTGGGGCCGCCCCGTCGCCCGGCACGAGGCCGTCGGGGCGAAGATCTCCTTCATCGCCGCCACCACCTTCGCCCTGGAGGCGGTGGTGGACCTCGCCTCCCAGATGGCCGACGAGGACCGCAACGACATCCGCATCGAGGCCGCCCTCGCCAAGCTCTACGGCTCCGAGATGGCCTGCCTGATGGCCGACGAACTGGTCCAGATCCGCGGCGGACGCGGCTTCGAGACGGCCGAGTCCCTCGCCGCCCGCGGCGAACGCGCCGTGCCAGCCGAGCAGCTCCTGCGCGACCTGCGCATCAACCGGATCTTCGAGGGCTCCACCGAGATCATGCACCTGCTGATCGCCCGCGAGGCCGTCGACGCCCACCTCTCCGTCGCCGGGGACCTCATCGACCCCGAGAAGGACCTCGGCGACAAGGCGAAGGCCGGCGCCCGTGCCGCCGGCTTCTACGCCCGCTGGCTGCCCAAGCTCGCCACCGGCCCCGGCCAGGTCCCCGGGACCTACCGGGAGTTCCACCCGGCCGGCCACCCCGACCTCGCCACCCACCTGCGCTACGTCGAGCGCGGCTCCCGCAAACTGGCCCGTGCGATGTTCATGGCGATGGCGCGCTGGCAAGGCCGCATGGAGACCAAGCAGGGCTTCCTCGGCCGGATCGTCGACATCGGCGCCGAGCTCTTCGCGATGAGCGCGGCCTGCGTGCGCGCCGAGCACCTGCGCGAGAGCGGCGACCACGGCCGCGAGGCCTACCAGCTCGCCGACGCCTTCTGCCGCCAATCCCGGCTGCGCGTCGAGGAGCTCTTCGGCCGTCTGTGGTCCAACACCGACGACCTCGACCGCAAGGTCGTCGAAGGGGTCCTCGGCGGCGCCTACACCTGGCTGGAGGAGGGCGTCCTCGACCCCTCCGGCGACGGCCCGTGGATCGCGGACGCCGCCCCCGGCCCCTCCACCCGGGAAAACGTTCACCGTCCCCTGCGCTGACCTGCCATCATCGGCAGCAGACCGGACGGATGTACGAGTACGGGCGTACGGGCACGAGCACCGGTACCGGCACGAGCGCGAGGCGGGCGAGGACGATGGCGACGGCCGAGGAGGACCGGGCCCGCCGACGGCTGGCCTGGGGGGGGGGGGGGGGGGGGGGGGGGGGGGGGGGGGGGGGGGGGGGGGGGGGGGGGTGGGGGTGGGAGGGGGGGGGGGGAGAAAC
>NZ_JBVHWK010000013.1:30782-49776 GCF_055569445.1 Streptomyces sp. NPDC029122 | reverse complement strand
GGAAGGGCACAACCACCGCCACGGAAGCGGGGGGGAGGGGGGTGGGGGGGGGGGCAGGGGCGGGGGGGGCCCTTCCCCCCCGCTGGTTTCCTGGGTCTGTGCCCCCCCCCCCCCTCCCCCCCCCCCCACCGCACGCCGTGGTGGCCGACCTGGTCGACCGGCTCGACGGGCCCACCCGCACGTACCTGTGCCGCGACCAGTGGCTGCCCGCCGCCGCCGTCACCCTCCTGCTGCGCCACGGCACCGACACCGACCGGCACTACATCGCCCGCAACCCGCACGTCGTCGGCCGCCCGCTGCCCGGCCTGCCCGGCCCCGCGCGGTACGCCGCCCGGCCGGGGCCCTCGCCCGAACTGCTCGCCGAGACCGGCCCCGGCCCCCTCGCCCCCGACGAGCTGATCCGCCTGCTGCGCCGGCACGGCCGCCGCCCCCGGATCCCGCTCACCCTGCTCCGCATGCCGCACCTGCTCGACCTCCACGACCCCGAACCGCTGCTGCGCGCCCACGCCCGCGCCCCGCTGCCGGCCGGCGCGGTCGAGGCGCTGCTGCTGGCGGGCGGACTGCCCCGGCGGGCGTGCCGGGCGCTGCTGGACGCGCGCACGGGGGACCCGTACGGCCGCCACTGGTACCGGCCCGCCGTCCGCGCCGTCCGGATGGGCCTGCTGACCTGTGACGAGCTCGTCGCGAACGTGGCCCCCGCGCCCCGCACCCTGCTGCTCGGCCACCTCCCCGTCGCCCGCGGGCTGCGCTGGAGCCTGCCCGAACAGGCCGAGATGCAGTCGGCCGTGCACCGCGCGCTGCGCCCCGCCCTCGGCGACGACCCGCGGCTGTGGGCCGAACTGGGCCGCCGGGCCCCCGCCTTCCGCGGCACCCTGCCCGAACTGGCGGCCGCGCTGGCCGCGGGCACCCCGACCGCACCCGGCGACGTGCGCCACGACCCGGCGCTGGCCCGCGCCGTCCGCCACCTCGCCCCCGACCCGGCCCCCGCCGAGCCGGCCGGCGCCTGGGAACGCGAACTGGCCCTGGTCAGCCTGGCCGTGCCGATGGAGACGGCCTCCGAGGACGTCCGCTGGGTCCGCGACTGCCTGGACCGGGGCCTGCTCACCGGTGCGGACGTGGTCCGGCACAAGGTCCCCGCCTGCTGGGCGCTCGACGAGGACCAGTGGCTCGGGGACATAGGCCACCCCGACCGCCACGACCGCCCGGCCGCCGTGCTCGCCGCCCGCGCGGAGGCCGACCGGCTCTTCGACGCGGCCCTCGGGGACGACGCCGGGGCCTGGTGGCGCGCCGCCCGGGCGCTCCCCGACTTCGCCGGCACCCTGCCCGAACTCCTGGCGCGCGTCACGGACGGGGACTCCGTGTCCAAGCGTCCTTGAGTTGCGGCAACAATGGGGGGCATGAGCGACAGTCCAGCCCCCCTCGCCGATCCGCACCTCCTCTTCGACGCCGCGGCCGGCCGCCGGGACATCGTGATCCTCGGGTCGACCGGCTCCATCGGCACCCAGGCCATCGACCTCGCCCTGCGCCACCCGGACCGGTTCCGGGTCACCGCGCTGTCCGCCGCGGGCGGGCGCGTCGGGCTGCTGGCCGAGCAGGCACGGAAGCTGCGGGTCCAGGCCGTGGCCGTCGCCCGCGAAGACGCCGTACCGGCCCTGAAGGAGGCGCTGGGCGAGCAGTACGGCGCCGCCGAGCCATTGCCCGAGATCCTGGCCGGGCCCGACGCGGCGACCGAGCTCGCCGCCTCGCCCTGCCACACCGTCCTCAACGGCATCACCGGCTCCATCGGCCTCGCGCCCACCCTCGCGGCGCTGCGCGCGGGCCGTACCCTCGCCCTGGCCAACAAGGAGTCGCTGATCGTCGGCGGCCCGCTGGTCAAGGCCCTCGCCGCCCCCGGCCAGATCATCCCCGTGGACTCCGAGCACGCGGCCCTCTTCCAGGCCCTCGCCGCCGGCACCCGCGCCGATGTCCGCAAGCTCGTGGTCACCGCCTCCGGCGGCCCCTTCCGCGGCCGCACCCGCGCGGAGCTGGCCTCGGTGACCGTCGAGGACGCCCTCGCGCACCCCACCTGGGCCATGGGCCCGGTCATCACCGTGAACTCGGCGACCCTGGTCAACAAGGGGCTGGAGGTCATCGAGGCGCACCTGCTCTACGACATCCCCTTCGACCGCATCGAGGTCGTGGTCCACCCGCAGTCCTACGTGCACTCCATGGTCGAGTTCACGGACGGCTCCACCCTCGCCCAGGCCACCCCGCCGGACATGCGCGGCCCCATCGCGATCGGCCTCGGCTGGCCCCAGCGGGTCCCGGACGCCTCGCGCTCCTTCGACTGGACCAAGGCCTCCACCTGGGAGTTCTTCCCGCTCGACACCGAGGCCTTCCCGGCGGTCGGCCTCGCCCGGCACGTCGGCTCCCTGGGCGGCACCGCCCCCGCCGTCTTCAATGCGGCGAACGAGGAGTGCGTGGACGCCTTCCTGGCCGGTCGGCTGCCGTTCACAGCAATCATGGATACCGTCTCCGCAGTGGTCGACGAGCACGGATCGCCCGTGTCGGGAACTTCCCTGACGGTGGCGGACGTCCTCGAAGCGGAGACCTGGGCCAGGGCCCGGGCACGGGAGATGGCGGCGCGGGCCGCCGTGGAGGCGGGCGCATGACGGTACTGCTGACGGTGATCGGCATCCTCGTCTTCGTGATCGGGCTGCTGTTCTCCATCGCCTGGCACGAGCTCGGCCACCTCTCCACGGCCAAGCTCTTCGGCATCCGCGTACCCCAGTACATGGTCGGCTTCGGCAGGACCATCTGGTCCCGCCAGAAGGGCGAGACCGAGTACGGGATCAAGGCCATCCCGATGGGCGGCTACATCCGCATGATCGGGATGTTCCCGCCCGGCGAGGACGGCAAGGTCACCGCCCGCTCCACCTCGCCCTTCCGGTCGATGATCGAGGACGCCCGCTCGGCGGCCTACGAGGAGCTCCGGCCCGGGGACGAGACGCGGCTCTTCTACACGCGCAAGCCCTGGAAGCGCGTGATCGTGATGTTCGCTGGCCCCTTCATGAACCTGGTGCTCGCCCTCGCGATCTTCTTCGGCGTCTGGATGACCTTCGGCATCAACCGGACGACCACCCAGATCGCGACCGTCTCGCCCTGCGTCATCCAGCAGAGCGAGAAGCGCGACGTCTGCAAGGACGGCGACCCGGTGGCCCCGGCGAAGAAGGCCGGACTGCGGGCCGACGACCGCATCGTCGCCTTCAACGGCAAGAAGGTGGCCGACTGGGCCGCCCTCCAGAAGCGGATCCGCGACACCGTCGGCCCCGCCACCGTCACCGTCGTGCGCGACGGACAGCAGCTCAGCATCCCCGTCACCCTGATCGCGAACCAGGTCGCCAAGACCGACGGCCACGGCGGCTACGTCAAGGGCGAGTACATCACCGCCGGCTGGCTCGGCTTCAGCCCGAAGAACGAGATCGCCGCCCTGTCCTTCGGCGAGTCCGTCGACCACATGGCCGAGGTCGTCGACGGCAGCGTCCAGGGCCTGCTCAATCTCCCCGCCAAGATCCCCGCCCTGTGGAACGCGGCCTTCAGCGGCGGCGAGCGCGAGGCCGACTCCCCGATGGGCATCGTCGGAGCGGCCCGGATCAGCGGGGACATCGCCGCGCTGGACCTGCCCAGCGAGCAGAGGATGTCGATCCTGCTCAACGTGCTGGGCATGTTCAACCTCTCGCTCTTCCTGTTCAACATGCTGCCCCTGCTCCCCCTGGACGGCGGGCACATCGCCGGCGCCCTGTGGGAGTCCCTACGCCGCACCGTCGCGAAGGTCTTCCGGCGCGCCGACCCCGGCCCCTTCGACGTGGCGAAGCTGATGCCCGCCGCGTACGTGGTCGCCGGCGTCTTCGTCTGCTTCACCCTGCTGGTGCTCGTCGCGGACGTGGTCAACCCCATCAAGATCACCTAGCCGTACGGCCCCCCACAACGGCGGCCACCGGAGCCGGGCACACATCGTGCCCGGCTCCCCGCGTTCGGGTGGCACGGCCCCTCGGATGCACGGGGCACGCGCCGCTTGGCGTAATCTCGAAGGCTGGAGCCCGCCGATCTCGGGACCTCGATCCACACCTTGGGGTTGCACAGCAGATGACCGCCATCTCTCTCGGAATGCCGTCCGTGCCGACGAAGCTTGCCGACCGCCGGGTCAGCCGCAAGATCCAGGTCGGTTCCGTGGCCGTCGGCGGCGACGCGCCGATCTCGGTGCAGTCGATGACCACGACCCGCACCTCCGACATCGGGGCCACGCTCCAGCAGATCGCCGAGCTGACCGCGTCCGGCTGTCAGATCGTCCGCGTCGCCTGCCCGACGCAGGACGACGCCGACGCGCTGGCCGTCATCGCGAAGAAGTCGCAGATCCCGGTCATCGCCGACATCCACTTCCAGCCCAAGTACGTCTTCGCGGCGATCGACGCCGGCTGCGCCGCCGTCCGCGTCAACCCGGGCAACATCAAGCAGTTCGACGACAAGGTCAAGGAGATCGCGTACGCCGCCAAGGAGGCGGGCACGCCGATCCGCATCGGCGTCAACGCCGGCTCGCTCGACGCCCGCCTGCTGAAGAAGTACGGCAAGGCCACCCCCGAGGCGCTCGTCGAGTCCGCGCTGTGGGAGGCCTCCCTCTTCGAGGAGCACGGCTTCGGCGACATCAAGATCTCGGTCAAGCACAACGACCCGGTCGTCATGGTCAACGCCTACCGCCAGCTCGCCGCCCAGTGCGACTACCCGCTGCACCTCGGCGTGACCGAGGCCGGCCCGGCCTTCCAGGGCACCATCAAGTCCGCCGTCGCCTTCGGCGCGCTGCTCTCCGAGGGCATCGGCGACACCATCCGCGTCTCCCTCTCCGCGCCGCCGGTCGAGGAGGTCAAGGTCGGCAACCAGATCCTGGAGTCGCTGAACCTCAAGCCGCGCCGTCTGGAGATCGTCTCCTGCCCGTCCTGCGGCCGCGCCCAGGTCGACGTCTACAAGCTGGCCGAGGAGGTCACGGCGGGCCTGGAGGGCATGACCGTCCCGCTGCGCGTCGCCGTCATGGGCTGCGTCGTCAACGGCCCCGGCGAGGCCCGCGAGGCCGACCTCGGCGTCGCCTCCGGCAACGGCAAGGGCCAGATCTTCGTCAAGGGCGAGGTCATCAAGACCGTCCCCGAGTCCAAGATCGTGGAGACCCTCATCGAAGAGGCGCTGAAGATCGCCGAGCAGATGGAGAAGGACGGCGTCACCTCGGGCGAGCCCAGCGTCGCCATCGGCGTCTGACCCGGCACCGCCACGACCCGGCCCGGCCCCGTTCCCGCAGCTCGCGGGAGGGGGCCGGGCCCTTTCGTGACCTGCGCGACCGGGCGGGCGCAGGTCGCGCCCGGTACAGTGCGGAGATCAGCAGACTTGCATGGTGAGGCACCGGTGTTGACGCAGACCACGACCAGGGTCCTTGAACCCAGTGATCTCGACGCCGCGCTCGGCATCCTCGGACGCGAGCCCGTCGAGAACGCCTTCGTCACCTCCCGGGTCCAGGTCGCCGGGCTCGATCCGTGGCGCCTGGGCGGCGAGATGTGGGGCTGGTACGCCGACGGCGAGCTCCGCTCCCTGTGCTACGCGGGAGCCAACCTGGTCCCCGTCTGCGCCGGACCCGACGCCGTACGCGCCTTCGCCGACCGGGCCCGCCGCACCGGCCGCCGCTGCTCCTCCATCGTCGGCCCCGCCGAGCCCACCCGGCTGCTGTGGCAGCTCCTGGAGCCCAGCTGGGGACCGGCCCGCGACGTCCGCGCCCACCAGCCGCTCATGGTCACCGAGCGGCCGTCCGCCGAGATCGTCCCCGACCCGATGGTCCGCCGGATCCGCAAGGACGAGATGGACCTGATCATGCCCGCCTGCGTGGCCATGTTCACCGAGGAGGTCGGCATCTCGCCCATGGCCGGCGACGGCGGGCTCCTCTACCAGGCCCGCGTCGCGGAGCTCGTCGGCAGCGGCCGCTCCTTCGCCCGCGTCGAGAACGGCAAGGTCGTCTTCAAGGCCGAGATCGGCGCCGCCACCGCCGCCGCCTGCCAGATCCAGGGCGTGTGGGTGGCCCCGGAGTTCCGCGGCCGGGGGCACTCCGAGACCGGCATGGCCGCGGTCGTCGAGTACGCGCTGCGCGACGTGGCACCCCTGGTCAGCCTCTACGTCAACGACTTCAACACCGCCGCCCGCGCCGCCTACCGCCGGGTCGGCTTCCGAGAGGTCGGCGCGTTCATGAGCGTCCTGTTCTGACCCGCGGCCGGGGCGGCCGGTTTCGTCCCGGAAGCCGTACCGCGGCGCCCTACCCCGAAGTAAGGTCGCCGCATGCTGCCTACTTCCCCGGGCGACGACGCCGCACGGCCCGCCGGACTCCGCATCGGGCACCTCGACCTGGCCGGCCGGGTGGACGAAGCCCTGCGCGTCCAGGCCGTCGCCTTCGGGCTGAGCGAGGAAGAGGTCGGGATCCGGCGCTACATCGTCCAGCGCCACATGACCTGCCGCGGTGCCCGCGCGCTCGGCGCGTTCACCGACGACGGGGCGCTGGCCGGCTTCGTGTACGGCATGCCCAACGACCGCGGCCACTGGTGGTCCACGATCGTCGAGCCCTATCTGCGGGCGGGCGGCACCGACTCCTGGCTCGACGACTCCTTCGTCATCACCGAGCTGCACGTCCACCCCGGCTTCCAGGGCCGCGGCGTCGGCCGCGCCCTCATCACCCGGATCACCGACAGCGCCGCCGAGCCCCGCTCGATCCTCTCCGCCATCGACACCGACAGCCCGGCCCGCGGGCTGTACGCGGTCCTCGGCTACCGGGACCTGGCCCGCAAGGTCCACTTCCCGAGCGCGAGCCTGCCGTACGCCGTCATGGGCGCCCCGCTGCCCCTCCTGAGGCCCACGCGGGCACGCTGAATTCGTTTCGGGGCTCCGGGCCGCCCCCGGTAGCCTCCCGGCATGTCCACTCACCACGTGCAGCGCATGTCCCGGCTCATGGCCAAGACCCTCCGCGAGGACCCGGCCGACGCCGAGACCCTCAGCCACCGCCTCCTGGTCCGGGCCGGCTACGTCCGGCGCAGCTCCGCCGGGGTGTGGATCTGGCTGCCGCTCGGCAAGAAGGTCCTGGACAACGTCTCGCGCATCGTCCGCGAGGAGATGGACGCCATCGGGGCGCAGGAGGTGCTGCTGCCGGCGCTGTTGCCGAAGGAGCCGTACGAGGTCAGCGGCCGCTGGTCGGAGTACGGGGACCTGCTGTTCCGGCTGAAGGACCGCAAGGGCGCCGACTACCTCCTCGGCCCGACCCACGAGGAGATCTTCACACTCGTGGTGAAGGACCAGTGCACGTCCTACAAGGACCTGCCGGTCATGCTGTACCAGATCCAGACCAAGTACCGGGACGAGGCCCGGCCGCGGTCCGGCGTCCTGCGCGGCCGCGAGTTCCAGATGAAGGACTCGTACTCCTTCGACGTGTCCCAGGAGGGCCTGGAGGAGTCGTACCGGCTCCACCGCGAGGCCTACGTACGCATCTTCGAGCGCCTCGGCCTGGACCACCGCATCGTGTCGGCGGTGTCGGGCGCGATGGGCGGCTCGGCGTCGGAGGAGTTCCTGGCACCGGCCGGCGCGGGCGAGGACACGTTCGTGGACTGCCCCTCCTGCGACTACGCCGCGAACACGGAGGCGGTCACCTTCGCCCCGGCGCCCGCCGCCGCGGACGCCGCCCACGCCCCCCTGGAGGAGATCCCCACCCCCGACACCCCCACCATCGAGACCCTGGCCGCGCACCTCGGCGTCCCCGCCTCCGCGACCCTGAAGAACCTCCTGGTCAAGGTGGACGGCGAGATCACCGCCGTCGGCGTGCCGGGGGACCGCGAGGTGGACCTCGGCAAGCTGGGCGAGCACCTGGCCCCGGCTGTGGTGGAGCTGGTGACGGCGGAGGACTTCGCGGACCGGCCCGACCTTGTGCGCGGCTACGTGGGCCCGCAGGGCCTGGACGGGGTCCGCTACCTCGCAGACCCCCGCGTCGCACCCGGCACCGCCTGGGTGACGGGGGCCAACAAGCCCGGCACCCACGCCCTCAACGTGGTCTGCGGCCGGGACTTCGAGGTGGACCGCTACCTGGACGTGGTCGTGGTCGAGCCCGGCGACCCCTGCCCGTCCTGCGGGGCGGGACTGAAGCTGGACCGGGCCATCGAGATCGGGCACATCTTCCAGCTGGGCCGCAAGTACGCCGACGCCTTCGGGCTGGACGTCCTCGGCAAGGAGGGCAAGCCGGTCCGGGTCACGATGGGCTCCTACGGCATCGGCGTCTCCCGGGCGGTGGCCGCGCTGGCCGAGCAGACGGCCGACGAGCGGGGCCTGCGCTGGCCCGCCTCGGTGGCGCCGGCCGACGTCCACGTGGTGGCGGCGGGCAAGGCGGGCCCGCTCGCGCTGGCGGAGGAGGCGGCCGGGGCGCTGGCCGCGGCGGGGCTGCGGGTCCTCCTGGACGACCGCCCGGGGCTGTCGCCCGGGGTCAAGCTGACGGACGCGGAGCTGATCGGCGTGCCGTGGATCCTGGTGGCGGGCAGGCGCTCCGCCGAGGGCGTCGTCGAACTCCAGGACCGCGCCGCCGGCACCCGCGAGGAACTCCCCCTCACCGAGGCCCTCTCCCGCCTGGCCTGACCCGCGGCCGTCCGCGGCCGACGGGCCCGTCAGGAAGGCGCCGGCGGTTCGGGGGGCGTGGCCCCGGACGGCGGCATGGCGGGCCCGGCGGGGTTCTGGGCCGGGGGAGGGGCGGAAGCTCCGGGAGGCACGGAAGCCTCGGGAACGGGGGCCCCGGGAGGACCGGAAGCGGCGGGAGGAACGGGGGCCCCGGGAGGGACGGGGGCCGCGCGTTCCAGGAAGCGCAGCAGCTCCACCGGGAAGGGGAGGACCAGGGTGGAGTTCTTCTCCGCCGCCACCGCGATCACCGTCTGCAGCAGCCGCAGCTGGAGCGCGGCCGGCTGGTCGGACATCACCGCCGCCGCCTCCGCCAGCTTGTGCGAGGCCTGGAGCTCCGCGTCCGCGTTGATGACGCGCGCCCGCCGCTCCCGGTCCGCCTCCGCCTGCCGCGCCATCGACCGCTTCATCGTCTCCGGCAGCGACACGTCCTTGATCTCCACCCGGTCGATCTGCACGCCCCACCCCATCGCGGGGCTGTCGATCATCAGCTCCAGCCCCTGGTTGAGCTTCTCGCGGTTCGACAGCAGGTCGTCCAGATCGCTCTTGCCGATGATCGACCGCAGCGAGGTCTGCGCCATCTGGGAGACGGCGAACCGGTAGTCCTCCACCGCGATGATCGCGCTCGCGGGGTCCACGACCTTGAAGTACACCACCGCGTCCACCCGCACCGTGACGTTGTCCCGCGTGATGCCCTCCTGCGCCGGCACCGGCAGCGTCACGATCTGCAGGTTCACCTTCCGCAGCCGGTCCACACCCGGAACGATCACCGTGAACCCGGGCGGCCGGATGCCCTCGCGCAGCCGGCCGAAGCGGAAGACCACGCCCCGCTCGTACTGCTTCACCACCCGGGCGGCCGCGCCCAGGTACGCCGCGACGCCGGTGGCGGCGGCGATGCCCGCTGTCAGCAGTTCCTCGACCATGACGGCCCCCGCCGGACGGGACGTACAGGACATACCTACCTATTCACGGTATGCCCTGCGATCCGCCCTACAACCAGGCCGCGAACTCCAGCAGCAGCTCCGCGTCCCGCCGCCGTCCCGCCGCCAGCGCCCGGCAGCCCGACTCCACCGCCCGGAACACCGTCCAGCCCCGCAGCCGCTCCCGGTCCATCTCCAGCGAGTCGGCGAGCTTGTTCACCCGCCGCCGCGCCCCGGCCGCCCCCGCCGAGGCGGCGACCTGGTCCTCCAGCCGGTCCCGGACCAGCCGGGCCAGGTCGTAGGCCCGCTCGCCGACCAGCGGGTCCGGGCCCACCGTCAGCCACGGCGCCCGCTCGCCGGCCAGCACCTTGCCCTGCCGGAAGTTCCCGTGCAGCAGCAGCTCCTCACCGGGCGCGCCGGTCAGCTCCTCCCGCAGCGCCACCGCCGTCTCCGCCAGGTCCCGCGCCTCCGGCGGCGCCGACCGCAGCAGCGCGCACTGGGCGGCGGTGCGCTCGGCCACCGTCTCGAACGGATGGCCCTGCGGCGGGGCCACCCACAGCCGGCGCAGCGTGCCGCAGGCCTCCAGCAGGGCCTTGGCCTCCGGCAGCGAACGCAGCGACACGTCCGGGTGCAGCCGCTCCAGCAGCAGCGCCCCGTCCTCCTCGTGGTGGCGCGAGTCGAGGACCCGTACGGCCCCGAAGCCGCCCCAGTGGGCGAGCGCGGCCAGCTCCCGGCCGGGAGCGGCCCCCGGCGGCGCCAGCTTCAGGACGGCCGGGGTGCCGTCCGGGTAGCGGACCAGCAGCACCACACTGCTGCGCCCGCCCGGAGTCTGGACCCGCTGCACCATCACGTCCCGCCGCTTCAGCGCCTCCTCGGCGAGCTCGGGCACGCGCTCCAGCCACTCCGTGTCCCGCTCGGTCGGCGGCAGTTCGCCGAGCGCCCGTACGAGCCGCTGCGGCGGTTCGAAAGCCATGCGTGCGTGGTCCCTTTCAGCCGGTACGGGCCCCCTACGAGCGTTCCGTGAGCCCAGGGAAGGCTACGCCGACACCGCGCCAGCGCGCCGCGCGCACGGCCGCGGCGCTCAGCGCGTCAGCCGCCTCACGGCGCAACTGGCCGTCCGCCGACCGCACCAGGTCCGAGTACGCGCCCGCCACCCGGTCCTCGATCACGGCGGCCAGCCGCTCGGTGTCGGCCGGCGTGCGCAGCTCGAAGGGCAGGGCGTACGCGGCCTCGGCGGGCTGCGGCGCGCCGCCCAGCTCCCGCACGGTCCGGGTCAGCCGGTCGCGGCGGGCCAGGTGGCCGGCGTACGCCTCCCGGGCCTCGGTCGCCCGGGCGGGCGCGACCCTCGCCCCGACCACCCCGTATCCGTACGCCGCGGCGTGCTCGGCGGCGAGCGCGGCCTGGGCGGCCCGCAGGGCTCCGCCGGCGGGGGAGGGGGAGGGCGAGGGCTTCACGAGGCGGCTCCCGGGGCGGAGGTCAGCAGATAGGCGTGGACGGCCCCGCAGGCCGCCACCGAGGCGAGCATCCGGGCCAGCTCCCCGGGGGCGCCGGCCAGGGCGATGGTCCGGGCCTCGGACAGGCTCCGCTCGGCGTCCGCGAGCGCGCTCAGGGCCTCGGCCGGCTGCTGCGGGACCGGCTCGCCGCCCGCCGCGGGCGCACCGGGCGCGGGCGCCGCGGACCCGGACACGACGGCGGAGGGCGGACCCGGCCGGGCGGCCGGCTCACGGGGCGCCGGGTCCGCGAAGGCCAGGGCCGCGGTGTGCGCCGCGACGGCGGCGCGCAGCGGCGCGAGCCGCCCGGCGAGCCCGGGATGGGCCGCCGCGGTGGCGTCGTAACGTTCCAGCAGTCGCTCGCTGTCACGAACGGCGTCCTCCCGCATCCGCCGTTCGAGCGGAATCCCGCCGTCGGCACCGGAGGCGTCACCGCCACCGGTGCACCCGGTGAGCAGCACGGCCCCGGCCGCACCGGCGGCTCCGGCGAGCAGGCTCCTTCGTGAGGGCGAGGGCCTCAAGGGCGTGGTCCAGGGCACGGCGGCGTCCTCGGGGGTGATGGCGGGGCAGGTGTGATCACGGTACCCGGGGGTCCCGTCCGGAGCGCGGACGGCAACACCCTCCGCGACCGGATACCCTTTGACCTGACACGACGGAAAACCACAACAGCACACGCGGCCGAGGAGTCACCCGGATGAGCACCACCCAGAGCGACAGGCTGCGCGGGCTGCTGGAGCCACTCGTCGCCGCCAAGGGCCTGGACCTCGAGGACATCGAGCTTTCCAAGGCGGGCAAGCGCCGGATGCTGCGCATCATCGTGGATTCCGATGAGGGTGTCGACCTGGACGAATGCGCCGAGCTGAGCCGTGAGATCTCCGACCGGCTCGACGAGTCCGATGTGATGGGCGAGGACGAGTACAACCTCGAAGTCAGCTCCCCGGGCGCGGACCGCCCGCTCAGCGAGCACCGTCACTACGTTCGGGCGACCGGCCGCCTCGTGAAGTTCCAGCTGTCCGCCGAGGGTGGAAAGGATGCCGGGGAACTGGTCGCCCGCATCCTCGGCGTCGACGACGAGGGCATGGACCTCGAAGTCCCGGGTGTGAAGGGCCGCAAGGCGACCGCCCGTCGTATCGCTTTCACCGACATCGCCAAGGCGCGAGTCGAGATCGAGTTCAGCCGCAAGGACAAGAAGGAAGAGGAGGCGTAGCCGTGGACATCGACATGAGTGCCCTGCGGGGTCTGGTCCGGGAGAAGGAGATCTCCTTCGACCTGCTCGTCGAGGCGATCGAGTCGGCCCTCCTCATCGCGTACCACCGCACCGAGGGCAGCTTCCGGCGCGCCCGTGTCGTGCTCGACCGCACCAACGGTCACGTGGTCGTGTGGGCGACGGAGGACCCGAGGGACCTCGAAGAGGGGCAGGAGCCCAAGGAGTTCGACGACACCCCGTCGGACTTCGGGCGGATCGCCGCGACGACCGCCAAGCAGGTGATCCTCCAGCGTCTGCGCGACGCCGAGGACGACCTGACCTTCGGCGAGTTCGCCGGCCGCGAGGGCGACGTCATCACCGGCGTGGTCCAGCAGGGCAAGGACCCCAAGAACGTCCTCGTCGACATCGGCAAGCTGGAGGCCATCCTGCCGGTGCAGGAGCAGGTCCCGGGCGAGGAGTACACGCACGGTCTCCGTCTCAAGGCGTACGTCGTGCGGGTGGCGAAGGGTGTCCGCGGTCCGTCCGTGACCCTGTCGCGCACCCACCCCAACCTGGTGAAGAAGCTCTTCGCGCTGGAGGTCCCGGAGATCGCCGACGGCAGCGTCGAGATCTCCGCGATCGCCCGCGAGGCCGGCCACCGCACCAAGATCGCCGTCCGGTCCACCCGCTCGGGCCTCAACCCGAAGGGCGCCTGCATCGGCCCGATGGGCGCCCGCGTGCGCAACGTGATGGCCGAGCTGCACGGTGAGAAGATCGACATCGTCGACTGGTCGGACGACCCGGCGGAGATGGTGGCGAACGCCCTCTCACCCGCCCGGGTGAGCAAGGTCGAGGTCGTCGACTGGGACACCCGGTCCGCCCGGGTGACCGTGCCCGACTACCAGCTGTCGCTGGCGATCGGCAAGGAGGGCCAGAACGCCCGCCTGGCCGCCCGGCTCACCGGCTGGCGCATCGACATCCGGCCCGACACCGAGGTGCCCGCCGACGCGGACGCCCGTGCCTGACCGGGAATAAACCGCTACCCGCCGGAGGTTCCCGGCGGGTAGACAGGTGCTCCGGGAGTCCCGGAACACCGAGAAGATCACGACGACATCCGTTCGATTTTTCGCCTGAAGGGGTGAGGTCGGTACGGGGAGGTAGACTTAGGCGTGTCTGGCCGGACGCAAGCCCGCGCATGCCCCGAACGCACCTGTGTGGGGTGCCGGGAGCGAGCGGCCAAGAGCGATCTGCTGCGGATCGTGGCGATCGGGGACGAATGCGTCCCTGATCCTCGCGGTACGCTGCCCGGCCGGGGTGCCTACGTGCACCCCGCCGTGGTCTGCCTCGACCAGGCGGTCCGCCGCCGGGCGTTCCCCCGGGCCCTCAGGTCCGCCGGAGCGCTCGACACGGAGGAACTGCGCAAAGCCCTGGCGGCAACGGCCGAGGCGACACCGTAAGAAGTAGTACGGCACGGAAACCCCGTGCGGTCAGGTACCTCGCGAGTTGGAAGTAGGTCGAGATTGCGATGAGCACTCGATGAGTACGCGATGAGTACGCCCATGAAGTAGCGACGGTCCGGCGTAACCCGGACCTAAAAGGAGCGAAGTGGCTAAGGTCCGGGTATACGAACTCGCCAAGGAGTTCGGAGTCGAGAGCAAGGTCGTCATGGCCAAGCTCCAAGAACTCGGTGAATTCGTCCGTTCGGCGTCCTCGACGATCGAGGCGCCGGTTGTACGCAAGTTGACTGACGCACTGCAGGGGCCCGGCGGCAACGCCGGCAAGTCCGCTGCGAAGCCCGGCGCGCCCCGCAAGGCCGCGCCCGCCAAGCCCGCGGCGCCCTCCCCGGCCGCCGCGGCACGTCCCGCCGCCCCCAAGCCCGGCGCACCGGTGGCCCCCAAGCCCGCCGCCGCCGAGGCCCCCGCGGCCACCCCGGTGACTCCGGCCGCCCCCGGCCCGCGTCCCGGTCCCAAGGCTCCCGCCCCGAAGCCCGCTCCGGCGGCTCCCGTGGCGACCGAGTTCTCCGCGCCTCCGGCGGCTCCCGCCGCCCCGGCGCGTCCCGCCGCGGCCCCCGGCCCGCGTCCGGCGCAGCAGCGCCCGGCCGCCCCGGGTCAGGGTGCCCGTCCCGGCGCCCCGCGTCCGGCCGGCTCCACCCCCGGCGGCCAGGGCCAGCGCCCGGCCGGCGGTTCCCAGGCCCCGCGTCCCGGCGGCGCCCGTCCGGCCGGTCCCCGTCCGGGCAACAACCCCTTCACCTCCGGCGGCTCGACCGGCATGGCGCGCCCGCAGGCGCCCCGTCCGGCCGGCGCTCCCCGTCCCGGTGCCACCGGCGCCGGCGGTCAGGGTGCTCCCCGTCCGCAGGCCGGCCCCGGCGGCGCCCCGCGTCCGCAGGGTCCCGGCGGCGCCCGTCCCACCCCGGGCGGCATGCCCCGTCCCCAGGGCGGCGCTCCGCGTCCGGCCCCGGGCGGCAACCGTCCGAACCCGGGCATGATGCCGCAGCGTCCCGCTGCCGGTGGTCCCGGTCCCCGTCCCGGCGGCGGCCCCGGTGGCCGTGGTCCCGGTGCCGGTGGCCCGCGTCCCGGTGGTGGCGCCGGTCGTCCCGGCGGCGGCGGCTTCGCCGGCCGTCCGGCCGGTCCGGGCTCCCGTCCGGCGGGCGGCGGCTTCGGCGGCCCGCGTCCGGGTGGCGGCGGCTTCGGCGGCGGCCCGGCCGGTGCCGGTGGCGGCGGACGTCCCGGCTTCGGTGGCCGTCCCGGCGGTCCCGGTGCCCGTGGTGGCACGCAGGGCGCCTTCGGCCGTCCCGGCGGTCCGGCCCGTCGCGGCCGCAAGTCCAAGCGCCAGCGTCGCCAGGAGTACGAGGCCATGCAGGCCCCGTCGGTCGGCGGCGTGATGCTGCCGCGCGGTGGCGGCGAGACCGTGCGCCTGTCGCGCGGTGCCTCCCTCACCGACTTCGCGGAGAAGATCAACGCCAACCCGGCGTCGCTCGTCGCCGTGATGATGAACCTCGGCGAGATGGTCACCGCCACGCAGTCCGTCTCCGACGAGACCCTGCAGCTCCTCGCCGGCGAGATGAACTACACCGTTCAGATCGTCAGCCCGGAGGAGGAGGACCGCGAGCTCCTCGAGGGCTTCGACATCGAGTTCGGCGAGGACGAGGGCGGCGAGGAGTTCCTGCTCCCGCGTCCGCCGGTCGTGACCGTCATGGGTCACGTCGACCACGGTAAGACCCGACTGCTCGACGCCATCCGCAAGACGAACGTCGTCGCGGGCGAGGCCGGCGGCATCACGCAGCACATCGGTGCGTACCAGGTCGGTACCGAGGTCAACGGTGAAGAGCGCAAGATCACCTTCATCGACACCCCGGGTCACGAGGCGTTCACCGCCATGCGTGCCCGTGGTGCCAAGTCGACCGACATCGCGATCCTCGTGGTCGCGGCCAACGACGGCGTCATGCCGCAGACGATCGAGGCGCTCAACCACGCCAAGGCCGCCGGCGTCCCGATCGTCGTCGCGGTCAACAAGATCGACGTCGAGGGTGCCGACCCGGTCAAGGTGCGCGGTCAGCTCACCGAGTTCGGTCTGGTCGCCGAGGAGTACGGCGGCGACACGATGTTCGTCGACATCTCCGCCAAGCAGGGTCTGCACATCGACTCCCTGCTCGAGGCCGTCGTCCTCACCGCCGACGCCTCCCTCGACCTGCGGGCCAACCCGGAGCAGGACGCTCAGGGTATTGCGATCGAGTCCCACCTCGACCGCGGCCGCGGTGCCGTCGCCACCGTCCTCGTCCAGCGCGGTACCCTCCGCGTCGGCGACACGATGGTCGTGGGCGACGCCTACGGCCGCGTGCGCGCCATGCTCGACGACAAGGGCAACAACGTCGAGGAAGCGGGTCCGTCGACCCCCGTCCTGGTCCTGGGTCTCACCAACGTCCCCGGCGCCGGCGACAACTTCCTCGTCGTCGACGAGGACCGCACGGCCCGCCAGATCGCCGAGAAGCGGGCGGCGCGCGAGCGCAACGCCAACTTCGCCAAGCGCGTCCGTCGCGTGTCCCTCGAGGACCTCGACTCCGTGCTCAAGGCCGGTCTGGTCCAGGAACTCAACCTCATCATCAAGGGCGACGCGTCCGGTGCGGTCGAGGCTCTCGAGTCCTCGCTGCTCCAGCTCGACGTCGGTGAAGAGGTCGACATCCGGGTCCTGCACCGCGGTGTGGGTGCGGTCACCGAGTCCGACATCTCGCTGGCGATGGGCTCCGACGCCATCGTCATCGGTTACAACGTCCGTGCGGCCGGCCGTGCCGCGCAGATGGCGGACCGCGAGGGCGTCGACGTCCGCTACTACTCGGTGATCTACCAGGCCATCGAGGAGATCGAGGCGGCCCTCAAGGGTCTGCTCAAGCCGGAGTACGAAGAGGTCGAGCTCGGTACGGCGGAGATCCGCGAGATCTTCCGCTCGTCCAAGCTGGGCAACATCGCCGGTGTCCTGGTCCGCTCGGGCGAGGTCAAGCGCAACACCAAGGCGCGGCTCCTGCGCGATGGCAAGGTCATCGCCGAGAACCTCACCATCTCCGGTCTGCGCCGCTTCAAGGACGACGTCACCGAGATCCGCGAAGGCTTCGAGGGCGGTATCAACCTCGGTTCCTTCAACGACATCAAGATCGACGACGTCATCGCGACGTACGAGATGCGCGAGAAGCCCCGCGCGTAAGCGGGAGGCACATCGCACCGTGTCGTAACCCCGGGGCCGGTCGGCGGAATATCCGTCGATCGGCCCCGGCCGTTGCGTGTACGGTTCTGGTGACCCTGCCGAGCGTCGGCCGGCAGGCCACCGAACCCGCACCGGCGGGATATCCGGAACTGCATGTACGTGGGGACTCTGTCCTTCGATCTGCTCCTCGGCGATGTCCATTCGCTGAAGGAGAAACGCTCCGTCGTCCGGCCCATCGTCGCCGAGCTCCAGCGCAAGTTCGCCGTGAGCGCGGCCGAGGTGGGAGACCAGGACCTGCACCGCAGGGCCCGTCTGGGGGTCGCCCTGGTGAGCGGGGACGCGGCGTTCGTATCGGACGTGCTCGACCGCTGTGAGCGGCTGGTCGCGGCGCGTCCGGAAGTGGAGCTGCTGTCCGTGAGACGGCGGTACCACGGTGATGAAGACTGATTGCTTGTCTGCAACAAAGAAGGAGACGGACCAGTGGCCGACAATGCGCGGGCGAAGAAGCTGGCGGACCTCATCCGGGAGGTGGTGGCCGAGAAGCTGCAGCGCGGAGTCAAGGACCCCCGCCTCGGTACGCACGTGACCATCACGGACACCCGGGTCACCGGCGATCTGCGGGAGGCCACGGTCTTCTACACGGTCTACGGCGACGACGAGGACCGGGCCAGCGCGGCAGCGGGCCTGGAGAGCGCCAAGGGCGTACTGCGCTCCGCGGTCGGCCGGGCGGCGGGAACCAAGTTCACGCCCACCCTGACCTTCGTCGCGGACGCCCTCCCGGAGAACGCCAAGACCATCGAGGACCTCCTCGACAAGGCGCGGGCCTCCGACGCCCAGGTGCGCGAGGTGTCCTCCGGCGCGAAGTACGCCGGCGACGCCGACCCGTACAAGAAGCCGGGCGACGAGGACGACGAGGACGCAGCCGCGGAATGAGCACCAACGCAGGGAAGACTCCGGACGGCCTTGTCATCGTCGACAAGCCGTCCGGCTTCACTTCGCACGACGTGGTCGCCAAGATGCGCGGGATCGCCAAGACCCGACGCGTCGGCCACGCCGGCACCCTCGACCCGATGGCGACGGGCGTCCTCGTCCTCGGCGTCGAGAAGGCCACCAAGCTCCTCGGCCACCTCGCGCTGACCGAGAAGGAGTACCTCGGCACCATCCGGCTCGGGCAGAACACCCTCACGGACGACGCCGAGGGCGAGATCATCTCGTCCGCCGACGCCTCCGGGGTGACCCGCGAGGCCGTGGACGCCGGCATCGCCAAGCTGACCGGCGACATCATGCAGGTCCCGTCCAAGGTCAGCGCCATCAAGATCAAGGGCGTGCGCTCCTACAAGCGCGCCCGTGACGGCGAGGACTTCGAGATCCCGGCCCGGCCGGTGACCATCTCGTCGTTCCAGGTGTACGACATGCGCGAGGGCGAGGCCGAGGACGGCACCAAGGTCGTCGACCTCGTCGTCTCCGTCGTCTGCTCCAGCGGTACGTACATCCGCGCCCTCGCCCGCGACCTGGGCGCCGACCTGGGCGTGGGCGGCCACCTCACGGCGCTGCGGCGCACGCGGGTGGGCCCGTACAAGCTCGACCGGGCGCGCACGCTGGACCAGCTCCAGGAGGAGCTGACCGTCATGCCGATCGGCGAGGCGGCCGCCGCCGCGTTCGCGCGCTGGGACCTGGACGCCCGGCGGGCCTCGCTGCTCGCCAATGGCGTGCGGATCGAGATGCCGGACGCGTACCAGGACGGCCGGACCGTCGCCGTGTACGGGCCGGAGGGCAAGCTCCTCGGGCTCGTGGAGAGCAAGGGCGGCAAGGCGAAGTCCCTCGCGGTCTTCGTCTGACGTCCGCTCCGCCCGGCGTGGAGCGGCGGGCCTGACGTGGGGGGGGGGGGGGGGGCGGGGGGGGGTGCCCGCCCCCCCCCCCCCCCCGGGGAGGTCTCTCTCCACCCGCGGCCCCAAATTCCCCCCCCCTAGACGGGGGCCGGGGGGAAGGCGGGG
>NZ_JBVHWK010000013.1:0-30772 GCF_055569445.1 Streptomyces sp. NPDC029122 | reverse complement strand
CCCCCGCGGGATGCGCGCGCGCCCCCCCCCCCCCCCCCCTCCTCCCCCCCCCCCCTCCCCCCCCCCACCCCCCCCCCCCCCCCCCCCCCCCCCCCCCCCCCCCCCCCCCCCCCCCCCCCCCCCCCCCCCCCCGACCCCCCTCGGGTAGGTCTCTATCCACCCGCGGCCCCGGATTCACCCCTTCGAGCAGGCGCTCGGAGTGAAGGCGGGGAGCGTACGGGGGCGCTTTCCTCCGGCGTCCTTTCGGCGCTGATCTTCACTTGCCTACCGTCGTGAACACGGGTCCCGCGGCGGGAGAGTGGTGCGGCGATGAGGGACGAGGTCACAGGCGGTACGCGGGGTGCCCGCTCCGGCGCCTGCGCGGGCGCCGCGGAACTCGTGACGGTCCGGGACCCGGCCGGACGGCCGCGGGGCACCGGCTTCGTGGCCGACGACCGCGGCACGGTGATCACCAGCCACGAGGCCGTCGACGGACTGGCACGGGTGGTGCTGCGCGCGTCCGGCGCCGGGGAGCGGACCTGGGTGGCCGGGGCCGATGACGTGACCGCCCTGCCGGAGCTCGGGCTGGCCCTCGTACGCAGCGACGGACTGGGCGTGCGGCCGCTGCCCGTGGCGATGCGCGAGGCGATCACTCCGGGGACGTACGTACGCCTCCCCGCGCGGGGCTGGCGCCAGGCGCGGGTACTCGGGGCCGGCGCGGAGGTCACCTACACCTCGGCGGACGGCTCCCGCCTGCTCCCCGCCACCGTCGAGCTGGCCATCGGAACGGCCGGCCGGGACGCCCTGCGGCTCGGCGGCGAGGTCCGCGGGGGGCCGGTCCTCGACGCGGCGACCGGAGCGGTGCTCGCGGTACTCGGCACCGCTCTCCGAGCGGAGCACCGCTCCGGGAGCTTCGCCGTCCCCCTGCGCGCGGCCGCCGCGGCCGCCCCCCGGAGCCCCCTCGCGGCGCTGCTGGAGCGCAACTCCGCCACCGTGCCGGGCTACGGCGACGACCTCAACCTGGCCGGCGCCCTGGAGCTGACCGCCACCACCCTCGGCACGGCGCACCCCCCGGCCGGCGCCGCCGAACCCGCACCCGACCCCGTGCCCCGCCCCCGGATCGCCGCCGCACTGGCCGCCTTCACGTCCGCGGAGGCCCCCGTACTCGGCCTGGTCGGGATGCCAGGCACCGGCCGCACCACCGCCCTCGCCGCCCTGGCCGCCGACCGGGCCCGCGGCCCCCGCCCCGCGCCGACGCTGTGGCTGCGCGGAGCCGACCTGCGCGACGGCGACGGCTCGCTGGCCGACGCCGCGGCCCGGGCGCTGGCGGCGGCCGGCCGCATCGTCTCCGCCGCGGCCGCCGGACCGCGACCGGCCGGGCCGGCACCCGCGCCGTCCGGCAGCGCGCCCTCCGGCTTCGCCTTCCCCGGGACCCCGGCCGGCTTCGCCCCGCCGCCGGGCGCGCCCCCCGGGGGCACCGCCGAGCGCGTCGCCCGGCTCGCGGCTGCCGCCGGACGGGCCCTGCTGGTGGTGCTGGACACCCCCGAGGAAATGCCGCCCGGGCTCGCACACCGCCTGGAGCCGTGGACCGCCGCCACCGCCGACTGGCTGCGCCGCACCGGGGCCCGGCTGGTGGTCGCGGCCCGGCCCGAGTACTGGGAGCGGGCCGGCGGCCTCTACCCGCCGGAGCTGCTGCACACCCCGGCCGGCGCCGTCCGGCGGCTGCCGCCCGCGCTGCCCGTCGGCGACCTGACCCCCGAGGAGGCGCGCACGGCCCGCGCCCGGCTGGGGATCCCGGACGACGCGGTGCGGGAGGCCGACGCCGGGCATCCGCTCACCCTGCGCCTGCTCGCGGGGATCCGCGCCGCCGAGGTCACGGCGGGCCGCCCGGGCCGCGACGAGGTCTTCTCGGCGCACCTGGACCTGGTGGCCCTGCGCGTCGCCGTCCGGATCGCGGCGGCGGCGGCCGGCGCGGGGCGCGGTCCCGGGGTGCACGGCCCCGGGGTGCGGCGGCTGGCCGCCCGGGTGGCGGGGCGGGTGCACGAGGCCGCCCGCCGGTGCCTCGGCCCCGGGCAGGGCCAGCTGGACCGGGCCGCCTTCGAGGAGCTGTTCCCCTGGCGCACCGGCTGGGCCTCCGCCGTCCTCGCCGAGGGGCTGCTGGTCCCGGCGGGCCCCGGCTACCGCTTCGCCCACGAGGAGCTGTCCGACTGGCTCCAGTCCGCGCACCTCGACGTCCCGAGCGCCCTGGACCACCTCGTGCACCACGGCCCGGCCGCGGCGGGGCCGCCCGTACCCCGGCACCGCATCGGACCCGTGCTGGAAGCCCTGCGCAGGCTCCCGCCCGCCGAGGCCCGCGGCAGCCTCGACGCCCTGGTGGGCGCCCTGAACGCCTTCGCCGAACAACGCGCCGCCGGGTCCCCGGACCCCGTCCACCCCGACCGGGTCTGGTGGGCTTCCCGGCTGCTGCGCGGCACCCTGCTCGGCGCCGCCGACGCCACCGCGCACCTGCCCGTCCTGCACGCCCTCGCCGAGCACGTGGCGCGGGCCGGCTCCGGCGAGTTCGGCGGCTGGTTCTGGAACAGGCTCCGGCTGCCCGAGTCCGACCGCCTCGACCTGCTGCGCCGCCTGCTGCCCTCCGACCACCACTACCTCGAGGCCGCCGCCCGCCGCCTGACCCGCGCCCCGCGGCTCGTCCAGCCCCTGGTCTGCGCCTGGTTCACCGACGAGCGCCGGCTGCGCGGCCGGCCCGGGGCCACCGTCGCCACCGCGGCGCAGGCCCTGCTGCACACCCACCGCCGCCTCGCGGTGGACGACCTCACCGAGGCCCTGGTCGGCGCCGCGCACCCGCGGGCCGACGAACTCCTCGCGGTCCTCGCGGAGGACGAGCCGTCCGCCCTGTGCCGGGCCGTCGCCCGCTGGGCGCAGGAAGAGCGGCCCGAACGGCGGGTGGCCGCCGCCGCGTACGGACCCGCCACCGCCCCGCACGTCCGCACCCCCGCCGACCGGGAGCTGCTGCGCCGCGCCGCCGAGGCGCTCCTCGACCGCCCCGGCGACACCGGCCTCCGGGGCGGCGCCCTCGCGATCCTGCTCCGCGACCCCCAGGCGCGGGCCCGCTGCCTGCCCGACGCCCTCGCCTGCTTCCGCGACCCCGCAGGCGGTCCCCGGCTGCCGGCTTCGGCACTGGTCGCGGCACTGCCCGTACTGCCCGACCAGGACGCGGTGTTCGCCGCGCTGCGGGCCCGGGCCGACGGGGAGGTGGTCCGCGCCCTGGCCGCGCTCACCACTCCGGGCCTGGCCCGCCGCGCGGGCGACCTCGTACGGGACCACCTCGCCCGCCATCCCGAGGACGCCCCGCACGCCGCCGCCTTCGTGGACCGGCGTCTGGACCAGGGCCCGGCGGCCGGCCCGGTGCTGCGGCCCCTGGTCCTCGGCCTGCTGCGGGCCGGCCCGCAGCCGGTGCGGGCCGCGCTGGCCGGCGTACTGGCCGCACCCGGGGCGCAGTCCTCGTACCCGCTGCGGGCCGAGCTGGCCGACGTCCTGCTGCGCGAGGAGACCGATCCGCAGGTGCTCGGCGCCTTCCTGGCGGGGCTCGCCGCCGGGAGCCGCCGGCGCCCGGAGCTCCGTACCCGCGAGCTGCTGCGGCGCACCGGCCGGCAGCTGCTGCGGGCACCGGGCGGGCCGGCGGTCTTCGAGCACCGCACCGTGGAGCTGGCCCGGGCCGATCCGGTGTTCGGGGGGCTGGTGTCCCGCTGGCTCACCGAGGCCGCGACGGAGGCGGCGGCGCTGCTCGGGCCGGGCGCCCGGCGTACGGTGGAGACTCTTCGTAGGGCCGCGCCGGACATTACGTGAGGCGGGGAGGGATTCCGGCCAGAGCCGATGCGGGGCACCGGCCGACGGCATGGCAGTCTTAGACCTGCAATCGGCAATTCGGTACAGGGACTACACGGGTTCGGGCGAGGAGCGGTCACAGTGCAGCGCTGGCGTGGCTTGGAGGACATCCCCCAGGACTGGGGACGCAGCGTCGTCACCATCGGCTCCTACGACGGTGTGCACCGGGGACACCAGCTGATCATCGGACGCGCCGTGGCGAAGGCCCACGAGCTGGGCCTCCCGGCGGTCGTCGTCACCTTCAGCCCGCACCCGAGCGAGGTCGTGCGCCCCGGCAGCCACCCGCCGATCCTGGCCCCGTACGACCGGCGGGCCGAACTGATGGCCGGTCTCGGTGTCGACGCGCTGCTGATCCTGCCGTTCACGGCGGAGTTCTCGCAGCTGTCCCCGGCCGACTTCATCGTGAAGGTGCTGGTCGACAAGCTGCACGCGCGCGCCGTGATCGAGGGCCCCAACTTCCGCTTCGGCCACCGGGCCGCCGGGAACGTCGACTTCCTGAGCGAGCTGGGCTCCACCTACGACTACGAGGTCGAGGTCGTGGACCTGGTCGAGCGCGGCGAGGCGGGCGGCGGCGTGCCGTTCTCCTCCACCCTGGCCCGCAGGCTCGTCGCCGAGGGGGACATGGAGGGCGCCGCCGAGATCCTGGGCCGCCCGCACCGGGTCGAGGGCATCGTGGTGCGCGGCGCGCAGCGCGGGCGCGAGCTCGGCTACCCGACGGCCAACGTGGAGACGCAGCCGCACACCGCGATCCCGGCGGACGGGGTGTACGCGGGCTGGCTGACGGCCGACGGCGAGCGGATGCCCGCGGCGATCTCGGTCGGTACGAACGTGCAGTTCGACGCCACCGAGCGGACCGTGGAGGCGTACGCGATCGACCGTGTCGGGCTGGACCTGTACGGCAAGCAGGTGTCCGTCGACTTCCTGTCCTACGTGCGGGGGATGGCGAAGTTCGAGTCGCTCGACGGGCTGCTCGAGGCCATCGCGGACGACGTGAAGCGGGCGCGGGTCCTGACGGACACCTTCGACGCCGCGCGGCGCTGACGGCGCTCCTGGCCCATTGCGAAGGGCCCCTGCCGTCCTCGGGACGGCAGGGGCCCTTCCGTGTGTCCGGATCCGCTACCCGAGGCGCGGGTCGCGCGGGGGCTGACCGGGGTACTGCGGCGGCTGGGCGGCCGGCGGCTGCTGCCCGGCCGGGGGCTGCTGCCAGGGCTGGCCGGGCTGCGGGTAGGGCTGCTGGCCGTACGGCGGCTGGCCCTGGGGCTGCTGGTACGGGCCCTGCGGCTGTGCCTGGGGCGACTGCTGCTGGGGTTGCGGCACCGGCTGGTGGCCGTGGGGTGCGCCCCAGTGGGCCTGCGCGGCCTGCTGCTGGGCTCGTACGAAGTCCTCCGCGACCAGGGCGGACAGGTTGAAGTACGCCTCCCGCGTCTTGGGCCGCATCAGGTCGAGGTCCACCTCGGCGCCGGCCGCGAGGTGCTCGTCGAACGGCACCACGACGACGCCGCGGCAGCGGGTCTCGAAGTGCTGGACGATGTCCTCGACCTTGATCATCTTGGCGGTCTCGCGGACCCCGGAGATGACGGTGATCGAACGCGAGACGAGGTCGGCGTACCCGTGGGCCGAGAGCCAGTCGAGCGTGGTGCTCGCGCTGCTCGCGCCGTCCACGGACGGCGTGGAGATGATGATCAGCTGATCGGCCAGGTCCAGGACGCCGCGCATGGCGGAGTAGAGCAGTCCGGTGCCGGAGTCGGTCAGGATGATCGGGTACTGGCGGCCCAGTGTGTCTATGACGCGGCGGTAGTCCTCGTCGTTGAAGGTCGTCGAGACCGCCGGGTCCACGTCGTTGGCGATGATCTCCAGGCCCGAGGGGGCCTGCGAGGTGAACCGCCGGATGTCCATGTACGAGTTGAGGTACGGGATCGCCTGGACCAGGTCGCGGATCGTCGCGCCGGTCTCGCGGCGGACACGGCGGCCGAGGGTGCCGGCGTCCGGGTTCGCGTCGATGGCCAGGATCTTGTCCTGGCGCTCGGTCGCGAGGGTGGCGCCGAGGGCGGTGGTCGTCGTGGTCTTGCCGACGCCGCCCTTGAGGCTGATGACGGCGATGCGGTAGCAGGACATCACCGGCGTCCGGATCAGCTCCAGCTTGCGCTGGCGGTCGGCCTCGGCCGCCTTGCCGCCGAAGCGGAAGCCGGAGCGGGTGGGCTTGGGCTTCTGCTTGGCCCGGAGCAGGCGGTCGGAGGACAGCTCCACGGCGGCGGTGTAGCCGAGCGGAGCGCCGGGGCCCTGGCCGGGGTGGGGCTGCTGCTGGTACGGACCCTGCTGCCACTGCGCCTGGGGCTGCTGGGGCTGCTGCGGCTGCTGCGGGAAGCCGTACCCCTGCGGGGGCTGCGGAGCCTGCTGCTGCGGCGGGAGGGGCGGGAAACCGTAGCCCTGCGGGGGCTGCGGTGTCGGTGCCTGCGGCTGCGGCTGGGCTTCGGGGGCGGCGGGCGGGAAGCCGTAGCCCTGGGGCGCCTCGGGCTGTGTCCGGGGCTGCTGGGGCCGCTGTTCCGGGGCGGAGGGCGGGAAGCCGTAGCCCTGGGGCGCGTCCGAGGAGGCGAACGTGGGCGGCAGCGGCGGCAGTTCGGCGCCGGGTCCCCCGAACGGAGTATCCGCGGGCCCGGGGACCGGAGTTCCCTCGGCCGGGGTGGGCGTCCGCACGGGCGCGGGCGCCGCTTCCCCGGCGGCCGCCGCGAACACCGGGGGTACGGCGTCCACCGGAGCGGGCGCGGAGGCGGGCGCCGCCTCCACCCGGGCCGCGGCCCCGTCCGGGCCGGCCGGGCCGGACGCGGCGGCCGGTGCGGCCGGCCCCGCCGGGGCTTCGGGCAGCGCGGGCGCCGCCGTGTCCGCGGCCGGGGGCTCGTCCTCGGCGAACGGAGCCGGCACGGCGATGGGGGCCACGGTGGGCACCGCGAACGGCGCCGGGGGCTCCGCCTGGAAGCCCGCCGGGGTGTCCGCGGGCAGCGCGGGCAGCGGCGCCGGTCCCCGGGGCGCCTCGGCGGCGCCCGTGTCCCGCCGGGCGGCGGACGGCTCCGCGGGTGCCGCTTCGCCCGCGGCGGCGAGGGCCGCCGGATCCGGCGCGCCGGCCGGGCCCGCCGCAGAGGTCCCGGCCGGGGTGGGGAACGGAGCCGGAGCCGCGTCGGGAAGTCCCGCCGCCGGGGCCCCGGCCGCCTGCCCCGCCGCCCCGGCATGCGGGCCCGGGGCCCCGGCCCCCTGCGCGGAGAACGCGGGTCCCTGGTTCGGGGTCTCCTGCGCGGGGAACGCGGGCGCCCCCGACGGGGCCCCGCCCTGCGCCGGGAAGGCGGCCAACGGGTCGGGCGACGCGGCCGACGGCTGCGACGCGGACGGCACCGAAGGCACCGACGGCGCACCGGCGTCGGCCGGGCGCTGCGACGCCGGCGCGATCCGCATCGTCGGCGCCGAGACCACGTCCGCCGGGCGGTGGGGTTCGAAACCGCTGCCCTCGGGCAGCCCGGGCAGCCCCGCCACCGGCGCGGGTGCGCCCTGGGTGTACCAGGCCGGCGGGGTGTAGTCGATGGTGAACTCGCCCGTCACTTCGGGCTCCGCGTCGGACTGATCGTCCGTCGGGACGTCCCACGTCCCGCCGCGCCTCTCGTTCCGATCGCCGCTCACTGGTCCTCCTGGTCTGTCGAACACCGGTCGGCGCCCACCTCGACGCCGCGCCCGCGCCCAGCCTAATCGCGCCCCGCGCCCGAAAGCCCCCGAGGTCGCGCCCCCGTACTCCTGCCTACAGGCCGCTCGGGCCCGGGGCAACCGTCATCACGCACCGCGTCAGTCGATGCGCCGCGCCGCACCGAGCAGCCCGGTCTCCGCTTCCGTACCCTGCGTCATCACGAACTTCCGGTCCCGCGGCGTGCACCACAGCGTCACCCCGTCCCCCAGGGTGGGCAGCGACTCCACCGCCGTCCCCGGCAGCCGCATCAGCACCCCGATCCGCGCCGCCTCGTCCGGCGACACCCGCTGCACCCCGGCCAGTGACGCGTTCCGCAGCAACCGCGGCGCGGCCGGGCTCAGGTACGGCAGCAGCGTCAGCACCGACTGCCAGGGCCCCGCCGCCACCCGTCCCCTCGGCGGCCGCATCCCGCAGTCCCGGACCACCAGCACCGGGCTCCCCGCCGAGGCGCCCTGCGGCGGGACCCGGCCCACGTCGTGCAGGGTCACGCACTGCTGCCCGCCGCCGGCCGCCCGGGCCAGCGCCGACCACACGGACGCGCGCCCGGTCTCCACCGCGACCCGGGCCCCGGTCGCGGCCGTGCGCAGGGCCAGTACCTGGGCGGTCCACAGCCCGCCGATCAGCGTGACCTCGTACGGCGTGGGCCGGTTCACGCCGAGCACCGCCGGCCGTCCCGCGGCGTCCACGCCGATGACGACCCCGTCGTCCCCGACGGGCAGCGCCAGCGCGTCCAGGTCCGCCGCGGGGACCACGTGCCGCTCCCGGCGGGGGCCGATCAGCCCGAAACCGCCCCGCACCCCGGCGCGTACCGTGCCGCTCATCGCGCTCCTCCCAGCGGCAGCGAGGCCAGCAGCCCCGGCACCTGTTCCCGGTCGAGCCGCACCAGCCCGGTCCGCACGCCCCGCGCGGTCCGCTCCAGTTCCCGCCGGGCAGCGACCAGTTCCTCGTCGCTGCGTCCGGTGATCCGTACGTGCCCGGTCAGCGTCACGTCCCGCCGCCCGGCCGGGGCCAGCGTCAGGCTGAAGTTGGTCGCCAGGGCCGGCAGCGAGGTGAGCAGCGCCACGAACTGGGGGAGCCCGGCCCCGGCCCCGCCCAGCTGCGGCCAGCGGCCTATCCAGTAGGTGGTGTGGCGCCGGTCGTCGCAGCGCCAGGTCCGCGGGGTCTCCTCCGTGCGCCGGCCGGTGCTCGCCGAACGCCCCGCCTGGGTGATCGCCATCGGGCTCGCGCAGGAGGAGGTCGCCAGCGCGCCCGTCAGCTCCTGCTCCGTCAGCACGGTCGCCCGGAAGCCGGCCCCGGTCAGCCGGCCGGCCAGCTGGTCGGCAGCCCGCACCACACAGCGCTGCGCGCCCGCGAGCCCACCGCCGCGCGCGGCGACGGCCTCCGGGCACAGCTCGGGGTCGAGCTTGAGCGCGATCCACGTCAGCCGCACCGCCGGGGCGCCCGTACGGGCTTGCAGGGGCGCGTAGTTGAGCGTCGCCAGCGACCTGGGAGGCAGGTGCGGGGCCGGGGCGGGCTGGGTGTGCTGGACCAGCTGCGCCGACTCCAGCCGGATGCCGTCCACCTCGAGGACGTCCCGGACCAGGGACAGCGGCAGCGGCCGCTCCGTGCGGTCGGGCCGCAGCGCGGTGGCGTCCGTGTCCACCTGGACCACGGCCGTCAGGAAGGTCCCGTCGCCGACCAGCCCGACCGGACGCCGGTCACGGTCCGCGAAGGCCGTGGTCCGCAGTGCCGGATCGGCCTCAACGAGCGGCGCCAGCCCCGGCTCGGTGCCCACGGGCACGGTGAAGGAGGCGGCCCTGCGCCGCCTGGCGCGCAGCGCGAGGGCGCCGCCGATCCATTCGGGCAGGGAGCGCCGGCGGCGGCGTACGAGGGCGAGCAGGGCCAGGACCACCGCCAGGACGCCGGCGGGCACCAGCAGCAGCGGTTCGACCGCCCGGGCCACGAGCAGCACGGCGGCCGCCAGCTGGAGGAGTACGAGCTGTTGCAGTCGGAACGGACCGAAGCGGCCCGGGCCCGACCGCGGCTGCGGCGTGACCCCGCCGCGGGCGGGTGCGGCCGCAGCCGCCGGCGGCGCCGTCGCGGTGGACCTCACGGATTGCACCTCCCCTGACTCGCGGGCGGAGCCCAGGAGTCCGGTGCCGCGCGGGCGCGGCCGCCCGGCACCGGATTCCCCTCGTCCACCCCAACCGCCCTGAATACCCGGTCCGGAGAGACAGCCGGCTCACCGGCACCTGCCGACCCTCCGTCAAGAGGCATAGTAGGTCCCCGGTCCGACAACCACGGCGCGGCGAGCGGCCCCACCGGCCGGGCCGTGCGGGGGAGAAGCAGGCGGTCATGGCATCACGGCGTGATGAGCTCAACGCGTACACCTTTGCGAAGCGGCGCACCGTGGCCGCGTTCCTCCAGCCCTCCGCCACGGGTACCGAGGAGGGCGCCCCCCGCCCGCTGCGCGCGGTCCTGCCCGGAGTGGTGACCGGTGCGCTCCTGGTCGCGGGCTTCGGTGCCTGGGGCATGTTCAGACCGCAGGCCCCCGAGGGGTGGAACGAGCCCGGGGCCGTGGTCGTCGTCGGCAAGCAGTCGACGACCCGGTACGTGGTGCTGACCACCAGGGTCAACGGCAAGGACCAGCCCCGGCTGCACCCCGTGCTGAACCTGGCCTCGGCGCGCCTGCTGCTGGACCCGCGCAGGTTCAAGGTCGTCCACGTCGACGACAAGGTGCTGGACGCGGGCAAGCCTCCGCGCGGGCCCGTCATCGGCATCCCCTACGCCCCCGACCGGCTGCCCGCCGGGGCGGACGCGGCCAGGCCCAAGCGCTGGGCCGTGTGCCAGCGGCCCGGCGGCAACGACCGCGGCGTACAGACCGCGGCCTTCGTCCTCGCCGACCGCGAGGCGGGCCTGATGGACGGCGCGGACCGCACCGCCGACACCCAGGTGCTGTACGTCCAGAGCACCGGTGGGGCCAAGGAGCGCTACCTCGTCGACTCGGCCGGCCGGAAGTACAAGTTCCCCGAGGGGCGGCCGGATTCCGCGACCCTCACGACGGCCCTGGTCGGCACCGGCGCCACCCCGCAGCCGGTGACCGAGGAGTGGCTGGCCACCCTCGACCCCGGTGACGACCTGGCCTTCCCGCAGCTCCCCGGCACCCCCGGAGCGAACTCCGCCGCCCCGGGGCCGGGCGGCGGCACCGGCAGGGTCGGCATGGTGCTGACCGCGCAGACCGGCTCCGGCACCCAGTACTACGTGGTGCTGCCCGACCGCATCGCCCCGGTCTCGGAGTTCGTGGCCTGGCTGGTGATCTCCTCGCCCGCGACCGGCGGCCTCGGCATGCACGGCAAGGCCCGCGAGACCGACCTGCGGTACCTGAACCCGGACGCGCCCCCCCTTCGAGACCGACGCCAAGTGGCCCCGACGCCGCGGCACCCAGGTCAACCGGGTCGCGGACACCCCCGGCGCAGCCCAGGCCGGTGAGCGGCGCGACACCGTGTGCAACGTCCTGCGCTCCGTCGACGGCCGGGGCAACCAGACGCTGAGCACCTGGGCCGGCACCGGCTTCCCCGTCGACATCACCGCCAGCGGCACCAGCTCGTACGTCACCCCCGGCACGGGCCTGCTCTACACCCAGGTCCACGGCCGCCAGACCACCGCCGGAGGGGCCATGTTCCTGGTCACCGACACCGGCCTGCGGTACGCCGTCCAGGCCAACGGGGACAGCGACGCCGAGCAGTCGGGGATCGGGGCGCCGGCCGCGCGGGCACAGGGCGGCACCGGCGACGGCCGGCCCGAGCCCAGCCAGGCCCAGGTCCGGCTCGGCTACGGCGGGATCGTGCCCGCCATGGTGCCGATCGCCTGGTCGGAGTTCCTCTCCAAGGGACCGCGCCTGGACACCAACTCGGCCCGCCAGCCGCAGGGTTCGTGAGGGCTCCCGCCATGCCGCAGCCCTCCCGCGCCGCCGTGGCGGCCGCCCTCGCCCTGGTCGCCCTCGGCACCGCGGAGTCCGCGCAGAGGTCCCCGTACGCCCTCGCCCTGGACGGCGCGGGCGAGTGCGCCTTCCCGATGAAGAAGCAGATCGCCGACCGGCCCTGGGCCCTCCAGCGGGTCATGCTGGACGCCCTGTGGGCCCGTACCAAGGGCGAAGGGGTACGGGTCGCGGTCATCGACACCGGCGTGGACCGCGCCAACCCGCAGCTGTCCGGCGCCCTCGACACCGGCGCGGGCCGCGACTTCGTGGACACCAAGGGCGGCGACGGAACGAACGACACCGTCGGGCACGGGACCAAGGTGGCCGGGCTGATCGCGGCCCGCCCCCAGCAGGGCACCGGTTTCGTCGGCCTCGCCCCCGAGGCCACCGTCATCCCCATCCGGCAGAACGACGGCCAGGGCAACGGCAACGCGGCCACCCTGGCGCAGGCCGTCGACCACGCCGTCGCCAAGGGCGCCCACGTCATCAACATCTCCCAGGACACCGACGCCGCGCTGACCGCCGACTCCGAACTGGGCAAGGCCGTCCAGCGGGCCCTCGCCGCCAAGGCCGTGGTCATCGCGTCCGCGGGCAACGACGGTCTGAACGGGCAGAAGCGCAGGACCTACCCGGCGGCCTTCCCCGGAGTCCTCGCCGTGGCCTCCTCCGACCGCAACAACGAACGGGCCGCGTTCTCCCAGCCCGGCGACTTCATCGGGGTCGCCGCCCCCGGCGTCGACGTGGTCTCCACCGTCCCCGGCTTCGGCCAGTGCGTCGACCACGGCACCAGCTTCTCCGCTCCCTACGTCGCCGGGGTCGCCGCCCTGCTGCGCGCCGAGCACCCGCGGTGGACCCCGCAGGAGGTGGTCTGGCAGATCCAGAACACCGCCGAACGCTCCGTCAACGGCCGTGACGACTACGTCGGATGGGGGGTGGTGGACCCCGTGCGGGCCGTCACCCAGGACCAGGGGACCCCCGGGCCCCCCGTCCCGGACCCCGGCCCGCCCCCGGCGGCCGCACCCCGCGCGGCGGCCCTCGCGACGTCGGAGACCCCGCAGGAACGCGAGGAGCGGATCGGTACGTACGCCCTGGGGGCCGCGGGGGTGCTCATCGCCGCCACCGCCGGGACCGCGACCGTCGTACGGGACGCCCGCCGCGGCCGCCGGAGCCGTTTGCAGTGAACGGCCACGGACCGGCCGCGGAGACGGACCATCGGTGCGGGGCGGGCCAACCGAACTGACTAGAGTGACGCCAGGCTTCACGACTGTGATCGGGGATCCGTGTGAAGCGGAGGGGGAAGTCCGGTGTCACTGGCGCGAATTGGCGCCCCCGGCATCCGCTCCGCCACGCAATCCGCCGGTTCTGCCGGGGAATGGACATGTGAGGAGCTTCGGATGACGAACAATTTCGGACTCGCGGACGATCCGGTCGTCAAGGCGGCCAACAAGATCTCCGAGACGGCCAACGCCGTGACCAGGCAGGCCCGTGAGCTGGCCGACATCCTCGCCACCGCGCACGCGGGCTGGACCGGTGTCGGCGCGGGCGGCTTCCGGAAGGCCCAGTCGGACCTCAACCTCGACCACGACGAGATCCGCCGGCTGCTCACCGTCCTGCACGACGCCGTCGCGCAGACGAAGAACCTGACCAACGCACAGGACGAGGACGTCCGCGCCACGTTCAACACCGTCAACGCCGGCGCCGGGACCGGCGGCCGCTCGGGCCTCGACAGCATCTGACGCCCGCCCGCCCCCGCGCACCCCAAGAGCCCGAAGGAGAAGGACATGGCAGGCAACGAGGACGGCCACACCCGGGTACGGTACGAGAGCGTCCAGCAGATGGCGGACCGCATCCGCGTCGTCTCCAGGAACATCCTCAAGGACCTGGAGGAGATGGAGTCGGCCGTGAAGGTCGTCACCGACACCTGGGACGGCGAGGCGCACGTCGCGTACCTCGACCTCCAGAAGAAGTACCATGCCCGCGCCGACCACATGCAGAAGCAGCTGGAGTCCGTCGCCCAGCTCATCGAGCGCGGCAAGGGCGACTACCGCGTCACCGACGTGAAGGCCTCGCGCCTGTTCACCGAGGCCTTCTGAGCCCGACCGGCACGCCGAGGGGGCACGCCCCGCACGGGCCGCGCCCCCTTCGCCGTACCCGGCGGGCCTCAGGTGAGGTCGAACTCCCCGTCCCGGGCTCCGAGCACGAAGGCCTCCCACTCGGCCGCCGTGTAGCGCAGCACCGTCTCACGGTCCAGCGACGACCGCATCGCCACCGCCCCCTCGGGCAGCTTGGCGATCTCCACCCGCTCCTCGTCCGGGCTGGTCCCGGGAGGCCCCTGCCACTCGACGTCGCTGATGTCGAGCGCGTACAGCTCGTCCTTCTCCTGCTGGGTGCCCATGTGCGGCCCTTCCCGTCGGTCGTGCGGTGCTGCTCGGTCTTCGCTGCCGATTATCGGCGCAACGCGGCCCCGTGGGGAGCCGTTTCCGCCCGATCACCGGGAGCCGCCGCGGGCCGGGCCCGAGGCCCTGTCGTCAAAGTCCCGCCTGGCCCGCGACGCCCGGCACCGCACCTCGCCGCGTTGTCGGGGCACCCGAGTACGTCCAGTACTCGGGCGCCCCTCCGCCTTGCGATGCACGGCACCGGCCGCCGCGGGCCTGACCGGCGCTACTTCGACGACAGGCCCTACAGCCGCGGCATCCGGCCCAGCTGGACCAGCGAGGTACCGCGCCGGCGCGCTACGCAGTAGCCGCGGCCCGGGGGCATCGGGCGGGAACGGACACTGCCGAGCAGCTCTCCCTCCGAGGGGTCGCCCGACAGGACCACGCCCTGCGCCCCCAGCTCCTTGATCCGCTGCATGAAGGGCTCGTACATCGCGCGCGAGGCACCCGCCGAACTGCGCGCGATCACGAACCGGACCCCGGTGTCCCGGGCGAACGGCAGGAACTCCACCAGCTGCGCCAGCGGGTTGCCCCGGCTGGTGGCGACCAGGTCGTAGTCGTCGATCACGATGAACACGTCCGGGCCCGTCCACCAGCTGCGGTCCCGCAACTGCTGCGGGGTGACGTCCGCCGGCGGCTGCCTGCGCGAGAACACCCCGACCAGCGCCTCCATGTGCATCTGCAGGGAGCTCGCCATCGGCGCGTACTCCAGCAGGTACTCCTCCGGCAGCGCCCCCAGGAGCCCGCGCCGGTAGTCGCCGACGACCAGCTTGGCCTGGTCCGGACGGTAGCGCTGGGCGATCTGCTGCGCGACCAGCCGCAGCAGGTTCGTCTTGCCCGACTCGCTCTCGCCGAACACCAGGAAGAAGGGGTCGCTCTCGAAGTCGACGAACACCGGCTCCAGGGCGGTCTCGTCGATGCCGATCGCGATCCCGCGCTCCGGGAACTCACCGCCCTTGGGCAGCCGGTCCGCGTGCAGCAGCCGCGGCAGCAGCCGCACCCCGGGAGCGGAGGGGCCCGCCCAGCCCGCGCGCACCGCCGCCACGAACTCCTCGGTGCCCCGCGAGAGGGTCTCCGCGTCGTGCGAGCCGTCGATCCGCGGCAGCGCCCCCAGGAAGTGCAGCTTCTCCGGCACCTGGCCGCGCCCCGGCATCCCCGCGGGCACGTTGGCCGCCACCCGCCGGTCGAACTCGGAATCCATCACGTCGCCGAGCCGCAGCTCCAGCCGGCCGGGCATCTGGTCCTTGAGCGCCGCCCGCACCTCCATGTACCGGGCCGCCGTCACGACCACGTGGACGCCGTAGCCGAGCCCGCGGGCCGCGATGTCCGTGACCACCGCCTCCAGGCCCTCGTACTCGCCGCGGAAGCCGCCCCAGCCGTCGACGATCAGGAACACGTCGCCCCACGCCTCGCCGGGCAGCTCCCCCGCCGCGCGCCGGCGCCGGTAGGTGCCCATGGAGTCGATGCCGCGCGCCCGGAAGAACTCCTCGCGCCGGGCCAGGATCCCCGCCACCTCCGCGACCGTGCGGCGCACCCGCTCCGGATCCAGCCGGGAGGCGATCCCGCCCACGTGCGGCAGCTCCGCCACCGAGGACAGCGCGCCTCCGCCGAAGTCCAGCCCGTAGAACTGCACCTCGCGCGGGGTGTGCGTCAGCGCGAACGAGCAGATCAGCGTCCGCATCAGCGTCGACTTGCCCGACTGCGGACCGCCCACCACTATCATGTGGCCCGCGGCGCCCGAGAAGTCCCGGTAGAGCACCTCGCGCCGCTGCTCGAAGGGCTTGTCGACCAGCCCGAGCGGCACCACCAGCCCGCCCGGCCGCGTGTACCCCTGCGCGTGCAGCCCGCGCTCCGCCGAAGGCGCCAGGGCCGGCAGCAGCTGCTCCAGGGACGGCGCCCGGTCCAGCGGCGGCAGCCACACCTGGTGCGCCGGTACGCCCCGCCCCTCCAGCCGGCCCACGATCACGTCGAGCACCGTGTCCGCGAGGGCGTCGTCCTCCCGCGCCGGCCGCTCCGCCGGGTCCACCGGGTCCGGGGCCGCGTACACCACCGGCACCGGAGCCGCCGTGAACAGCGCGGGACGGCGCTCCACCGGGAACGGCCCCACCGCCGGGTCCGGCCCGCCCGAGCGGTAGACCCCCGAGACGTACGCCGCCTTGAAGCGGGTCATCTCGTCCGTGCCGAACTTCAGGTAGCCCGATCCGGGCACCGACGGGAGGTGGTACGCGTCCGGCACCCCGATCGCCGTCCGCGACTCCGAAGCCGAGAAGGTGCGCAGACCGATCCGGTAGGAGAGGTACGTGTCGAGGCCGCGCAGCTTGCCCTCCTCCAGCCGCTGCGACGCCAGCAGCAGGTGCACCCCCAGCGAGCGGCCGATCCGGCCGATCTGGATGAACATGTCGATGAAGTCGGGCTTCGCGGTCAGCAGCTCGCTGAACTCGTCGATGACCAGCACCAGGGAGGCCAGCGGCTCCAGCGGGGCACCCGCCGCGCGGGCCTTCTCGTAGTCGTGGATGTTCGCGTAGTTGCCCGCCGAACGCAGCAGTTCCTGCCGGCGCTGGAGCTCGCCGCGGATCGAGTCGCCCATCCGGTCGACCAGCGTCAGGTCGTCCGCCAGGTTGGTGATCACGGCCGCGACGTGCGGCATCTGCCCCATGCCCGTGAAGGTGGCACCGCCCTTGAAGTCCGCGAGGACGAAGTTCAGCGTCTCCGAGGTGTGCGTGACCGCCAGCCCCAGCACCAGCGTGCGCAGCAGCTCCGACTTGCCCGAACCGGTCGCCCCCACGCACAGCCCGTGCGGGCCCATGCCCTCCTGCGCGGCCTCCTTCAGGTCCAGCATCACCGGCGCGCCGTCCTCGCCCACCCCGATCGGCACCCGGAGCCGCTCGCCGGCCGACCTGGGCCGCCAGGTGCGGGACACGTCGACCGAGGCCGCGTCACCCAGGTTCAGCAGGTCGGTGAAGTCCAGGTTCGCCAGCAGCGGCTCGTCGTCGTCCCCGCCGCCCGTGCGCAGCGGCGCCAGCTGCCGGGCCAGGGCCTCCGCCGCGGGCAGCGACAGGGTGTCGGGCACGCCCTCGTACGCGACCCCCGCGCCCGACTCCAGCCGCAGCCGGCCCGGCCCCACCACGACCGACAGCCCCCCGCGCCGCGGGGTCTCCCCGGCGGAGCGAAGGGATGCGTCCGGCTCACCCGCGACCACCTCCACGACGGTCACGCCCTGGAGCCCCTCGGCCGCCGCGAACACCGAGTCCGGCGGCACCGTCCCGCCGTCGAGGACCACCACCAGGTGCGGCTGGTCCAGTACCGGCGACGCCTCCCGGCTGAACCGCGGCCGCCCCTCCAGCCGGGACCCCAGCAGCCCCTCCAGCTCCCCCAGGCCGTCGCCGAACAGCCGCTTCGTCCCGGCCCCGTCGAGCTGCCCGGGCACCTGCGTGTGCGGCAGCCACTTCACCCAGTCCCACGACGGCGCCGCCCCCGGCGCGGCCACCACGGCCACCACCAGGTCGTCGGGGGAGTGCAGCGTCACCAGCTGCGCCACCACCGCCCGCGCGGCACCGCGCGCCGACTCCGCCTCCCCGCCCACCGTCACGTGGTGGAACGCCCGGACCGACACCGCCACCGGCAGCCCCTCCAGCGAGGAGTGCACCTTCAGGAAGCGCTGCATCGCGCCGGCCGCCAGCGGCTCCAGCTCGTCCACCGGGGCCGTGTCCGGAGCCACCAGCGCGGTAGCGAGCCGCTGTGCGCCCAGCCCCAGCCGCGCCTGCCCGAAGTCCGCGTCGCCGACCCGCCGCTCCCACAGGCGCGAGCCCTCCGCCACCACCGACCACAGCTGCTCGGGCGCCGGGTGCAGGTACAGCTGCGCGTCGCGCTGCGCCCGCGCGGTACGGCGGACCTGACGGCGCGTCTGCGCGAGGTACTTGAGGTAGTCCCGCCGCACATCGGCCATCCGCCCCTGTGTACCGCGCCGGTAGCGCACCAGCTGGGCGATGACCATGCCCACCGTCGACGCCAGCATCAGCACGCCCATGACGCGCATGAACGGCGCGGCGCCCGGCATGAAGAAGAAGACGACCGAGGAACCCATGCCCAGCATCGGCAGGAGCTGCATCAGCATGCCCTCCTGCTGCCCCCGGGGGAGTTCCGGCGGCGCCTCCAGCCTCAACTCGTCCGAAGGGACCGCGGGCGGCAGGGACCGCGGCGGGCGTTTGACGACGATCTGGCTCACCGGAGCATCAATCCCTCGTAAACGGGCGGGACGTCGCAGCCGGCGCCCCCAAGTCCCGGACGCCCGGGGCCGCTCCCGCACCCCGCGCCCGACGCGAACGGCGATCCTACTGGCCGGGGACCGGGCAGCCGCCGGATAAGGTGGCGCCCGCGCCACGCGCATCCGCGAACCGGCCGCCGCGGCGGCGCGGCCCCGACAGGAGGGTCACACAGGTGAGTACGGCCGAGGCGACCGGTTTCTGCAGGGTCACCGTCGTGGCACCCGACAGCCGCATCGACGTCGCCCTCCCGGAGGACATCGCCGTCGCCGACGTCTATCCCGAACTGCTGCGCCTCACCGGCCAGACCCAGCCCGTCGGCGCCCCCACCGGCTTCCACCTGGTCCGCCGCTCCGGCACCGTCCTCGACGGCGCCCGCACCCTCGCCGCCCAGCAGGTCCTCGACGGCGAGGTGCTCATCCTGCGCCCCTTCGCAGAGTCCCTGCCGCCGGCCGTCTTCGACGACGTCTCCGACGCCGTCGCCTCCGCCGTCGTACGCGACCGGCACCGCTGGAGCGACGACATGCTGCGCGGGGCGGGCCTGGCCGGCGCCGCGCTGCTGCTCGTCCTGCTCGGCTTCGTCCTCTGGTACGCCGACCCGGTCCGGCACGACACGCACGGCCTCCCCGGGATCATCGCCGGCGCCACCGGCCTCCTGCTCACCGCCGCCGCCGGGGTGCGCGCCCGCGTCTACCGGGACCGCGGCTCCGCCGTCGCGCTCGGCCTCGGCGCCCTGCCCCACCTGCTGATCGCCGGCTCCGGCATCGTCGCCGCCGGCGCCGGCCAGGGACCCGGGCGGCTGCAGTTCCTGCTCGGCTGCGCCTGCGTCCTGGTCGTCTCCGTCGCGCTGGTCGCGCTCACCCCGGAGGGGGACGCCCCCTTCGTCGCCGCCACCTTCCTCGCCGCCACCGGGACCCTGGCCGCCTTCGGCGCCATCGCCGCCGACGCCTCCGCCACGGCCACCGCCGCCGTGTGCGCCCCCGCCGCCGTCGGGCTCGTCGCCTTCCTGCCGGGCCTCTCCGCCCGCTTCGCCCGGCTGCCCATCGGGTACGCCGCCCCGCGGAGCGCCGCCCCGGGACACGGGGCTACGGACCACTACGACGCCGACCCGTTTGCCGACCCGTACGCCGACCAGCAGGGGGCCCCGTTCGACGCCGAGGCCATCGCCGCCCGGGCCCGGCGCGGGCACGAGATGCTGCTCGGCCTGGTCGGGGGGTGCGCGGCCGTCGCCGTGGGGGCCTGCGCCGTCCTCGGCTTCTCCGACGGCACCTGGGGCCGGCTGCTGGCCCTGGCCACCGGACTGGCGATGCTGCTGCGCGCCCGCCTCTTCCGCTACACCTCCCAGGTGGTCTGCGCCCTGGCCGCGGGCCTGGCCGCCGTCGGGCTGCTGATCCTCGGCCTGGCCCTGCGCCCGCCGGCCGATCTGGTGTTCGCGCTCACGCGCTACCACGACCGCGGCGGCCTGGACCTGCGTACGGTCTGGCTCTCGGCCGCCGTCGCCGCGGGTGCCGCCCTCCTCACGGGAATCTCGCTTGTCATCCCCCGAAGGGGTCTGTCACCCTTCTGGGGAAGGCTGCTCGACCTCACCGAGGCCGCGGTCCTGCTCGCCCTGGTGCCGCTGGCCCTGGCCGTGCTCGACGTGTACGGCCGCGCCCGCTCTCTCACCAGCTGAGACGTCGAGTCCCGGCAGCCTGGTACGCTGTGTGACGGCCGTTTGTGTACGCGTCCCCGGAGTCCTCTGGAGACAGCGCTCAGCGGACCCCGCCTCCCGAGTTACGGAAGCTCCCCAGAGAATTCGACCTGGGGCACTCGGTGGCCACGAAGACCTACACGAGGAGTAAGCGTGCCGCTCGACGCCGCTACGAAGAAGCAGATCATCGCCGAGTTCGGTGCCAAGGAGGGCGACACCGGCTCTCCCGAGGTCCAGGTCGCGATGCTCTCCCGCCGCATCTCGGACCTGACCGAGCACCTCAAGACCCACAAGCACGACCACCACTCCCGTCGTGGTCTGCTGATCCTGGTCGGCCAGCGCCGCCGCCTGCTGCAGTACCTGGCCAAGAAGGACATCCAGCGCTTCCGTACGCTGGTCGAGCGCCTCGGCATCCGCCGCGGTGCGGCCGGCGCCAAGTAAGCACACTGTGAAGGGAGCGGTTCCCACACCGATGGGGCCGCTCCCTTTGCCGTACGTGCGCGACGTACCGGACGCTTTGTAGTCTGGGACACAGCGCACAACTGAAGAGGAGGAGCGCCCTCCCACGCCGCCGGTCCTCGGTAGTGGCATCCGGAAAGCCCCGTCGGAGGGGCCGAGACCCGGGTGCTTCGATCGAAGACCGGCCCGCACGCCAGGAGCGCTTCTCCGCAACCGTCCACCACCACACGGGTGGCGGACGGAGACGACGAAAATGGAGAAAACGCTAGTGGAGAACGAGACCCACTACGCCGAGGCCGTCATTGACAACGGTTCCTTCGGCACCCGCACCATCCGCTTCGAGACGGGCCGCCTCGCCCGCCAGGCCGCCGGCTCCGCCGTTGCCTACCTGGACGACGACACGATGGTGCTGTCCGCGACCACCGCGTCGAAGAAGCCCAAGGACCAGCTCGACTTCTTCCCCCTGACGGTGGACGTCGAGGAGCGCCAGTACGCGGCCGGCAAGATCCCCGGCTCCTTCTTCCGCCGCGAGGGCCGCCCCTCCGAGGACGCGATCCTCACCTGCCGCCTGATCGACCGCCCGCTGCGCCCCTCCTTCAAGAAGGGCCTGCGCAACGAGATCCAGGTCGTCGCCACCATCATGGCGCTCAACCCGGACCACCTGTACGACGTCATCGCGATCAACGCCGCGTCCGCGTCCACGCAGCTGGCCGGCCTGCCCTTCTCCGGCCCGATCGGCGGCGTCCGCGTCGCGCTGATCCGCGGCCAGTGGGTGGCCTTCCCGACGCACACCGAGCTCGAGGACGCCGTCTTCGACATGGTCGTCGCGGGCCGCGTCCTGGAGGACGGCGACGTCGCGATCATGATGGTCGAGGCCGAGGCCACCGAGCGGACCATCGCCCTGGTCAAGGGCGGCGCCGAGGCGCCCACCGAGGAGGTCGTGGCCGCCGGCCTCGACGCCTCGAAGCCCTTCATCAAGGTCCTGTGCAAGGCCCAGGCCGACCTGGCCGCCAAGGCCGCCAAGCCCGAGGGCGAGTTCCCGGTCTTCCTGGACTACCAGGACGACGTGTACGAGGCCCTCGCGGCCGCCGTCAAGGGCGAGCTCTCCCAGGCGCTGACCATCGCGGGCAAGCAGGACCGCGAGGCCGAGCTGGACCGCGTCAAGGAGATCGCCGCCGAGAAGCTCCTCCCGGCCTTCGAGGGCCGCGAGAAGGAGATCTCCGCCGCCTACCGCAGCCTGACCAAGGCCCTGGTGCGCGAGCGCGTCATCAAGGACAAGGTCCGCATCGACGGCCGTGGCCTGACGGACATCCGCACCCTGGCCGCCGAGGTCGAGGCCATCCCGCGCGTGCACGGCTCGGCGCTGTTCGAGCGTGGCGAGACCCAGATCCTGGGCGTCACCACCCTCAACATGCTCCGCATGGAGCAGCAGCTGGACACCCTCTCCCCGGTAACCCGCAAGCGCTACATGCACAACTACAACTTCCCGCCGTACTCCGTCGGCGAGACCGGCCGCGTGGGCTCCCCCAAGCGCCGCGAGATCGGCCACGGCGCGCTCGCCGAGCGCGCGATCGTGCCGGTCCTGCCGACCCGCGAGGAGTTCCCCTACGCGATCCGCCAGGTGTCCGAGGCCCTCGGCTCCAACGGTTCGACGTCCATGGGCTCGGTCTGCGCCTCCACCATGTCGCTGCTGAACGCCGGTGTGCCCCTCAAGGCCCCCGTCGCCGGTATCGCCATGGGCCTGATCTCCCAGGAGATCGACGGCAAGACCCACTACGTCGCCCTCACCGACATCCTCGGTGCGGAGGACGCCTTCGGCGACATGGACTTCAAGGTCGCCGGCACCAAGGAGTTCGTCACCGCCCTCCAGCTCGACACCAAGCTGGACGGCATCCCGGCCTCCGTCCTGGCCGCGGCCCTGACCCAGGCCCGCGACGCCCGCCTCCACATCCTCGACGTGATGATGGAAGCGATCGACACGCCGGACGAGATGTCCCCGAACGCCCCGCGGATCATCACCGTCAAGATCCCCGTGGACAAGATCGGCGAGGTCATCGGCCCCAAGGGCAAGATGATCAACCAGATCCAGGAGGACACCGGCGCCGAGATCACGATCGAGGACGACGGCACCATCTACATCGGTGCCTCCGACGGCCCGGCCGCCGAGGCCGCCCGCGCCACGATCAACGCGATCGCCAACCCGACCATGCCGGAGGTCGGCGAGCGTTACCTGGGTACGGTCGTCAAGACCACCACCTTCGGTGCATTCGTCTCCCTCATGCCCGGCAAGGACGGCCTGCTGCACATCTCGCAGATCCGCAAGCTCGCCGGTGGCAAGCGCGTGGAGAACGTCGAGGACGTGCTCGCGGTCGGCACCAAGGTGCAGGTCGAGATCGCCGAGATCGACCAGCGCGGCAAGCTCTCCCTGGTCCCCGTGATCGAGGGCGAGACCGCCGACGCCGACGCCGACAAGGACGACTCCGACAAGTGACGTCGCGTAGTTCCAGTGTGACGGCCCGCACCTCTTCGGAGGGGCGGGCCGTCGCCCGTACCCAAACACTCCTCAAGGGCCGCAGCGGCATCGGCACCGTCCGGCGCACGGTCCTGCCCGGCGGACTGCGCATCGTCACCGAGACGCTGCCCTCCGTCCGCTCCGCCACCTTCGGCATCTGGGCCAACGTGGGCTCGCGCGACGAGACGCCCGGTCTCAACGGCGCCACCCACTACCTGGAGCACCTCCTCTTCAAGGGCACCGCCCAGCGCAGCGCCCTCGACATCTCCTCCGCGATCGACGCGGTCGGCGGCGAGATGAACGCCTTCACGGCGAAGGAGTACACCTGCTACTACGCCCGGGTCCTCGACACCGACCTGCCGCTCGCCATCGACGTGGTCTGCGACATGCTGACCGGCTCGCTGATCCGCGAGGAGGACGTCGACGCCGAGCGCGGGGTCATCCTCGAAGAGATCGCGATGACCGAGGACGACCCGGGTGACGTGGTCCACGACCTGTTCGCCCGGACCATGTACGGGGACTCGCCGCTCGGCCGCCCCGTCCTCGGCACCGTCGACACCATCAACGCCCTCGGCGCCGACCGGATCCGCCGCTTCTGGAAGAAGCACTACGACCCGACCCGCCTCGTCGTGGCCGCCGCCGGCAACGTCGACCACAACAAGGTCGTACGCCAGGTCCGCGCGGCCTTCGAGAAGGCCGGCGCCCTCAAGCACGCCGACGCCCAGCCCGTCGGCCCGCGCACCGGCACCAAGCGGATCCGCACCGCCGGCCGCGTCGACCTGGTCAACCGCAAGACCGAGCAGGCCCACGTGGTCCTCGGCATGCCCGGCCTCGCGCGCACCGACGACCGCCGCTGGGCCCTCGGCGTGCTGAACACCGCCCTCGGCGGCGGCATGTCCTCCCGGCTCTTCCAGGAGGTCCGCGAGAAGCGCGGACTGGCCTACAGCGTGTACTCGTACACCTCGGGCTTCGCCGACACCGGCCTCTTCGGCGTCTACGCCGGCTGCCGGCCCAGCCAGGTCCACGACGTGCTGCGGATCTGCCGCCAGGAGCTCGACACCGTCGCCTCCGAAGGCCTCACCGACGAGGAGATCCGGCGGGCCGTCGGCCAGCTCTCCGGCTCCACCGTCCTCGGCCTGGAGGACACCGGCGCGATCATGAACCGCATCGGCAAGAGCGAGCTGTGCTGGGGCGACCAGATGTCCGTCGACGACATGCTGGCCCGCATCTCCGAAGTGACCCCGGACGACGTCCGCGCGGTCGCCCGGGATGTACTGGCCCAGCGGCCCTCGCTGGCGGTGATCGGCCCGCTCAAGGAGAAGCAGGCCGCCCGCCTCGACGAAGCGGTCGCCTAGAACCGTACGCACGCACCCTAAGGAAGCAACAATGAGCAAGCTGCGCGTGGCAGTCCTCGGCGCCCGGGGCCGCATCGGCTCCGAGGCGGTCAGGGCCGTGGAGGCCGCCGAGGACATGGAGCTGGTGGCGGCCCTCGGGCGGGGCGACAAGCTGGAGACGGTGGCCGAGGCGGGAGCCCAGGTCGCGGTCGAGCTGACCACCCCCGACTCGGTGATGGGGAACCTGGACTTCCTCGTCAGCCACGGCATCCACGCCGTGGTCGGCACCACCGGCTGGAACGAGGACCGCCTCGCCCGGCTGAACACCTGGCTGGCCGCCTCCCCGGACACCGGTGTGCTCATCGCCCCGAACTTCTCCATCGGCGCCGTCCTCACCATGAAGTTCGCCGCCCAGGCCGCCCGCTACTTCGAGTCCGTCGAGGTCGTCGAGCTCCACCACCCCAAGAAGGTCGACGCCCCGTCCGGCACGGCGACCCGCACGGCCCAGCTCATCGCGGCCGCGCGGGCCGAGGCCGGCCTCGGCGCCCAGCCCGACGCCACCGCCACGGCCCTCGACGGCGCCCGCGGCGCCGACGTCGACGGAGTCCCGGTCCACGCCATCCGCCTGCGCGGCCTGCTGGCCCACCAGGAGGTACTGCTCGGCAGCGAGGGCGAGACCCTGACCATCCGTCACGACTCCCTGCACCACAGCAGCTTCATGCCGGGCATCCTGCTCGGCGCCCGCCGCGTGACGCAGACCCCGGGCCTCACCTTCGGCCTGGAAAACTTCCTCGACCTCGGCTGATGAGGCAGTAGCACCCATGCGCGCGAAGATCACCTACCTCATCACGGCCGCCGTCCTGGTCGTGTACTTCGTCCTGGTCGGCAGCCGGGGCCTGCTGCTGATCCAGCAGGGCACCTGGATCACCGTCACCTTCGGTGCGGCCGTGCTGATCCTGCCGGTCATCGGCATCTGGTTCCTCTGGATGAACACCCGCTTCGTCACCCGGGCCAACCAGCTCGCCTCCGAGCTGGAGGCCGAGGGCGGCCTGCCCGCCGACGAACTGGAACGGGACGAGTACGGCCGGATCCTGCGCGACTCCGCCGACGAGGTCTTCGCGCGCCGCAAGGCGGAGACCGAGGACGCCCCGGGGGACTGGCGCACCTGGTTCCGCCTCGCCGTCGCCTACCACGACGCCCGCGACACCCCGCGGGCCCGCAAGGCCATGCAGCGGGCCATCGCCCTGCACCAGGCGCGCGTGTAACCGCACGGCCGCGCGAACGGAAGGGCCCGTACAGGACGATCCCCGTACGGGCCCTCGTGTCGTTCCCGACCCGTCAGGCGCGCACCGCCCGGTACTCGTCGGCCCACGCCTCCAGCTGGCCGGCGGCCCGGTCGAAGGCCTCGCCCCGCGTCAGGAAGTCGGCGCTGTGGTCGGTCAGCAGCACCGTCAGCTCCCTGCCGCGCGCGGCCATCGTCAGCGCCTGCCCCTGCACGGTCCGCGGCAGCCCCAGCCAGCGGACCGGCTGCTGCACCGTGCGCACCTTCTCGATCTCGCTCCAGGCGATGGACCGGGTCCCGAAGAACCCGACCCGGCGCAGCCCGGCGGGGCTCACCCACACGCCCGCGCGCAGGATCCGCAGCGCGGAGCCGACCACGGCGAGCGAGGCGGCCCCGGCGATGCCGGCACCCGTCCAGGTGCCCGCGAAGGCGATGATCACCGTGGCCAGCAGCATGAAGGCCGAGAGCAGCAGCAGCACCGCCGCACCGGCGACCCGCCAGGGGCCGGGCCGGTAGGGGCGGCGCCAGCGCTCGGGATCCACATGGGGGAGGGCTTCGTCCTCGTGTGCGTCGAAGACGCCGTCGGCCGTCAAGAAGGGCAGGGGCACGGCAGGACCTCACTCAGATGCACGTTCGGTTGGGCTGTGCCCGAGAGGCTACCGCCCCCCGGACACCTCGGACTGCTGCGCCGTCCCCGCGGGCCGGTCGGACGCCTGGTACGGCTGCAGCGCGGGCATGCCGAAGAGCAGCGAGCCCACGAGCCCCGCCACCACGGTCAGTCCGACCAGACTACGGGCGATGATCTGGGTGACGCTCAGACTCTCGCGCGGCGGCGGAGTGACATTGCTTCGGAAACGCTCGGCCTCGGCGACGAAGGCGAAGGGAACGGGTTCGCGCCGGCGGAACACGGTGGCGGCTCTCCTTGGGTCGAGGGCTCTGGGCCCGGGGCTTGACGGATGGTGTGCTTTCTCCCGGTCAGACGAACGAACGGCCCGATGGGTGCCCGATTTCGGGACATCGAGCAGAAAACGTGGCGGCCCGTCAGCCCCGCGCGCCCCACCGCCCGCACCCCGGTCCGGCGGTGGCCGGTCGGGGCGTCCGCCCGATCCGCCGTAGAGTGGTCGCGCCCCTCGAAAGACCCGTTCGGAAGGACCCCGTGTGAGCGACACCGCCGCCTCAGACCCGAAACCCAGCTTCCGCAGTGACGTGACGGTGGAGCTGGTGAAGCACGCCGCCACCGACAGCGACGTGCTGTGGGCCGCCCGCGTCTCCACGGCCGGCGAGCAGTCCCTGGAGGAGCTCCAGAAGGACCCGGAGCGTTCCAAGGGCCTCATCAACTACCTGATGCGCGACCGCCACGGCAGCCCCTTCGAGCACAACTCGATGACCTTCTTCATCAGCGCCCCGATCTTCGTGTTCCGGGAGTTCATGCGTCACCGCGTGGGCTGGTCCTACAACGAGGAGTCCGGCCGCTACAGGGAGCTGGAGCCGGTCTTCTACGTCCCGGACGCCGAGCGCAAGCTCGTCCAGGAGGGCCGCCCGGGCAAGTACGTCTTCGTCGAGGGCACCGAGGCGCAGCTGGAGCTCACGGGCCGCGTCATGGAGGACTCCTACCGTCAGGCCTACGAGGCGTACCAGGAGATGCTCGCGGCCGGGGTGGCCCGCGAGGTGGCCCGTTCGGTCCTGCCGGTCGGACTCTTCTCCTCGATGTACGCCACCTGCAACGCCCGCTCGCTCATGCACTTCCTCGGTCTGCGCACCCAGCACGAGCTGGCGAAGGTCCCGTCCTTCCCGCAGCGGGAGATCGAGATGGTCGGCGAGAAGATGGAGCAGCACTGGGCGAAGCTCATGCCGCTGACCTACGCGGCCTTCAACGCCAACGGTCGCGTTGCCCCGTAAGGGCCGATGCACGGCTGGCGTACGGATGTGCTGGGACAAGTCCCAAGTGTCCGTATTGCGGCGTTTCGTAAAGTTCATCTAGGCTGATCAAACGGACCCGGCACTGCTTGAACCCCCGAGCAGGCAGTGCCGGGATCCCACACCCACCCGGCTCCCGCCGGGCGGCACCGCCTGTTGACGTCCCCCGAGGGGACACCGCGAGCATGGCAGCGAGTAGCGTGTTACCCATGGCTCCGATCTCGACTCCGCAGACCCCCTTCGGGCGGGTCCTCACCGCCATGATCACGCCGTTCACGGCTGATGGCGCACTTGACCTCGACGGCGCGCAGCGTCTCGCCGTCCACCTGGTGGACGCAGGCAACGACGGCCTGATCATCAACGGCACCACCGGTGAGTCGCCCACCACCACCGACGCGGAGAAAAACGACCTCGTACGAGCCGTACTGGAGGCGGTCGGCGACCGCGCCCACGTCGTGGCCGGCATCGGCACCAACGACACCCGCCACACCCTCGAGCTCGCCCGCCAGGCCGAGCGCACCGGGGCCCACGGCCTCCTCGCCGTGACGCCCTACTACAGCAAGCCCCCGCAGGAAGGCCTCTTCCAGCACTTCACGGCCATCGCCGACGCCACCGGCCTGCCGGTCATGCTCTACGACATCCCCGGCCGCAGCGGTGTCCCGATCAACACGGAAACGCTGGTCAGGCTGGCCGAGCACCCCCGGATCGTGGCCAACAAGGACGCCAAGGGCGACCTCGGCCGCGCCAGCTGGGCCATCGCCCAGAGCGGACTGGCCTGGTACTCCGGCGACGACATGCTGAACCTGCCGCTCCTGTCGGTCGGCGCCGTCGGCTTCGTCTCCGTCGTCAGCCACGTGGTCAGCCCGGAGCTGCGCGCGATGCTCGAGGCCCACCTCGGCGGCGACGTCCAGAAGGCCACCGAGATCCACCAGAAGCTGCTCCCGGTCTTCACGGGTATGTTCCGCACCCAGGGCGTCATGACCACCAAGGCCGCCCTGTCCCTCCAGGGCCTGCCCGCGGGCCCGCTGCGCCTGCCCCTCGTCGGACTCACCGACGAAGAGACGGCCCAGCTCAAGATCGATCTTGCCGCGGGTGGGGTACAGCTCTGACAACAGACTTCACAACTGAATAAGCAAGACCGAAACAGACAAGAGCGAGTGCACGAATGACATGCGCGCCACGTGCCTGAGGGGTACGTGGCGCGCGTGGTGAAGGAGAACCTTTGAGCCATCCGCACCCTGAACTCGGCCCGCCGCCCAAGCTTCCCAAGGGCGGCCTCCGGGTCACCCCGCTGGGCGGCCTCGGCGAGATCGGCCGCAACATGACCGTCTTCGAGTTCGACGGCCGCCTGCTGATCGTCGACTGCGGCGTGCTCTTCCCCGAGGAGGAGCAGCCGGGCATCGACCTGATCCTGCCGGACTTCACGTCGATCCGGGACCGCCTCGACGACATCGAGGGCATCGTCCTCACCCACGGTCACGAGGACCACATCGGCGCCGTTCCGTACCTCCTCCGGGAGAAGCCGGACATCCCGCTGATCGGTTCCAAGCTGACGCTGGCGCTCATCGAGGCCAAGCTGCAGGAGCACCGCATCCGCCCCTACACCCTCGAGGTGAAGGAGGGCGAGCGCGAGAACCTGGGCCCCTTCGACTGCGAGTTCATCGCCGTCAACCACTCCATCCCGGACGCCCTGGCCGTCGCCATCCGCACCGGTGCGGGTCTCGTCGTCGCCACCGGCGACTTCAAGATGGACCAGCTCCCGATGGACAACCGCCTCACCGACCTGCACGCCTTCGCGCGTCTGAGCGAAGAGGGCATCGACCTTCTCCTCTCGGACTCGACGAACGCCGAGGTCCCGGGCTTCGTCCCGCCGGAGCGCGACATCTCCAACGTGATCCGCGGAGTGTTCGCGGGCGCGCAGAAGCGGATCATCGTGGCCTCCTTCGCGAGCCACGTGCACCGCATCCAGCAGGTCCTGGACGCCGCCCACGAGTACGGCCGTCGCGTCGCCTTCGTCGGCCGCTCCATGGTCCGCAACATGGGCATCGCCCGTGACCTGGGCTACCTGCGCGTGCCGGCCGGCCTCGTCGTCGACGTCAAGACCCTCGACGACCTGCCGGACGACGAGGTCGTGCTCGTCTGCACGGGCTCCCAGGGCGAGCCGATGGCGGCCCTGTCCCGGATGGCGAACCGCGACCACCAGATCCGGATCGTCCCCGGCGACACCGTGATCCTGGCGTCGTCCCTGATCCCGGGCAACGAGAACGCGGTCTACCGCGTGATCAACGGCCTGACCCGCTGGGGCGCCAACGTCGTGCACAAGGGCAACGCCAAGGTGCACGTCTCCGGCCACGCCTCCGCCGGCGAGCTGCTGTACTTCTACAACATCTGCAAGCCGCGGAACCTGATGCCGGTCCACGGCGAATGGCGCCACCTGCGTGCCAACGCCGAGCTCGGCGCCATGACGGGCGTCCCGAAGGACCGCATCGTCATCGCGGAGGACGGCGTGGTCGTCGACCTCATCGACGGCAAGGCCCGCATCTCCGGCAAGGTCCAGGCCGGTTACGTGTACGTGGACGGCCTTTCGGTCGGCGACGTCACCGAAGCCTCCCTCAAGGACCGTCGCATCCTCGGTGACGAGGGCATCGTCTCGGTGTACGTCGTGGTCGACAGCACCACGGGCAAGGTCGTCAGCGGCCCGAACATCCAGGCCCGCGGTTCCGGCATCGAGGACTCGGCCTTCGGGCCGGTCAGCGCGAAGATCGAGGAAGCCATCGCCCGCGCCGCGGCCGACGGCGTCGCGGAGCCGCACCAGATCCAGCAGCTCATCCGCCGGACCATGGGCAAGTGGGTGTCGGACAGCTACCGCCGCCGCCCGATGATCCTCCCGGTCGTGGTCGAGGTCTGACCTCGGCATACGTAGCGACCCCACTGGAGCGGGGCAACCGGATTTGCATCCGGGGGCCCCGCTCCAGTACGTTTACGGCTCCACCTCGCAGGGACCGGGCACACACGTGTGCCCGTTGCCGCACGCGAGCGGGTGGCAATCAGCAGTCAGGGAGACCTGATAAAGTCTGATCCGCCCGAAAGGGAAAGGCCCTCCGAAGGCCATCGGAATTCGAAACCAAGTCGGAAACGACACGGAAAAGAATCTGATAGAGTCGGAACCGCCGAAAAGGGAAAGTGCGAAAGCGCAGGACCTCGAAAGCGCCGAGGAAATCGGACACGAGAGAGTCTGATAGAGTCGGAAACGCAAGAACGAAGAACAGAACGAAAGCCCGGAGGAAAGCCCGCGAGGGTGAGTACAAAGGAAGCGTCCGTTCCTTGAG
>NZ_JBVHWK010000012.1:88194-173934 GCF_055569445.1 Streptomyces sp. NPDC029122 | reverse complement strand
ACGCGCAGCTTCCAGGTGCCGTTCGCGACCTCGGAGGAGGCGTTGACGGTGTAGGTCTGGTTGATGTTGTCCGCGCTGCCGCCGGCCCGGTTGTGGACCGTGTAGACGGTGCCGTCCGGGGCGATGAGGTCGACCTTCAGGTCACCGGTGTAGGTGTGCGCGATGTTCACGCCGACCTTGAGGGTGGCCGGGGCGTTTCCGGTCACGCCGGAGACGGTGATCGGGCTCTCGACCGTGGTGTTGTCGCCGATGGCGAAGTCCGCGGTGTTCTCGAAGTACTTGCCGGCCGGAGGCGTGGAGCCGCCGACCGCCTTCAGCGCGTCGACCTGGCCCTCGCCGAAGAAGGCGTTGTTGGCCGTGGTCCCGGTGCAGCGGCCGTCCGACGGGCAGGCGATGTCGTTGGCCTGGGTGGCCAGCCGGTCGCGGATCTGCGCCGGGGTGAGGGCCGGGTTGGCGCTCACCATCAGCGCGGCGACGCCGGCCACGTGCGGGCTGGCCATCGACGTGCCGCTCTTGGAGCCGTACTTGCCGCCCGGGACGGTCGAGTAGACGTCCTGGCCCGGGGCCGCGACGTCGATGACGCCCTGGCCGAAGTTGGAGAACGAGGCCTTGGTGGTGCCGGTGCCGTTCGCCGCGACCGTGACCACGCCGGGCAGTTCGGTCGGGATGTCGACGCAGGCGTTGGTGATGGTGCGGGTGACCGGGGTCGAGTCGTTGGGGCTCGCCGTGTCGGTCGTCTTGTGGGCGAGGTCGTAGTTCTCGTTGCCCGCGGCGGCGATCTGGAGCGAGCCCTTGCCCTCGGCGTACGCCTGGGCGCGGTTGACGCCCTCGATGATGGCGGCCTGGTCGAGGTTGTCCGGGCAGTTGAACTGCCACGGGTCGGTGTAGTAGCTGTTGTTGGTGACCTTGAAGCCGTGGTCACCGGCCCACACGAACCCGCAGATGGTGTTCTCGGCGAAGAAGAGCGAGGTGTTCGGCTCGGCGATGCGGACCGAGGAGATCTTCACGTTCGGGGCCACGCCGATGACGCCCTTGCCGTTCTTGGCGGCGGCCACCGTGCCGGCGACGTGCGTGCCGTGGTCGCCGACGTCGCGCCAGGCGCCGGCGCGGGTGTCGGTCTTGCCGTAGGCGCAGGAGACCGAGTCGGCGGCGTTGAAGTTGGGCGCCAGGTCCTGGTGCTGGTCGTCGACACCGGTGTCGAGGATGCCGACCTTCACGGCGGCGGAACCGGCGTTGACGGCCCAGGCCTGGTCCGCCTTGATCTGGCTCATGTCGGCGCGGACCGGCTCGCCGGTCGGGGTCGTCGACTGGGCCGGGTTGGCGGGCAGCGCCGGGTTGTAGGCGTCGGCCGGGACGTCCGAGGTGCGGGTCGCCCCGACCTTCTGGACCCCGCTGACCCCGCGCATCGCCGTGGCGAAGCCGCTGGAGGCCGAGTGGGCGACGATCACGCCGATCGCGTCGTAGGACGCGAAGACCGTGCCGCCGTTGGCGGTCACGGCCGAGCGCACCGCCGAGCTGTCACCGGGGGCGGTGATCACGAGGTAGGCGCGGGTGCCGGCGGCCCAGGTCGCACTCTGGGAAGCCGGGGCCGCAGCCTGGGGGGCCGCCGCGGGGGCGGCGGCCGGGGAGCCGGAGGGACCGACGGGAGCGGTGCCGGCGAGCGCGGCGGGGGCTCCGAAGGTGAGGGCGGCGCCCATGGCTGCCGCCAGCACGAGCGCACGTCGAGGTCGGCTGGATATGTGGGGTATCAATGCGTCCTCCGATGACGGCCCGGTGGTGCTGGTGGCACCTGCCGGGCCGTACGAAACGAGTGGTGGACGCAAGATGTCAGACGCGCCGCCCCGTAGGGAAGTACCTTTCCCCGCAGCAGAGTTGAAGATCACATGGCCGAAAGTGACGGTTCGCGGCTGTTCGTTGGGGTTTGACGTGGGGGCCGGCCGGGCTGGGCACCGTGGGGGCGAGTCCTGCCCGGCCGGGTCGCGCGGGTGTACCGGTCAGACCGGCACACCGTCCTTGGCGCCGGCCGCGGGGCCGGGCACGGCCGACGGGGCGGTTTCGGCGGCCGGCGCATGGCCGTCGTCCACCAGCGTGGCCTCGTCGAAGGGCATCCGGCCCGCGAGGACCTCGGCGGCCCGCCCGCGGTCGAACTCCTTGGTCCACGTCCCGATCAGGACGGTCGCGACGGCGTTGCCCGCGAAGTTCGTCAGCGCCCGCGCCTCGCTCATGAAGCGGTCGATCCCGACGATCAGGCCCACGCCGTCGACCAGTTCGGGCCGGTGCGACTGGAGGCCGCCGGCCAGGGTGGCGAGACCGGCGCCGGTGACCCCGGCCGCGCCCTTCGAGGCCACGATCATGAAGAGCAGCAGCGAGATCTGCTCGCCCAGGGCAAGCGGCTTGCCCATGGCCTCCGCGACGAACAGGGAGGACATCGTCAGGTAGATGGCGGTGCCGTCCAGGTTGAAGGAGTAGCCCGTCGGCACCGTGATGCCGGTGACCGGCCGGGAGACGCCCAGGTGCTCCATCTTCGCGATCAGCCGCGGCAGCGCCGACTCCGAGGAGGAGGTCGACAGGATCAGCAGGAACTCCCGGCCCAGGTAGCGCAGCAGCGCGAACACGCTGATTCCCGTACAGACGCGCAGCAGGGTGCCCAGCACCACGAAGACGAAGAGCAGACAGGTCGTGTAGAAGCCGATCATGATGACCGCGAGGGACTTCAGCGCGTCGAGCCCGGTCGCTCCGACCACGGCCGCGATCGCCCCGAAGGCGCCGACGGGTGCCACCCACATGATCATCGCCAGCACCCGGAACACCAGCTTCTGCACGTGCCCGATCCCGCGCAGCACCGGCTCGCCGGCCGGGCCCATCGCCTGGAGGGCGAACCCGCACAGCAGCGCCACCAGCAACGTCTGCAGCACCTCGCCGCCGGTGAAGGCGGAGACCAGGGTGGTCGGGATGATCCCCAGCAGGAACTCCTGGGTGCTCTCCGCCCCGCCCGCCTTGGCCTGCGCCTCGCCGGCTCGCGCCGCGGCCTCGGTCAGGTGCAGTCCGCTGCCCGGCTCCAGCAGGTTCCCCACCAGCAGGCCGATGGCCAGCGCCACCGTGGACATCACCATGAAGTACCCGAGGGCCAGCCCGCCCACCGCGCCGACCTTGGCCGCCTTGCGGACCGAGCCGATCCCCAGCACGATCGTGCAGAAGATCACCGGCGAGATCATCATCTTGATGAGGTTGACGAAGCCCGTGCCCAGCGGCTTGAGCTCCACGGCCACGCCGGGCGCGGCGAAGCCGACGGCGATGCCGAGCAGCACCGCGGCGATCACCGCGATGTAGAGGTAATGGGTTCTGTCGCGTCTGGCGGCCATGTCGCGTCTCCTGGTGGTGAGGTCGTTCCGGGAGACCATCGCCCAGCCTGTGACCCCGGTCACCCTTGCGTTCATTGAGTTCACGGGCCGGTGCACACTGAGCGTCATGTTCCGCTTCCCCCGGCCGCCCCGCAGCCTCGCCGGCCAGCTCTTCGCCATGCAGGTCCTGCTGGTCGCGCTCGTCGTCGCCGGCTGCGCGGTCTTCGCGTACGCGAGCGCCCGCGAGCAGGCCGAGGACGCCGCCCGCCGGCAGGCCGGGGCGGTGGCCCGGGCCGTCGCCGACTCGCCCTCCGTACGCGAGGCCGTACGCCCCGGCACCGGAGGAGCGGACCCCTCCACCGTGCTCCAGCCCTATGCCGAGCGGGTGCGCACCGACTCCGGCGTGGACTTCGTGACGATCATGGCCCCGGACGGCAGGCGCTGGACCCACCCCGACCCGCGCCGCATCGGCGAGCGCTTCCTCGGCAACACCGCCCCGGCCCTGCGCGGCGCGACCTTCAGCGAGACGTACACCGGCACCCTCGGCCCCTCCATCCGCGTCGTCACCCCGCTCAGGGACACGGACGGCACCGTCATCGGCCTGGTCAGCGCGGGGATCACCGTCCGCGCCATCAGCGCCCGCCTCGCGGAGCAGCTCACCGCCCTCGCCTGGGTGGCGGCCGGGGCACTGGCCCTCGGCGCGGTGGGTACGTACGTGGTCAACGCCCGGCTGCGCCGCCACACCCACGGCATGAACGCCGCCGAGCTGAGCCGGATGTACGACTACCACCAGGCGGCCCTGCACGGGGTCCGGGAGGGGCTGCTGATGCTCGACGGCCACCGCAGGATCACCCTCATCAACGACGCGGGCCGCGAACTGCTCGGCCTGTCCGGGGAGGTCACCGGCACCGGCGTCGCCGACCTGGGCCTGCCCGCCCCGCTCACCGGGGCGCTGCTCGCCGACCGGCCCCGGGTCGACGAGGTGCACCTGACGGCCGAGCGGGTGCTCGTCGTCAACAGCTCGCCGGTGGCCGGCGGCGGCCGCCGGGGCACCGTCGTCACCCTGCGGGACCACACCGAACTCCTGGCCCTCACGGGAGAGCTGGACCACGAGCGCGGGTTCACCCAGGCGCTGCGCTCCCAGGCCCACGAGGCGGCCAACCGGCTCCACACCGTCGTCTCCCTGATCGAGCTGGGCCGCAGCGAGGAGGCGGTGGACTTCGCCACCGCGGAACTGGAGCTGGCCCAGGCCCTGACCGACGAGGTCGTCACCGCCGTCGGCGAGCCGGTGCTGGTCGCCCTGCTGCTCGGCAAGGCCGCGCAGGCGCACGAACGCGGCATCGAACTGGTCGTCACCCCCGAGTGCGGGGCGATCGAGGCGGGCCCGGGGGTGCCGCCCGCCCGCGACCTGGTGACGGTGCTCGGGAACCTCGTCGACAACGCCCTCGACGCCCTGACGGGAGTGCCCGGCGGACGGATCACCGTCACCGTGCGGCGGGACCCGGCCGGGCTGCTGCTGCGGGTCGCGGACAACGGGCCCGGCCTGCCCGAGGGGGTGGACGTATTCCGGCGCGGCTGGTCGGGCAAGGGGGAGGGACGGGGCCTGGGCCTGGCCCTGGTGCGCCAGGTCGCCCACCGGCACGGCGGCTCGGTGGAGGCCGGCGGCGTCCCGGGCGGCGGAGCGGCGTTCACGGCACGCCTGCCGGTGCCTCCGGCGGCCTCCTCCGGCACCGGGCGGGCACGGACGGGCGGCGCCCCGCCGGCCGGGCGGCACGACACGGACGCTCCGGCCGGGGGGCTTCCCGGCCGGGCCGCCGGGGGCGGTGTGCGATGAGCGGGCCCGTACGTGTCCTCGTCGTCGAGGACGACCCCGTCGCCGCCGACGCCCACGCGCTCTACGTCGGCCGGGTGCCCGGCTTCACCGCCGTGGCGGCCGTCCACTCCCTGGCCGAGGCCACCCGGGTGCTGGAGCGCACCCGGGTCGACCTGCTGCTGCTCGACCTCACCCTGCCCGACGGCCACGGGCTGCGCTTCGCGCGCGGACTGCGGGCGGCCGGACACCCCGCCGACGTGATCGCGGTGACCTCCGCGCGGGACCTGGCCATGGTCCGCGAAAGCGTCTCGCTCGGCGTCGTGCAGTACGTGCTCAAGCCCTTCGCCTTCCCCACCCTGAGGGAACGGCTGCTGCGTTACGCGGAGTTCCGCGCGGCCGCGGGCGAGGCGGCGGGCCAGGACGACGTCGACCGGGCCCTCGCCGCCCTGCGCGCGCCCGCTTCGGCCCAGCTGCCCAAGGGGCTCAGCGCCCCGACCCTGGACCGGGTCGCGGCGCTGCTGCGGGCGGCGCCCGAGGGGCTGACCGCCGCGGCGGCGGCCGAGGCGGCCGGGATCTCCAGGATCACCGCCCGCCGGTACCTGGAGCACCTGGTGGACACCGGCCGCGCGGACCGTACGCCCCGGTACGGCCAGGTCGGCCGCCCCGAACTGCACTACCGCTGGCTGGCGGCGGCCGGTTCGGTGTCGAACGTGTAGAACTTCCGGTGGTCGAGCATGTCCGCCGGGGTGACGTCGTTCCACGGCCGCATCGTGTCGCGCAGGTCGATCACGTTCGGGGTGCCGGCGGCCGGCAGGTAGGTCGAGTTCGGGTTCTTCGCCTGCCAGTCGGCCCACAGCTTGTCCACGAAGGCGTGGTGCATCCAGAAGACGGGGTCGTTGGGGGAGACGCCGGTGGCCATCTGGCCGCCGACCCACACGTGCACCCGGTTGTGGAGGTTGGCGCCGCGCCACCCCTCGAGGTGGTTGCGGAAGCCGTTCGAGGAGCTGTTCCAGGGGGCCATGTCGTAGACCGGCATGGCCAGTACGGCGTCCACCTCGGCCCGCGTCGGCAGCTGGGCGACTCCCTCGCCGAGCGCACGCCGCAGGTAGGAGCGGCCGTCCACGCGTACCGCTACCTCCCACTTGCCCGTCGCGTAGGCGAAGGGGCCGTCCATGACCTGCCCGTCGCGGGCGCGGCCGGTGCCGCCGAGGAAGTCGGCGGCCCAGAGGGAGGAACGGGCGGTGCGGTCGGCGGTCCAGTCCCAGTACGGGAGCGAAACGCTCTTGTCCACCGCCTGAAGAGCCGCCTCGAACTCGAGCAGAAAGCGGCGGTGCCAGGGGAGGAAGGAGGGGGAGCGGTGGCCCACCCGGTCGCCCGAGTCGGTGTCGCTCATGATGAAGCCGTTGTGGGTGGTGACGAAGCGGTCGTAGCGGCCGGTCCGCTTCAGTTCCAGCAGCGCGTTGGTGAAGGCGCGCTTCTCCTCGGCGGTCAGCGTGGCCTGGTTCTTGCGCACGGTCATCACATGCCGCCCATCTGCATCGGGGCGAGCTGCGAGCCCTGGAGCTCCCGGACGGCGGCGCGGGCCAGCGAGGTGGGGTCGGCGTACGTCTCGTAGTGGTTGACGACGCTGATCCAGGTGCCGTCGGCGTTGCGCATGACGTGGAGTTCGCGGCCGTCTATCCGGACGGTCGGCATGCCGGCGCCGTGGTGGCCTCCGTGGTGACCGCCGCCGGTGGCGGCCGATATCTGGATGCGGCGGCCCTGGTACACCTCGTCGACGGTGCCGGCCGGGGTGGCGGCGGCACGGGAGTCGGTGGCGGCGGCGTGCGCGGTGGCGCCCGCGATGCCGAGGACGGTGAGTGCGCCGGCGGTGGTGCCCAAGGCCTGCCGGCGGGTGATCTTGTTCATGGCGGAAGAACTACCAGGGCGTGTACGACAGTTGACCACTATCCGGACATCGGCGGATAAGTTCTGCGTAGAACCAGTTGGGTGATCTTCCCGTCCGGACCGGCTCCAGTGGCCCGGACGGGAGGATCTGCGGAAGAAATACTACTCGACGGTAATTTTTTCGGTCCGGCGAGGCCCCTATGTGGGGGGTCACATCGGAGACTCGGCCGGAAGCCATGCCGGAAAGCGCCCCGCACGACCGGTTTTCGAGGGTTTCTGGAGCCGCACCGCAGGGCGGTATGCCCCAATGATCCGGATATTTCCATTCGTGGACGAAGGACACCCGCGCCCGGGACGCGTAGACGGAAGTGTCCGCGCTCAGCCGTGTCCTGGCGGACCGGCCCTCCCGCCACCCGGACCCCGGCCCGGCGGCACTGCCCGGCGGCACTCAGGACGACGCCGACCAGCGCATCCCCAGCGCCGTCAGCGCGGCCACCCGCTCCGGGGCCAGCTTCGCCGCCCGGGAACGCTGGTTGGCGATCCACGCGCCCAGCCGCAGCTCCTGCCCCCCGACCGGCTCCACGTGCGTCCGCGGCACCCGCAGGTGCCCCTCGCGGGCGTGGAACCGCCGGGCCGCCTCCAAGTGCCCCGCCCAGGCGGCGGCATGACTGCGCCGCGGCGGCGGGCGCTCCGCCTCCGTTGCCGGCGTCAGCCCCAGCGCGTGCTCCAGCAGCCACCGCTGCGCCCAGGCCAGGCGTTCCCACCCCAGCCGCTGGCTCCGCACCCACAGCCCCAGGTCCTCACCCTGGACCACCACCGAGCCCGGACCGGACGGGACGGCGCCGCCCGCGTCCAGATGGGCGCGGGTCAGCCGGAACGCCCGCTGCCAGCCGATGTCCCAGGCCGGGCACCAGGACGGGTCGATCTCGTCCAGGGCCTCGCGGCGCTCCTGGGGCAGCGCACCCGGCCCCTCCCGCCGGGCGGCGGCCCGGTTGTTCTTCATCCACACCCCGACCGGCATCCCGTGCCAGGTGGCCTCCACCGGCGGCAGCAGGTGCCCGTGCTCGGCGGCCCAGGCGCGGGCCGCCGCGAGCCCCTCCTCGAAGGCCACGTCGAAATGGCTCCACACCATGCCGAGTTCCTCCAGCTCCCGGGTCCGTTCCCGGCCCAGGGCGCCCCTGCGGTACGTACGCCGCGCGTCCGCGATCCACTGGCCGAGCGGGAAACCGGCCAGCGCCGCCGGCCACGCGTCGCCGCCCGCCGGCACCCTGAAGGCGAACGGCACCTTCAGGTCCCCGGCCGACGCCGCGTAGATCCGTGCCGCCTCCACCCCGCGCCGCCACTGCGTGTGCTCCGGATTGAGCACGCGCAGCCGGATGAACGCCGCCAGCAGCGCCGGATCCCGGGGCACGGAGAAGCTCAGCAGCGCCCGGGCCGCCGCCCCGGGACCCGTGCCGGCCCCGCCCGCCGCCGGGGCCTTCGCCGCCGCGCTCGGTGCCTGCGGCTGGGCCAGGGCCTCCACCAGCCTCGAGTCGTGCGCCCTCAGCGCCTCCAGGAGCCGCGCGAGGTCCCCGTACGCCCGTGACGTCAGCATCGACTCCGGTGACTCCCCGGGCCCCAGCAGCACCGGCACCACCAGGGAGGCCACCTTGCCCTCGCCCGGCCGCATCCGCAGCGCCCGGCCCACCGCCTGCACCAGGTCCGGCATGGAACCGCGTACGTCCGCCCAGAAGACGGAGTCGCACTCCTTCGTGTCCACCCCCTCGCCCAGCACGCGCACGCTGCCCAGGAACGCCTTGTCCGCGACCCGGTCGGCGGCGAACGCCTCCAGTACCCGCCGCCGGTGCGCCGCCGTGTGCTGCCCGCACAGCCAGTCCGCCCAGACCGTACGCGGATACGCCGGAAGCGCCGACCGGCTCGCCGCCCGCAGCCGGTCCGCGACCGCCGGAAGCCCCGCCGCGAACGCCTCGGCCTCCTTGGTGAGGTGATGGAACACCAGCGTCCGCCGGAAGCCCTGGTCCGCGGCGGCCTTCACCAGCGCCGCCTGGAGCGCCGCGAGCCGCATCCCGCGCACCCGGTCGGAACGGCCGTCGGCGCCCAGCAGCACCGCCGCCTGGAAGCCGGGATCGCTGACGTCCACGCACACCACTCGGTACGGGGCGCAGATGCCCCGGTCGATGGCCTCCGACAGCGACAGGGTGTAGCAGCGGGCGCCGAACGGCCCCTGCGGATCGTCCTCCATGGACGCGACGAGCCCGCCCCGGCCCTGCGGCTCCGCGCCGCCGGCCGTCTCCGCCGCGTACGCGCCGGCCTCCTCGGGCTCCTCCGCCTCTTCGGGCTCCTCGCCGTCGCGCCACACCCGGGGCGTGGCCGTCATGTACAGCCGCCGGACCGAGGGGATCCGCGCGTTGTCGTGCACCACCGCCCAGGGCTTGCCGATCCGGCCGGACGTACGGTGCGCCTCGTCGACCACGACCAGGTCCCAGGGCGGCAGCCCCTCCAGGTGCGCCCGCTCGATGGTGCCCAGACCCAGCGACGCGTACGTGGCGAACACCGTCACCCGCTCCACCGGCCGGGAGCCCCACCGGGCCAGCTGCGCCGGAGCGGTCGTGGTGGGCACCCCCACGTCCTCTCCGCGCAGCGAGCACACCGCGAGCGCCCGGCCGGTGCGGCCCCCCTCCCGCCAGGCGGCGACGGTCTGCACGAGCAGGTCGAGCGAGGGGACCAGTACGAGGACCCGGCCGGCCCGCAGCTCCTCGGCCGAGCGCACGGCCACCAGGGACTTGCCGGACCCGGTGGCCATGATCACCTGCGTCCGCAGGCCCCGCTCGGGCACCCGGCCGGTGGCGGGCAGCTGCAGCGCGCGCACGACGGCGTCGACGGCCTCGCGCTGATGAGGGCGCAGCTCCTGCTTTGCCATGCACCTCACCCTGCCCGCTTTGATCTGCCCGTTCGGCTCCAGGCCCTATCTTGCCCCGATTCTGAGTCAAAGAGGAGGAAGCGACACCGGCAGGATCAGCGGGCGCCGAAGTTCTGCGTCCACCACGGCCCGCCGGAACCGGAGTGGATGCCCACGCCGATGTCCTTGAAGGAACAGTTGAGGATGTTGGCGCGGTGGCCCGGGCTCTTCATCCAGGAATCCATCACGGCCTGCGCGGTCTGCTGCCCCCTGGCGATGTTCTCGCCGTACGTCGACCACCGGTATCCGGAGGCCGTCGTCCGCGCCCCCGGGTCGGCGCCGTCGGGGTTGGTGTGCGAGAAGAAGTCCCGCCGCGCCATGTCGTCGGAGTGCCGCTGGGCGGCGTCGCGCAGTTGCGCGTCCTCCCTCAGCGGACCGCAGCCGGCCGCCGCGCGCTCGGAGTTGACCAGGGAGACGACCTGCCCCGCGACCCCCGCCGGAGCCGGCCCGGGGGCGGGAGGAGCCGGGGGCTTCGCCGTGCTCTTCGTCGGCGCGGGAGCCGCCGAGCTCTGCGCGGCGCTCGCGGAGGCCGAGGGGGAGGCCGAAGAAGAAGCCGAGGGGGACGGCGAGGCCGACGCGGAAACGGAAGGCGAGGGGGAGCCCGGGGCGGAGGCGGACGGCTGCGGCGCGGCGGAGTCCGGCGCGGAGAGGGCCGCCAGAGGGGAGGGGGACGCCCCGCCGGCACCGGCGTCCCGCGAACCGGGCAACTGGCCCAGGTACACCAGGCCGCCGCCCGCGACGCACGCGGCGACCACCGCCCCGCCGATGGCCCGGCGCCGGTTCTGGCGCCGCTTGCGCTGCGCCGCTCGGCCGGCCGGGCCGTCGGGGCCGTCCGGGCCGGCGGCGGAGTCCCCGCCCTTGCGGCGGGCGGCGCGGCCCGGGCCCGACACCACCGGCGAGAGCTGCGTCGCCGCGTCGGCGAAGGCCGCGCCGGCCGGGGAGTAGCCGGCGGCCACGGCGGACCGTACCCCCTCCAGGAGCGCCGCCGCGACCGGGACCAGCGCCAGCCCCGCCAGCAGCCCCTCCGCCGGCACCAGTCCGTTCCACAGGCCCGAGCAGCGCAGGCACTCCCGGGCGTGCCGGGCTATTCGCTTGCGCCACAGCGCGGAGGGCCGGCCGTCCCAGGTGCCCGTCATCGCCCGCAGCCCCTCGCAGGGCGGCTGCGCCTCCAGCGCCCGCTCCACCACCCGGGCCGACTCCAGCTGCGCCTTCATCCGCTGCACGCGCACCGCCGTGTGCTGCGGGGTCAGCTCCAGGGCGGCGGCCACGTCGGCCCGGGTCAGCTCACCGGCGCACTCCAGCCACCACAGCGACAGCAGCGCCCGGTCCTCGCGCTCCAGCCAGCGCGTGGCGCGGGCCGTCTCGCGGCGCTGCCCGGACAGGTGGAGCCGTACGACCGTCAGGTCGGCGAAGTCGGCGCCGGGATCGGCGACGTCCTGGGCGGCCTCCAGCCCGCTCTGCCCCGGACCGCCGCTGCGGGCCTGCCAGTGCGCCCGTACGCGGTTCATCGCGATGGCCACCAGCCAGGACCGGAAGCTCTCGTCCGCCCGCAGGCCGCCCAGCCCGTCGAGCGCCCGCAGCATGGTGTCCTGCACCACGTCGTCCACGTCGTGGGAGCCGTTCAGAGCGCGCCCGACGATGTTGTAGACGAGCGGCAGGTGGGCGCTGACGAGCTCGTCCTGCGCGCGGGGATCGCCCGCGCGGGCCGCTGCCACCAGCTCTGCCGTGTGCTGTGTACTCATGTGAAGTCCCTGTCCGTACCGGCGGTCGATGTTGCCCGATAACTGGGAGACCGTCGAGTGGGGCCCGGATAACGGTTATCCGGAAGAATCTTTTCTCCGCGCCCCGGCAAGCGGGCGTTTCCGCGGTCCGGGAGGCCCAGCGCACCCCGGCTCCGTCTCACCGCCGGGAGCGGTCCTCGAGTTCCGCCGCCCGCTCCTCCGCCGGCTTCTCCGCCTCCGACGGCTCCGGGTACGGCGCGGGGTCCGTGACCCAGCCGGCCGCGAGGACCAGGCGGGAGACGCGGTGCACGGCCAGGAACCCGAAGGGGCGGTCCACGGCCACCTGCGCGCGACGCACCCGGTACGGGAAGCGCGGCGCACCGCCGGGCGCCATGGCGACCGCCGTCACCGCGGCGGCTTCGAAACCCGTCGCGTGGAAGCGGGCGAGCACCGACTGCCGTGCCGAGCCGACGGCCAGGGGATCCGTGCTGATTCCGGGGAAATGGCCGGAGCGGCCGTCCGAGGCCGTGCTCAGGCCGAACAGCGCGGCCCGCTCGAGGAGATCGTGATGCGCCCGTACCTCGAAGGCGGGCGTCCGGACGGTGAGCCGGGGCTCCGGCGACATCGACGGCACCGTGGTGACGGACAGGCCCGGACCGGCGCTGCCCGGGGGCAGGAGGCTCCCGGCCGTCGACGGTATCGCCCGGGTCACGGCTCCGATCCCGGTGCGCAGCACCTCGCCCGCCGAGGTGTCCGGCTCGCCCAGGACGAGGTGGACGTCCACCCCCGTGGTGCCGACCACTTCCATGAGCGTGACCGGGCCGCAGGGGCCGTGGGCCACGCTGACCCGGTCCAGTAGAGAGGTGCTCCGGTGCAGCAGCACCAGGGGGCGGCCGGCCCAGGGGCCCTCGTGCGGCCGTCCGGGCAACTCCTGGAAGGGCTTGATCCACGTCAGCCGCAGCGCGAGAGCGGAGGCCAGTACGAGTCGTGCCGCGTCCGGGCCCTGCGGCAGCGCGACCGGCATGCGCTCGATGAGGCCGTCCGTGCGCGCGGCGGCCCACGCGTCCAGCGTCTTGCCGTCGACGTCCGGATCCCCCGTCAGAGTGCCCCTGGTGCCCTCGGGCAGGCCGGCCAGCCAGGAGGTGTCCAGCGGGAGCCCGGCTCCGGTCCACAGGCCGGTCGCCGCGCGCAGGCCCCGTACGCGGGCCAGGGCGGCCACGAGTTCGCGAGCGGCGCCCGCCGCGTCCCGGGCGGGCACACCGAGGGCTTCCGAGAGCTCCGTGCGGGCCGGGCCCGCCGCTCCGTCCGCGATCAGGGCGAGCAGCGGCCAGACCCCGGCGGCGGTGAGGACCGTACCGCCGTCCCCGCCGCAGGCCGCGGACGCCCAGCGCGCTGTGAGCCGGTTGACCGCCCGTACCGTCGAGTTCCCCATGGCAGGGAGCGTACGTGGTGTTGACGCCCGGCTCCCGCGGGTGCCCGTCCGAAAAACCTCCTTCACGACGCTGGGCACCTCCACGCCCCCTCGCTACCCTCCGCGCATGATTCCCACGGTGGTCTGGGGCACCGGCAACGTCGGGCGCGCGGCGATCCGCGCCGTCGACGCCCACCCGGCGCTCGAACTCATGGCGGTCATCGTCCACAACCCCGCGAAGGCCGGCCGTGACGCCGGCGAACTCGCCGGCCTCGGACACCGGCTGGGGGTGGCGGCCACCGACGACATCGAGGCGGTGCTCGCCGCCCGCCCGGCCGCCGTCGTCTACGCCGCGTCCGGCGACATCCGCCCCGACGGCGCCCTCGCCGACATCACCCGCGCCATCACGGCCGGCGCGGCCGTGGTCAGCCCGGCCCTCTACCCGCTCTACGACCACCGCGGCGCCCCGCCGGAGTTCCGGGACCCGGTGCTGGCCGCGATCGCCGCGGGAGGCGGCTCGCTCTTCGCCTCGGGCGTCGACCCCGGCTGGGGCAACGACGTACTCCCGCTGCTGATCAGCGGCCTGGGCACCACCGTCGACGCGATCCGCTGCCAGGAGATCTTCGACTACTCCACGTACGACCAGCCGGACTCCGTACGCCACCTCGTCGGTATGGGCCACCCGATGGACCACCAGCCGATGATGCTCATGCCCTCCGTCCCGACCATGGTCTGGGGCGGCCAGATCCGGATGATGGCCCGTGCCCTCGGCGTCGAACTCGACGCGATACGCGAGACATCCGACCGCCGTGCCCTCGACACCACGGTGAGCACCCCGTCCATGGGCGAGTTCGAGGCGGGAACCCAGGGCGCCATCCGCTTCGAGGTCCAGGGCATCGTCGGCGGCGAACCCCGCATCGTCATCGAACACGTCACCCGGATCCACGCCTCCTGCGCCCCCGACTGGCCCGCCCCGCCCGACGGCGGCGCCGGAGCCCACCGGGTGGTCATCGAAGGCCGCCCGCGCATCGAGGTGACCGTCGAGGCCACCGACGAGGGCGACAACCGCTCGGCGGGCGGGAACGCCACCGCCGTCGGACGGCTGGTGGGAGCCATCGACTGGCTCGTGGCCGCGGAACCCGGACTCTACGACGCCCTCGACGTCCCGCTGCGGCCCGCAGTCGGCAGACTCGGAAGGAAACAGCCATGAGGATCGACATCCCCGAGGGACAGCACCCGATCGAGTACGTCTGGGGCGACATGGTCCCCGGCATCGGCATGGCCGCCGCCAACTTCTCCCTCTCCGTCTACGCCCACACCACCCTGGGCCTGCGCGAGTTCGAGGCGGCGCGGCTGCGCATCGCGCAGATCAACGGGTGCGTCTTCTGCCTCGACTGGCGCACCGAGCGGGACGGGCAGAAGGTCGAGGAGGAGTTCGCCGACGCCGTCACCGAATGGCGCACCACCAAGGCCTTCGACGACCGCACCCGCCTCGCCGCCGAATACGCCGAGCGCTACGCCCTGGACCACCACAACCTCGACGAGGGGTTCTGGGAGCGGATGACCGCCCACTACAGCCAGCTGGAGATCGTGGAGCTGAGCATGAGCATCGGCTCCTGGCTCGCCTTCGGCCGGCTCAACCACGTACTGGGCCTCGACAGCGTCTGCGTGCTGCCGGGCGGCTGAACGTGACGCCCCGGCCGCCGCACGGCCCGGGGCCGCCCGGTGGATCCGGACGGCCCCGGGGGGCGGCCTCCTCAGAGGTCCGTCGCGATGATCCTCTCTATGTTCCGCTCGGCGAGGGCCGTGATCGTCACGAACGGGTTGACGCTGGTGTTGCCGGGGATCAGCGCTCCGTCGATGACGTACAGGCCCGGGTGCCCGTGCAGCCGGCCGTAGTTGTCGGTGGCCCTGTTCAGTACCGCGCCGCCCAGCGGGTGGTACGTGAGGTGGTCGCCCCAGACCTTGTTGGTGCCGAAGAGGTCGGTGCGGTAGATCGTCCCCTCCTTGGCGTTGATCCGGTCGAAGACGGTCTTGGCCATGTCGATGGACGGCTGTTTCCAGGCCGTCTGCCAGTCCAGTTCGACCTTCCCCGCCGCCGCGTTCCACGAGAACCGCGCGCGGTGCGGGTTCTTGGTGATGGAGAGGTAGAAGGACGCGTACGTCTCGATCCCCGTCGGCAGCGGGGCCACCTCGGCGAAGGCACCGCCCGCGTCCCAGTTGTCGATGCCGCCGCAGGGGATGGCGGCCTGCACCTTCCCCGTCGGGTCCCACATGTGGTTCGCGCGGCCGCACATGACGTTCCCGTTGTCGCCCCAGCCCTTGCCCACCTCGTCGTTCAGGTACGGCAGGGCGCCCGTGGCCTTCAGCCGGACCAGCAGCTTGCTGGTCCCGACACTGCCGGCCGCGAAGAACACCCGGTCGGCGGTGACCGACTTGGTGGCGACGACGTCCCCGGTGGTGCCGAGCTGCTCCATGACGACCGTGTAGCCGCCACCGTCCGAGGGGGAGACGGAGGTGACCCGGTGCAGGGCCGAGATGGTGACCTTCCCGGTCGCCCTGGCGGCGGCCAGGTAGGTCTGCTGGAGGGACTTCTTGCCGGCGTTGTTGCCGTAGAGGATCTCCCCGTCGACGGCGGACTTGGGGACGGTGCCGGCCACCTCCTGCTTCATGTAGTCCCAGTCGTAGACGTCGGGGACGAAGACGAAGGGGAAGCCGGAGCGCTGGGCGTGCTTGCGGCCCACGCGGGCGAACTGGTAGCAGGCGACCGTCTCGAACCAGTCCGGGTCGATGAGTCCCACCCCGAGCCCGGCGTTGGCCCGCGGGTAGTAGGTGCGGTACATCTCCTCGGCGTCCACCGAGGGAAGGACGGCGGCGAAGTTCTGCCGCTTGGGGGTCACGGCCATACCGCCGTTGACCAGCGAGCCGCCGCCGACGCCACGGCCCTGGTAGACGGTGATCCCGCCCATCTCCTCGGCATCGAGGATGCCCGTGTACCGGGGGACGTCCTTGTCGATGGGGAAGCCGAGGAAATTGCTCAGCGGTGCCTTGGTCCTGGTGCGCAGCCAGTACGAACGGTAGTCGGGCCTGGTGGTGTTGGCGAAGATCTTGCCGTCGCTGCCGGGGGTGTCCCAGGCCATGCCCATCTCGGCCATGTGCACGGGGACACCGGACTGGGCGAGCCGCAGCGCGGCGACGGAGCCGCCGTAGCCGGTGCCGACCACGAGGACCGGGACGTGCGCCCCGGGGGCGAGGGACGTGTGGGCGGGGGTGGCGGCCATGGCCGGCTCGGCATGGGCGGGGGGCGTGTTGACCGCCAGGGCGGCCGCTCCGAGAATAGAACCAGTTCCAGCGATGAATCCGCGGCGGGAAACGCCTCTGGACGCGTGACTGTTCAGGGCTTTGTCACTCATGTGACGTTCCTCACTCTCGATGGAGTGGGAACAAGTTCTACTGGCGAATGCCTGCTAAGTCACTACACGCGTCGCGGTAACTTCCGGCCGGTTGTCCGCCGCGCGGCCACGGGGCTCAGGGCAGGCTCCAGTGCCCCACGTCGTCGCCCAGCCCCGCGTCCAGCGCGAACTGCACCGCGGCGGGGCGGGCGTCCTCGGGAAGCCGGAAGGTGACGAACCCCGAGGCCGAGCCACCGGGAGGCAGGGTGAGGGTGCCGGGAAGGCTCGGCCCGGCGCCGGTCGCGGTGCTCGAGCCGGTGAACCGCTGCCCTTCTGAGTCGAGGAGGTGCGCGGCCGGCGCGGGGGAGTCCTCGTACGGCACCGTCCCGGTGTTCTCCAGGCGCAGCTCCACGGCGACCAGCCGGTCCGCGTCCGCACGGCCCGCGGGGTCGACGACCCGGGTCAGCGTGACGTCGAGCCGCTCCCCGGTCCGGTTCCCGTCGAGGGACACGGTCTCCCCGGACCCGTCGGGCCCGGCACCGACCAGCAGGAGCACGAGGAGGGGGCCCAGCAGCCGCCCCGCACGGTGGCGCACGACTCCACCTCCGCTCCGCGTACCCGCCCCCTTCTCCGCCCACGATCCTCCGCCGGCCCGGCTCCCGCCACCGGCGACACGGAATATGGATTGGATCTTCCGGCCGCTTCATGGCAGGCTTGCCGCCACCGAAGGGGTATAGCTCAGCTGGTCAGAGCGCTGGTCTCCAAAACCAGATGTCGTAGGTTCGAATCCTGCTACCCCTGCTGAGCCCGGCAACCGGGTGTGGTGCGAAGAACGGACTCCAGGAGGCGAAGCCTCCTGGAGTCCGTTCGTTTTTCCGCGACCTTCGGGCTGACGGTCCGCGAGGTCGTCGCGATGGGCCGCAGCCCGCACAAGCGGTTCTGGGAGCAGGACGGCCCGGAGGACCGGCGGCGCGTGGCCGAGGCCCTGGACAGGGTCGGCGCCGCCGCCCGCGCGGAGCGCGGCTTCGAGGAGCTCTCCGGTCGGTGAGCGTCGGCGCGCGCTCGTCGCCCGCGCTCTCGTCCAGGAACCGGGCCTGCTCGTCCTGGACGAGCCGACGAACCACCTCGACATCCGCTACCAGCCGGAGGTGCTCGGCCTGGTCCGCGCCCTGCCCGCGACCGGCCTCCTCGTCCTGCACGCCCTCAACCCCGCCGCCTCCTTCTGCGACCGGCTGTACGTCCTGTCGGCCGGCCGGGTCGTCGCGGCCGGCCCGACCGGCCGAGGTGCTCAACGAGGACCTGCCGGCGGAGGTCTACGGCGTCCGCACCCGCGTCGGGGTCCACCCGACGACGGGCGCCCCCAGCATCGTCTACCTGCCGGAGCCGGCCGCCGGACCAGGCCACCGCGGCCGGACAGAAGGAAGGGCCCCGGAGCCGGGGCCCTTCCGTGCCGTGCCAGTTCCGTGACCGGAAACGATCACCGGTTGGGTGCCGACTGCCTCGTGGCGGTGGGATGTGACGGCATGTTCGATCGGCGCGGCAGGCGCGATGGTACCTGCACCGGCGCAACCAGAACGCCCATCACCCCGGCATCCTGCCGCCCAGCGGCGTGAACGCGCCCGTGTCCGCGCCGAGAGGGGCATCCGGTGGGGTGGCCGGCCACTGGGAGCAGGGGCCTGAGGGCCCCCGCCCCGGCGGTCTACTCAGCCGTCTCCTCGGGAGAACGCCTGGTGATCTTCTTACCCGCTTCCGTCTCCACCAGGGTCACCGCACCGATCCAGCTGCCGTCCGGGTGCTCCCAGTTGGACACGTCACCCAGGACCGCCGGAAGCTGGTCACGAGGCACCAGCTCCCCGGGCTGGAAGCCCTCCCCGCCTGACGCGGACGTCCACGGCGCGACTCGACGAACCTCGATCCACCCACGATCGACGAGAGTGAGCGCGATCTGTGCCAGCTCCGTCACGGGCCGGGACTGATCGGCATCGTCGAGATCTCCCCAGACACCGGCCAGGAGGTCGATCTCATACGCATTGACCATGAACGCTTCCTCGGACTTGGTCAACGCCTGCCACTCGCGCTCGCTCATTCACCGATCATCCCAGGCCAACCCGGTGATCGTTTCCGGTCGCAGCACTAACCGCCGTACGGGCGGGTGAGGATCTCCATCGCGTGCCCGGCGGGGTCCAGGAAGTACACCCCGCGGCCCCCGTCGTTGTGGTTGATCTCGCCCGGGTGCTTGCCGTGCGGGTCGGCGAAGTACTCGACCCCCGACGCCCGGATCTTCTCGAAGGCGGAGTCGAACTCCTCCTCCGAGACCAGGAACGCGTAGTGCTGCGGGGTGATGGCCTCGGCCGGGACGGCCGCGAAGTCCAGGGTCACGCCGTTGGCGGTGGACACCGGGACGAAGGGACCCCACTCGGGGCCGACTTCGAGACCGAGGATGTCCGCGAGGAACGCGGCGGACCGCTTGTTGTCGAGGGAGTGGACGATCGTGTGGTTCAGCTGGACGGACATGGTGAATGCCTCCGAAAGGCATGTCACGGCACCTCCATGCCTCACCCGGTCGGTGACCGGCACGCGATGCCGTCACCTTGATCCTAAGCACCCGTCCGGGTGCGGTCCACCCCCTTCGCGCCGGAGCGGGCCCGGGATCCGGACCCTCCCGCCCGGGTCCGCCGATCGTCCGGACGGCCACCGGGGCCACAGACCAACCGGTATGCCTACACTGCGACTTCGCCGATCACGCACCAACCGCTCGGAACCGAGCGGACCGGCGAACCGCACGAACCGCGCCCCCATCCGAACCGCGCCCCCCCATCCGAACCACACTGACCGCGCGAACCGCACGAGTACGGAGGAACGACCCGTATGCGCTATCTCCCCCTGGGCACCTCAGGACTGAAGGTCTCCGCCGTCGGCCTCGGCTGCAACAACTTCGGCGGCCGCCTCGACGCCCAGGCCACCCGCGCCGTCGTCGACGCCGCCCTCGACTGCGGGATCACCCTCCTCGACACCGCCGACATCTACGGCGGCCGCGGCGGCTCCGAGACCCACCTCGGCCAGGCCCTCAAGGGCCGCCGCGACCAGGTGGTCCTCGCCACCAAGTTCGGCTACGACGGCGTCGACATGGGGTACGGCCCCGCCGCCGGTGCCCGCGGCGGCCGCGCCTACATCCGGCGCGCCGTCGAGGAGTCCCTGCGCCGCCTGGACACCGACCACATCGACCTCTACCAGCTGCACAGCCCCGACCCCGCCACACCCGTCGCGGAAACCCTCGCCGCCCTCACCGAGCTCGTCACCGAGGGCAAGGTCCGCTACATCGGCCACTCCAACCTCAGCGGCTGGCAGCTCGCCGAAGCCGCCCACGTGGCCCGCGAGACGGGCGCCGTGCCCTTCGTCTCCGCGCAGAACGAGTGGTCGCTGCTCCAGCGCTCCGCCGAGCGGGAGCTGGTCCCCGCCGCCCGCCACTACGGCCTCGGCGTCCTCCCGTACTTCCCGCTGGCCAACGGCCTCCTCACCGGCAAGATCCGCCGGGGCACCCCCGTCCCGGCCGGCTCCCGCCTCGAAGGCCGCGACGCCTACCTGACCGAGGAGCGCCTCGACACCGTGGAGGCCCTGGCCGCGATCGCCGGGAAGCACGGCCGCGGCGTCCTGGAGCTGGCCATCGGCTGGCTCTCCGCCCAGCCCGGCTGCTCCTCCGTCATCGCCGGCGCCACCTCGCCCGAGCAGGTACGCGCCAACGCGGCCGTGGCCGACCGCCCGCTGGAGGCGGAACTGCTGGCCGAGATCGACGAGGTCGCGCAGGCCCACGCATGAGCGGCCCGCTGCGCTGCGCGGTCCTCGACGACTTCCAGGGAGCGGCCGCCACCCTGGCCGACTGGTCCCCGGTCACCGGCCGGGGCGTCGAGGTGGTCACGTACGCCGACCACCTCGACGACGAGGACGAACTGGCCGCCCGTCTGGCCGGCTTCGACATCGTCGTCACCCTGCGCGAACGCGTCGCCTTCCCGGCGGGCCTGCTGGAGCGGCTGCCGCGCCTGCGCCTCCTGGTCGCCAGCGGCATGCGCCACTCGGTCATCGACCATGCCGCCGCCCGGCGCGCCGGGGTGACCGTCTGCGGCACCGCCAGCTCCTCCACCCCGCCCGTCGAGCTGACCTGGGCCCTGCTGCTGGGCCTGGCACGCGGGATCGTCCAGGAGAACACCGCCCTGCGCGAGGGCGGCCCCTGGCAGCAGACCGTCGGCGCCGACCTGCACGGGCGGCCCCTCGGCCTGCTGGGCCTCGGCAAGACCGGCAGCCGGGTCGCCCGGATCGGACTCGCCTTCGGCATGGAGGTCACGGCCTGGAGCCAGAACCTCACCAAGGAGCGGGCGGACGCGGAAGGGGTGAGGCTCGCCGCGTCCAAGGAGGAGCTGCTGGCCTGCAGCGACTTCGTCTCCGTCCACCTCGCCCTCGGCGAGCGCACCCGCGGCCTGATCGGCGCGGCGGAGCTGGAGCTGATGCGGCCGACCGCCTACCTCGTCAACACCTCCCGCGCCGCCATCGTGGACCAGGAGGCGCTGCTCGACGCCCTGCGCGCCGGCCGCATCGCGGGGGCCGGCCTCGATGTCTACGACACCGAGCCGCTGCCCGCCGGGCACCCGCTGCGCACCGCCCCGCGGCTGCTCGCCACCCCCCACCTCGGCTACGTCACCCGCGCCAACTACGCCACCTACTACGGCGAGGCCGTCGAGGACATCCTGGCCTTCCTCGACGGCTCGCCCGTACGCGTACTGGGCGGCGGCTGAACCCGCGGCGGTTCTCCCGCTCGGAGCCCCTCCGCCTCAGGAGGTGATGTCCTTGCGGGAGAACCCCCGGAACGCGAGAGCGAACAGCACCACGGCGTACGACACCGACACCGCAGCGCCCTTGACCATCCCGCCCCACTCCAGCTGCGGCTGCAGGGCGTCCGCCCAGGCGAACTGCCAGTGCGCGGGCAGGAAATCGCGCCACGAGCCGAGGGCCGTCACCGCGTCGAGCACGTTCCCCACGATCGTCAGGCCGACCGCCCCGCCCACCGCGCCGAGCGGCGCGTCCGTCCGCGTCGACAGCCAGAACGCCAGCCCGGCCGTCACCAGCTGCGACACGAACACGAAGGCGACGGCCAGCGCGAGGCGCGGCACGGTGTCCCCGGCGGGCAGTGCCCCGCCCGTCGGGAGCCTGAGCGGCCCCCACCCGTACGCGGCCGTCCCCGCCGCCAGCGCCACCACCGGCAGCAGCACGATCGCCGCCAGGCTGAACCCCAGCGCCACCACGAGCTTGCTCCACAGCAGCCGGGCCCGGGGCACCGGCGAGGCCAGCAGGTAGCGCAGCGAGGACCAGCTCGCCTCCGAGGCCACCGTGTCCCCGCAGAACAGCGCCACCGGCACCACCAGCAGGAAACCGGCCGACACGAACAGGCAGGTCGCCGCGAAGTTCGCGCCGGAGGCCGTGGCCGTGTCGATCAGGCTGACCCGGCCGCCGCCGCGCCCGTCGTCGTCGGGGCCGCCGCCCACCGCGAACGCGATGATCATGACGAACGGCAGCGCGGCCAGCACCCCGCCCATCACCAGCGTCCGCCGTCTGCGCCACTGCCGCAGCGCCTCCACGCGCAGCGGCAGGGTCCGGCCCGCCCGGTAGCCGGGCGCGGACTCCCCGCCGGGCACGGTCTGCCGTACGGGCTCCTCCTGGACGGCACTCATGCCGCACCTCCGATCAGGGTGAGGAAGGCGTCCTCGAGCCTCCGGCGCGGCCCCACCGCCGCGACCGGCAGCTCCAGCCGGACGAGTTCGCCGATCAGGGCGGCGGGCGTCGCGCCGTCGAGCCGTACGAGCAGCCCCTCCTCGGAGCGCACCGCGGAGGCCACCCCCTCCAGGGCGGCGACCTTCCCCACGGTCACCTCGTCCACCGGCTCCGCCAGGGCCACCAGCAGGGTGTCCCCGCCGCCGGTGATCTCGGCGACCTCGCCGGCCCGCACGAGCCGCCCGCGGTCCATGACCACGAGGTGCGTGCACGACTGCTCGACCTCCGACAGCAGGTGGCTGGAGACGATGACCGTCCGTCCGCCGGCGGCGTAGCGGATCATCACGTCCCGCATCTCCCGGATCTGCGGCGGGTCCAGACCGTTCGTCGGCTCGTCGAGGATCAGCAGGTCCGGCATCCCCAGCATGGCCTGCGCGATCGCGAGCCGCTGCCGCATGCCCTGGGAGTACGTGCGCACCGCCCGCTCCAGGGCGTCGCCGAGCCCGGCGATCTCCAGGGCCTCCGCCATGTGCGCGTCCTCGGCGGGACGGCCCGTGGCATGCCAGTACAGCTCCAGATTGGCCCGGCCCGTCAGGTGCGGCAGGAACCCGGCGCCCTCCACGAACGCCCCGACCCTCGACAGCACCGGAGCCCCGGGCCGGACCGCGTGCCCGAACACCCGGACCTCACCGGCGTCCGGCGCGATCAGGCCCATCAGCATCCGCAGGGTGGTGGTCTTCCCGGCCCCGTTGGGCCCCAGCAGACCCAGCACCTGGCCCTTCTCCACCCGGAACGAGAGGTCCCGCACGGCGTAGCGGTCCTTGGCCCCCGCGTAGCGCTTCGTCAGCCCGGTGATGTCCAGTGGTACGTCGGCCAGCGCGGGTTCGGGCCGCGGTGCCCCCGCCCGAGTCGCCGCGCGGCCCCCGCCGGTCCGCCGGATCCCGAGGAGCCCCGCGGCCAGCGCCAGCGCGGCCAGCGGCAGCCCCCAGGTCCAGGCGGGCAGGCCGGCGGTCGCCGTGCGCACCCCGTCCGCGACGGGCACCCGCAGGGGCCCCTCCGCGGCGACGGTGTACGCGGCCGGCGCGGCCGGAGAGGCGTAGCCGAGGTCGGTGGCCGCGACCACCAGCCGCAGCCGGTGCCCGGCCTGGACGGCGTGGTCCACGGCCGGGAGCCGCAGCTCCACGCTCCGGCCCCGCCCGGCGTCCTCCACCCGTACGGGCGCGACCAGCTGCGCCGGCAGCACCTGCTGGCGGCCGTCGGGCCCCACGTCGTACACCTTGCCGAACAGCACGGCCGACCCGTCGGCGGCCGTCGACCTCACCTTCAGGGTGACGGTCGGGGTCCCGGTGACCCGTACCGCCCCGGGCAGCGGCTCCGACTCGAAGCGGGCGTTCTGTCCGGGGAAGTCCAGCGACAGCCCCGCTCCGAGGGAGGCGAGCTGTCCGCCCACCCCGGGCAGCGAGGAGAGCGCGGGCGGCGCTCCGCCCGCCGGGTTGGCGAAGGTCTGCTCCCGCCCCGACAGGGCGAAGGCGCGCGGGTCCGGGGCGAGCCCCGGGTAGCGCTCCCCGGTCGCACCGCGCAGGGTGAGCCGGCCGTCGGTGGAGTCGATCCCGCCGGACCGCGACACGCGGAAGGCCGGGCCGGTGTCCACCGCCTCGTCGCCCTTCAGGTAGCGGTCGAACCAGGCGGCCACGCGGGCCTGGATGCGGGCGGCCTCGCGCATGCCGCCGTCGTGCCCGCCGGCCGCCCAGTCCACGGCGACGGGAGCGCCGTTCGCGGAGATGGCCTTCGCCATGGCGTCGGCCTGGTCCAGCGGGAAGAGGGAGTCGTCCTGCCCCTGCACGATCAGCGCCGGCACCCTGATCCGGTCACCGACCGCCGAGGGGCTGCGCCGCTCCAGCAGCTCGCGCGCCTCGGCGTCGGGCTTCCCGGCCACCGCGACGCGCTCGTACATGGCGCACAGCCGCGGCTCGAACCGGCCGCAGCCCGGCCCGCCCGCCCCGACGGGTGCGCCCGCCGCACCGCCGGCGGGAGGCCGCGCCGGCTGGAGGCCGCCCGCCGCGCCGGTGGTGAAGAAGATCCCGGCCCACAGCTTCTTGAACACGCCCTGCGGGAAGAGGGCGTCGGCCAGGTTCCAGTAGGTGATCTGCGGGGCGATCGCGTCCACCCGCCGGTCGTACCCGGCGGCCAGCAGGGCCACGGCCCCGCCGTACGAGGCCCCGGCCACGCCCACGCGCGGGTCGCCGTCCGCGTCGAGCCGTACGCCGGGCCGGCGGGCCAGCGCGTCGACCAGCGCGGAGACGTCCTTGACCTCGTGCTCCGGGTCGTTCAGCCCGATCGTCCCGCCGGAGCGGCCGAAGCCGCGCGCCGACCAGGTCATGACGGCGTAGCCGGCGCGGGCGAGACGCTCGGCCTGGGCCCGGACGTCGTCCTTGCTGCCGCCGAAGCCGTGGCCGAGGAGCACGGCGGGGCGTTCCCGGGAGGGGTCCCCGGCGGTGAAGAAGGAGGTGTCGATCCCGGTCCCGGGCGCGCCCGGCGCGGGCACGTCCGCTCCCGGCACGCTCACGAACCGGTCCTCGCGGTGCACCGCCGGCTCGTCCCCGGACGCGGCGGCCGTCCAGGTGCCGGCGCCCGCCAGGACCGCGAGGGCGGCGGCACCGGCGAGCAGGCGGTCCCGGGGACGCCGGGGCAGTCGTAGCTTCATACGGGCACCCTAAAGCCCGTGATCGCCTTCCCCGAGCTCCCTCAGGGGGAGCCCGGCCCCTTCTCCAGGACTACCCGGGCGGCCGGGCGTACCGCGCCCGCGGTACGCCGCCCCCGACCTGCGCCACGGCCGCGGCGGCGGGAGGATGGACGGCATGCTGCTGGCCGAGGTCGCGCGCGTGTCCCGGGAGGTCGCGGAGACCTCCGCCCGGTCCCGGAAGACCGCCCTGCTCGCGGAGCTCTTCGCGGCCGCCCCCGCCGAGGAGGCGGGCCTGGTGATCGCCTACCTCTCCGGGCGGCTCCCGCAGGGCCGGCCCGGCATCGGCTGGCGCACCCTGGCCCAGGACACCGCCCCCGCGGCCGAGCCGACGCTCACCGTGCGGGCCGTCGACGCCGCCGTGAGCGAGCTGGCCGCCGTGGCGGGGCCGGGGGCGCAGGCCGAGCGCCGCCGCATCGTCGCCGGCCTGCTGGGCGCCGCCACCGAGGGCGAACAGCGCTTCCTGCGCAGCCTGCTGTCCGGGGAGGTGCGCCAGGGCGCGCTGGACGCCGTCGCCCTGGAAGGGGTGGCCGCGGCCGCCGGGGTACCGGCCGCCGAGCTGCGCCGCGCCGTGATGCTGGACGGCTCGCTGCCCCGGATGGCGGCGGCGGTACTGGCCGGCGGCGCCCCGGCGCTGCGGGACGTCAGCCTGCGCATCGGGCAGCCCGTACAGCCCATGCTGGCCGGGACCGCCCGCTCCCTCGCCGACGCCCTGACCGCGCTCGCCCCCTGCGCGGTGGAGGAGAAGCTCGACGGGATCCGCGTCCAGGTCCACCGCGACGGGGACGAGGTACGGATCCACACCCGCTCCCTCGACGACATCACCGGCCGGCTGCCGGAGGTGGCCGAGCTGGCCCGGGGCCTGCCGGGGGAGCGGTTCGTCCTCGACGGGGAAGTCATCGGGCAGGGCGCCGACGGCCGGCCGGTGCCCTTCCAGGAGGTCGCGGGCCGGGTCGGCTCCCGGCTCGACGTGACGGCGGCGCGCGAGGCGCTCCCGGTGACCGCGTACTTCTTCGACGTGCTGGCCCTCGGTGACGACGTCCTGCTGGACCTGCCGGTCCACGACCGGTACGCGGCCCTGGCCGGCCTGGTCCCGGAAACCTGGCGGGTGCGGCGGCTGGTGGTGGAGGACGCCGTGGCGCAGGCGGCCGAGGCCGAGGAGTTCTGGACGGCGACCCTGCGCCGGGGCCACGAGGGGGTCATGGTCAAGGCCCTCGGCTCCCCCTACGCGGCGGGCCGGCGCGGGAAGCAGTGGCTGAAGGTGAAACCGGTGCACACACTGGACCTGGTCGTGCTCGCCGCCGAATGGGGCCACGGCCGCCGCACCGGGCTGCTGTCCAACCTGCACCTGGGAGCGCGGACGGGCGACGGCACGTACGCCATGCTGGGCAAGACCTTCAAGGGGCTGACGGACGAGATGCTGCGCTGGCAGACGGGGCGGCTGCGCGAGCTGGCCGTGGAGGACGACGGTTTCACCGTCCGGGTCCGGCCCGAGCTGGTGGTGGAGATCGCCTACGACGGCCTCCAGCGCTCCTCGCGCTACCCGGCCGGGGTCGCCCTGCGCTTCGCCCGCGTCCTGCGGCACCGCCCGGACAAGGAGGCGCGGGAAGCGGACACGGTGGAGACGGTGCTGGAACAGGGCCGCCGGGCGGGGTGAGAACCTCCCGGGCCAGAGCTTTTTGCCTCAGAGGCAAGGAAGATTGCCAGAAAGGCAAGGCTCTGGCTCAATCGGGGTATGACGCCCCCTCCCGAGGAACCAGAAGGCGCCCGAGGCGCCCTGGCCCCCGAAACCGCCGACGGCACCGCCGGCGAGCTGCCCGCCGTCGCCCCGCAGTTGCGGGAGCTGCGCCGGCGCGCCGGGCTCACCCTGGAGGCCGCCGCCGCACGGGCCAGGCTCTCGCCCGCGCACCTGTCCCGGCTGGAGACCGGCCGGCGCCAGCCCTCGCTGCCCCTGCTGCTCGGGCTCGCCCGCACCTACGGTACGACCGTCTCCGAGCTGCTCGGCGAGACCCCTGCCGTCGCCGATCCCATCGTACGGGCGGGCGGTCCGGGGGCCCGCGAGGCCGACGGGTGGACGTACTGGCAGGCGGGCGGTGCCGGGCGGGGGATGCAGGCGCTGCGCGTGCACGTCCCGCACGGGCGCAGCCAGGGCGAGCTGGTCCGCGTCCACCCGGGGGAGGAGTGGCTGTACGTGCTCAGCGGACGCCTGCGGCTGCACCTGGGGGAGACCGAGCACCTGCTGGAGCCGGGGGACAGCGCCCACTTCGACTCGCTCACCCCGCACCGGATCGGCGCGGCCGGGCCGGGCGGGTGCGAGCTGCTGTTCGTCCACACCCTGCTGCAGAGCAGCCTCGCCGGGCTGTGCCTCGGCGACACCAAGACCGCGCGCCAGCACTAGGGGGAGCCGTACCCGTGTCCGCCGAGTCAGTGTCCGAGTCCGAGCCCGTATCCGAGCCCGTGTCCGGGTCGCATTCCCGAGGAGACCAGATGCCCACCACAGCAGAGCCGAACGCCGACCGGACCGCTGATCAGGACGGTCAGGCACGTCAGGCCGGTCAGGCCGGTCAGACGGCCGGCCGGACCGCTTCCGGGGAGGCGGCCGCGCCGCTGACCCTCCGCCGGCGCTTCGAGTCCAAGTTCCCGCGCGGTCTGATCATCAGGCTCGTCGCGTACCTGTTCGTCGGCCACCTCTTCGCCTTCTTCGTCTACCTGCTCTTCGTCCTGGGCGGCCAGAACCAGTAGTCCCCGCCACAGCCCCGCGCAGGCCACCGCCCCGGCGGCCGGCACCGCCCCTAGCCCGCGCCGTCAGGGCCGGGCCGGGAGGTCCGCCCCGGTTTCCGGCTCGGGGTGTTCGAGCGGCGGGGAGCCGACCGCGCAGTGCGTACGGCACTGCGGGTGGCAGGCCCCGGCAGCGGGGGCGCGTACGGTCGCCCAGGCCGTGACGGCGCCCGCCACCAGTGCCCCGGCGCACCAGAGCATGGCCCGGCCGAAGGCCCCGTCGAAGGCATCGGCCGACAGGTACGCGTCCGGGCCCATCCCCGCCAGCAGCGGCAGCGCCGCCACCGCGAGCAGCCCGGCGGCCCGTGCGGCGGCGTTGTTGATGCCGCTGGCGAGGCCCGCCCGGCCCGTCGGCACGGACGCCAGGACGGTGGAGGTCAGCGGGGCGACCAGCAGGGCCATGCCGGCCCCCGTCACCACCATGGCCGGCAGGACGTCCCGTACGTACGGGGCCTGCGGGCCCGCGCGCAGCATCAGCAGCGTCCCGGCGGCGCACAGCAGCGGCCCGAGGGTGAGCGGGACGCGGGGCCCGATGCGTTCTCCGAGCGCCCCCGCCCGGGACGACAGCAGCAGCATCAGGACGGTGGTGGGCAGCAGCGCGGCCCCGGCGCCCAGTGCGGAGTACCCGGCCACCACCTGGAGCTGGAGCACGACGAGGAAGAAGAAGCCGCCGAAGGCCGCGTAGACGAACAGGGTGACCAGGTTGACGGCGGTGAACAGCCGGGAGGAGAAGATCCCCGGCGGGAGCATCGGATCCGGCCGGTGCCGCTCGACGTACACGAAGAGGGCCGCCAGCAGCACCCCGCCCACGGCCGCGCCGACGACCGGGGCCGTGGCGGACCGGGCTTCGATCAGCGCGTACGTCAGCAGGGCCAGAGCTGCCGCGCCGAGCACCGCGCCGAGCACGTCGAACCGCCCGCCGGCCTGCGGATCCCGGGATTCCGGAATGTGTTTCAGGGCGGCCGGCACGCACAGGGCGGCCACCGGTACGTTGATCAGGAACACCCACCGCCAGCCCGGCCCGTCCACCAGCCAGCCGCCGAGGAACGGCCCGACGGCCGCGCCGACCCCGCCGAACCCCGACCACAGGCCCACCGCGCGGGCCCGGTCGCCGGGCCGGATCGAGCCCTGGATCAGCGCGAGCGAACCGGGTGTCAGCAGTGCGCCGCCGATGCCCTGGAGGGCGCGGGCGGCGATCAGGATCCCGGCGTTCGGCGCGAACCCGCACAGCAGCGAGCCGACCGCGAACCACACCACGCCGAGGACGAAGATCCGGCGCCGTCCGAACCGGTCGCCGAGCGCCCCGCCCACCAGGATCAGCCCCGCCAGGGTCAGTAGGTAGGCGTTCACCGTCCACTGGAGGACGGCCAGGTCGGCGCCGAGGTCCCGCCCGATGCGGGGCAGGGCCACGTTGACCACGGTCGAGTCCAGCAGTGCCATCGCCGACCCGAGCACGGTGGCGGCCAGGACCCACCGTCCCCGCGCGGAGCGCAGGGCGACCTCCGGCTCCGCGGCGGACGCGGGGCCGGGCCGGGGCGTCGGCGGGGGGCCGTTCTCGGGCGGGGGTCCACCGGGTTGCGCGCTCATCCCTCCAGGCTGACCCGGCGGCGCCCGGAAGGCCACCGGGCCGGGCGGCGGCCGCCCGTCGCGTGGCGCACGGGGCCCTCTTGTAATGCGCATGGCACTTCTCAGAACATGACCCGCGCACCTCGCGCACGGCCTTTCCACACGATCCGCACGATCCGCACACGCCGTACCCCGGCGTGAGAGGAGACGACACGTGCCACGACGCAACCCACGACGTTCCTTACGCGCGGCGCTCGCCGCTCTGAGCGCCGCCCTGCTCCTCCCGGCCGGCGCCGGCGCCGCCACCGCCGCCCCGCGGCCCGGCCCCGGACCCTCCGCGGCCGAGCGCAAGCTCGAACCCGCCCTCCGCGCCCAGTTCGACGGCTCCGACAAGGCGGTCTTCTGGGTCTACCTCGACAGCGCCGCCGACCTGACCGCCGCGGGGAAACAGCGGACCCGCGCCGCCAAGGCCGAAACGGTGCTGCGCACCAAGAAGGACCACGCCGCGCGCACCCAGGCCGAGGTCCTCAAGGCCCTCGAAGGATCCGGGGCGGAGTACACCTCGTACTGGATCGTCAACACGGTCCGCGTCGTCGGCGGCCGCAAACTCGCCGGAACCCTCGCCGAGCGCCCCGAGGTCGCCCGGATCGACGCCGACGACGAGGTCGCGCTCGCCGAACCCGCCGCAGGCACCCGCGAGGCGACCACCGCCGACGCCGTCGAATGGAACATCGACCGGATCAAGGCCCCCCAGGTCTGGGACCGGCTCGGCGTACGCGGCGAGGGCATCGTCGTCGCCAACATCGACAGCGGCGTGGACCACACCCACCCCGCCGTCAGCCACCAGTACCGCGGCAGGAACGCGGACGGCTCCTACAGCCACGACCACAACTGGTTCGACCCCGCGGGCGTCTGCGCCGGCGCCGCGCCCTGCGACAACAACGACCACGGCACCCACACCATGGGCACGATGGTCGGCGACGACGGCGGCACCAACAAGATCGGCGTGGCCCCCGGCGCCCGCTGGATCGCCGCGAAGGGCTGCGAGTCCAACTCCTGCTCCGAGGCCTCCCTGCTCGCCGCCGGACAGTGGATCGTCGCCCCCACCGACCTGAACGGCCGGAACCCGCGACCCGACCTCGCCCCGCACGTCGTCAACAACTCCTGGGGCAGCGCGGCGCACGACGACTGGTACCAGCAGGTCGTCGACACCTGGCGCGCCGCCGGCATCTTCCCCGCCTTCTCCAACGGGAACTCCGGCCCCGGCTGCGGCACCAGCGGCTCACCCGGCGACTACGCGCGCTCCTACAGCTCCGGCGCCTTCGGCATCGACAACGCCGTCGCCGCCTTCTCCTCGCGCGGCGCGGGGCCCGGCGGGATCGTCAAACCGAACATCGCCGCCCCCGGCGTGAACGTCCGCTCCTCCGTCCCCGGCGGCGAGTACGCCTCCTTCTCCGGCACCTCCATGGCCTCGCCGCACACCGCCGCCACCGTGGCCCTGCTGTGGTCGGCCGCGCCCTCCCTCGCCGGTGACGTGGCGCAGACCGAAGCCCTGCTCGACGGCACCGCCCAGGACACGGACAGCGGCCAGTGCGGCGGCACCCCCGCCGACAACAACGTCTTCGGCGAGGGCCGGCTCGACGCCCTGGCCGCGGTGAACGCCGCTCCGCGCGGCGCGGTCGGCGCGCTCGCCGGCACCGTCCGCACCGACGGCGGCGAGCCCGTGGCGGGTGCCAGGGTCACCGCGCACGGCCCGATCGACCGGACGGCCACCACGGCCGCCGACGGCACCTACCGCTTCGGCGTCCTGTCCGTCGGCGCGTACGAGCTCACGGCCTCGAAGTTCGGCCACGGACAGCAGGGCACCACGGTGACCGTCACCGAACAGGCCACCACCACCGCGGACCTGACCCTCACCCGGGCGCCCACCGCCCGGCTCAGCGGCACCGTCGGCTCCGCCACCGGGCCCGCCGCCGGAGCGGCCGTCACCCTCCTGGACACCCCCGTGACGGCCACCACCGACGCCCAAGGCCGCTTCGAGGTCACCGTGCCCCACGGAACCTACGACGTGAGCGCCACCCACCCGGCGCGCTGCCTCACCACGGGCACGGCGAGGGCCACCGTCACCGGCGACACCGCCGTCACGGTCACCCTCCCCGAACGCACCGACGGCTACGGCTACGCCTGCGCCGCCGACGCCGGCCGCCCGTCCCCGGCCGGCGACCGGCGGCTCGCCCTGACCGGCGACAACACCACCGAGCGCGTCGACCTGCCCTTCCCGCTGCCGCTGTACGGGAAGACGTACGCCCAGGCCTGGATCGGCACCAACGGCACGGTCGGCCTCGGCGGCAACCACACCGGCGACGTCAACGGCGACATCCCGAGCACCGCCACCCCCAACGCGGCCCTCTACCCCTTCTGGGACGACCTCGTCGTCGGCGCCGCCGACAGCGGGTCGGGCGTCTTCACCGCCGTCACCGGCACGGCCCCCCACCGCCGTTACGTCATCGAGTGGCGGCAGGTCTCCCACTGGTCCGCGCAGGCCGACACCTTCTCCTTCTCGGCGGCGATCGGCGAGGACGGCGCGGTCACCTACTCCTACAAGGGGACGGGCGGCACCGGCGTCAAGGGCGGCTCCTCCGCCACCGTCGGCGTGGAGAACGCGGCCGGCACCGACGCCTTCAGGTACTCCTTCAACACGCCCGCCCTCACCGACGGCCTCTCCCTCGGCTTCCGCACCACCCGCAGCGGCGTGGTCACCGGCCGGGTGCTCGACGCCAACGACGGCAACGGCGTCCCCGGCGCCACGGTCACCGTCGGCAGCGGCGACGCGGCCGTTTCCGCCACCACCGCGGCCGACGGCGGGTACGTCGTCCAGAGCCCGTCGGGCGCCCGTACGGTCACCATGGCCGCGCCCTCGTACGAAACCGCCACCACCACCGCCGACGTGAAGCCGGCCGAGGTCACCGGGGTCGACCGCTCCCTGCGCACCGGCCGGGTCACCGCATCCGCGCCGGCCGTGGAACTGGTCCTCCCCGCCGGCCAGCGGCGCACCCGCACCCTGGAGCTCACCAACCCCGGCCTCACCACGGCCTACACGGTCGCCGAGGACGCACCCTGGCTGACGGCGTCCCCGGCGGAGGGGAACCTGCCGGCCGGCGGCAAGGCCCCGCTCACCCTGACGGCCGACACCGCCGGGCTGGCCCCGGGCACGGTGCTGAGCACCGGCCTGCGGATCACCTCGGCCAGCGGCCGCAGCCCCGTCCTCACCGTCCCCGTCAAGATCGTCGTCCCGCGGTACCGGACCGCCGTGGACGCCGGCTCCGACTACGCGGGCACGGACGCGGCGGGCGACCCCTGGTCCCCGGACCGCGCCTACACCCCGGGCTCGTACGGCTACCAAGGCAACGGCGGCGTCCACTCCACCGGCCGCACCATCGCCGGCACCGATGACCAGCGGCTCTTCCGCAACGCCCGCGAGGGCATGTACGAGTACCGCTTCGACAACGTCCCCAACGGCACCTACACCGTGGAGCTGGGCTTCGCCGAGCTCACCCCTACCAGGCCGGACCAGCGCGTCTTCGACGTCCTGGCCGAGGGCGTCCAGGTCCTGCCCTCGCTCGACATCTCCCTGGAGGCGGGCACCTACACCGCCCTGGCCCGGACCTACACCGTCAAGGTCACGGACGGGGTGCTCAACATCCGCTTCGTTACGCACCACGGCGCCGGCAAGCCCCTGGTCAACACCCTCCGGGTGACCGACCGCCCCGACGCGGCATAGCCGCCCGCGCCGCCCGCCCCCGGCAATCGGGTGGCGGGCGGCGACTCCGCCGGGACTCCCCGGCGGACCTGCCCCGCCCGCCCGGCGGGGCGACGTAGCGTGGGCGACCATGACGCCGCAGATCGAGGCACTCGTGCGCGCCGCCGGCCCGGCCGCGTTCTGGGCGGTGGGATCGGCGGACGCCGTCCACGCCGCCCGCCCCGGCCCGCAAGCCCCAGCGGACCCCGGGGACGCGTCGGACGCGCCGGACGGCTGGGGCACCCCGTTCGACGCCGGGGCCCTGACCGCGGTGCTCGCGCTCTGGCCCGTCATCGGCCGCCTCGTCACCCAGGGCGAGCTCACCCTGCACACCCCCCTCACCGCCTACGGGACGGCCCCCTCGGCGGGACTGCCCGCCGGCACCACCGCCCACCACCTGCTCACCCGCGGCGACGGCCCGGCTCCCCTCGCCGCCCTCACCCGCCTCGCCGAACACCTCGCAGGCACCCCGCTGGCCGACTGCGCGCTCCGCCGCGTATGGCAGCCCCTCGGCATGACCCGCACCCGCTTCGCCGGGGGCACCCTGCGCACCTGCCCGGCCGATCTCGCCCGGTTCCTGCGCCATCTGCTCTCCGCCGCCGACGAGCCCGTCCCCCGCGCCTGGACCGCCGAGTCCCTGAGGATCCGCACCGGCGAACTCACCCCCTCGCGCGGCCTGCTCTGGCACCCCGCGCCCGCCGGGGTCTGGACCCACCACCCCCCGTCCGGCTCCGGCCCGTGCGTGTGGATCTCCCCCCGCCAGGACCGCTGGGCGGTCCTCGTCCCCGGTGCCGGGGACGTTGCCGCCGGCCCGCCGCGCACCGCGTTCCGCGAGGCCGCGTTCGGGCCCGCTCCCGCGCGCGCCGCCCCCGGTGCCGACGTACGGTGATCCCGAAGTCACCGCACGCAGCCCCCGCGAGGAACCCATGTCCGATGCCGCGACCGCCCAGGCGACCGACCCGGACGCCGGCACGCTCGACGCGCTGTGCCGGGACCTGGCCCGGGCCGCCGACGCCGTGGGCGAGGCCGCCCGGTACGCCTCCGGGCTCGCGTTCGGCCCCCGCCTCACGGCGGGGGGACCCGTGGGGCGCGGCGGAAGCCGGCGCCGCGCCTGGCGGACGCTGCTGCGCACCCTCACCGACCCGGCCGGACTCGGCTGGGCCCCGCGCGGACGCGGCCTGGCCCGGGCCGGGTGGCTCGCCGGGATCCTGGGCGGCCGGGAGAACCTCGCCGTCAGCACCGCCGTCTGCGGGCTGAAGGGGCGGATCCGGGCCGCGGGCGCGGGCCGCCCCGAGCTGCTCGCCGACCCGGACTGCGCCGCCGTGCTGCGCGCCGTCGCGGAGCACCGGCAGGCCGACGCCGCCCGCGGCTTCCGCACCCTGCTGCGCGAGCGGGGGGCCGGGCCGGCCTTCGCCCTGCTGTCCCCGTCCTTCGCGGACATCCTGGCCTGGGACGCCCTGACCGACGGGAACCCCTTCAACGACCACGCGGGCTGGCAGGTGGCCACCGGCCGGGCCGCCCCCGCCCGGCCCCTGCTGGGCCTCGGCGCCGCCCTGCGGGCCTTCTGCGCCCGCGGCCCCGGCCCGGCCGCACCCGCGAACCCCCGGAGGAGCCCGTGAGCGACTGTCCCCGGCCGAGCCGGCCCGCCCCGGCGGACGGCCTGCGCACCCACTCCGCCGCCCTGCGCTCCCACGCCCGCCGGCTGAGGGCGGGGGCGGCCGCCCTGGAGTGGCGCGGAGAGGAGGCCGACGCCTACCGCGCCGAGGTCGCCGCCCTCGCCGACCGCTGCGCCCGGGCCGCCGCCGGCCTCGCGCTGGCGGCGGCCCAGCTGGACGGTTCCCACCTGCGGCGCGGGCGGGGCCCGCTGGAGTGAACGGGCCCGCGCCGTCCGCGCGTACGGGACAGCTCGTACGGGACCGGTCGTCAGAGGACCAGTGACAGCAGCAGGACGAAGCCCAGGCCGGTCACCGAGATGATGGTCTCCATCACCGACCAGGTCTTGAGGGTCTGTCCGACGCTCATCCCGAAGTACTCCTTGACCAGCCAGAATCCGGCGTCGTTGACATGGCTGAAGAAGAGCGAGCCCGCCCCGATCGCCAGGACCAGCAGGGCGGTCCCCGTCGCCGGCATGCCCGCCGCCAGCGGCGCCACCAGGCCGGCCGCCGAGATGGTGGCGACCGTCGCCGAGCCGGTGGCCAGCCGGATGGCGACCGCGATCAGCCAGGCCAGCAGCAGGGCCGGGACGGCCCAGTCCTCCGCGAGGTCCAGGACCATCCGGCCCACCCCCGCGTCGATCAGCGTCTGCTTGAAACCGCCGCCCGCGCCCACGATCAGCAGGATCCCGGCGATCGGGGCGAGCGACTTCTCCACCGTGGACGACAGGGCCGCCCGGCTGAACCCGGCGGCCCGGCCGAGGGTGAACATCCCCACCAGTACGGCGGCGAGGAGGGCGATGAGCGGGGAGCCCGCGACGTCGGTGACCTTCCGGACGGGGTCGTCCGCGTCGTCGACAACGATGTCGGCCAGCGCCTTGACCAGCATCAGCGCCACCGGCAGCAGCACCGTGAAGACCGTCGCCCCGAACCGGGGGCGCTGGTCGAGCCCGGCCGAGGGGCGCTGCGGGATCATGTGCTCCGGTGCCGGGACGTCCACCCAGCGCGCCGCGTACCGGGAGAACAGCGGCCCGGCGATGACCACGGTGGGTATCGCGACGAGCACGCCCAGGGCGAGGGTGACGCCCAGGTCCGCGTGCAGGGCGTCGATGGCGACCAGCGGGCCGGGGTGCGGGGGGATCAGCCCGTGCATCACCGACAGGCCGGCCAGCGCGGGGACGCCGATCCGCATCAGGGAGTAGCCGCCGCGCCGGGCGACCAGCAGCACCACCGGGATCAGCAGCACGATCCCGACCTCGAAGAAGAGCGGCAGCCCGATCACCGACGCGATCAGCACCATCGCCCACGGCATGGCCCGGCCCCGGGCGCGGGCGAGGATGGTGTCCACGATCTCGTCCGCTCCGCCGGAGTCGGCGAGGAGCCTGCCGAGGACCGCGCCGAGGGCGATGAGGACGCCGACGCCCGCGACCGTGGAGCCGAGGCCCGTGGTGAAGCTCGCGATCGTCTTGTCCAGCGGGGCGCCCGCGAAGGATCCGAGGGCGAGCGAACCGACCGTCAGGGCGAGGAAGGCGTGCATCTTGAGGCGGGTGATGAGCAGGACGATGACGGCGATGCCCGCGAGGACGGCGACACCCAGCTGGGCGTTGCCGGCCGAGGTGATGGGTGCGGGGGCGGCCGCTGCCAGCGTCTCGACGCCGAGACCGGTCACGGTGGGGTTCCTCTGTCTCTCTCGGGGGAGCGGTCAGCTCTCGTGACGGGGCGGCCGGAGGGCGGCCAGCGCCCGTTCGGTGATCTCCTCGGGGGTGCCGGAGACATCGACGGCGATCCCGCGCTCGTCCGCGTCGAGCGGTTCGAGCGCGGCGAACTGGGAGTCCAGCAGGGAGGGCGGCATGAAGTGCCCCCTGCGGTCCGCCATCCGCTTCTCGATGAGCGGCCGTTCCCCGGTGAGGTGGACGAACACGGCGTCCGGAGCGGCCGAGCGCAGCCGGTCGCGGTAGGAGCGCTTGAGGCAGGAGGCGGCGACCACGCCGCCGTGCGGCGCGGCCCGGTTGCGGATCCACTCGCCGATGGCGTCCAGCCAGGGCCACCGGTCGGCGTCGTCCAGCGGGCTGCCGGCCGACATCTTCGCCACGTTGGCCGCCGGATGGAAGGCGTCGCCCTCCGCGTACGGAAGACCGAGCGCCTCCGCCAGCAACCGGCCGACGGTCGTCTTGCCCGTGCCGGCGACGCCCATCACCACAATGACGCGCTGGGGGCCCACGTCGTACCTCGCTGTCCTCGTCGCTGGGAGCACCACTGAAGCCCATTAAGTAGTACTTATTCAAGGGGTGGGCGGGAAAACGTCGTATCTTTTGCCCGTCGGGGCGTCACCGTACGCTTACGCCATGACCACCGAAGGCATTCCGGGCCGAGGACTCCACTCCGAGGTGCTGGACACCCTCGGCCTCGCGATCACGGCGGGCGAGTACCCGCCCGGGACCGTCCTGCGCACGGACGGCATCGCCGGCCGGTTCGACGCCTCCCGCACCGTGGTCCGGGAGGTGGTCCGCGTCCTGGAGTCGATGCGGCTCGTCGAGTCCCGGCGCCGCGTCGGGGTCACCGTCCGTCCCGCCGAGGAGTGGAACGTCTACGACCCGCGGGTCATCCGCTGGCGCCTCTCCGGCGCCGACCGTCCCCGCCAGCTGCGGTCGCTGACCGTCCTGCGCTCCGCCGTCGAACCCGTCGCCGCCGGACTCGCGGCCTCCCACGCCACCCCGGAGCAGTGCGCGCGGCTCACCGAGGCGGCCCTCGGCATGGTCCGGACCTCCCGCGGCCACCAGCTGGAGGGCTACCTCCACCACGACATCGCCTTCCACCGGACCGTGCTCGACGCCTCCGGCAACGAGATGTTCGCCCGGCTCGGCGACGTCGTCGCCGAGGTCCTCACCGGCCGCACCCGGCACGCCGTGATGTTCCCCGACCCCGACCCGGCCGCCGTCACCCTCCACGTACGGGTCGCCGAAGCGGTACGCGAGGGCGACGCGGCCGCCGCCGAGACCCTGACCCGCCGGATCGCCCTCGGCGCCCTGGACGAACTCGACGTACTCGCCCCCTGAGGCGGCGACCGGCGGCCCGAGGTCCGGACCCGGGCCCGCGGGCGCCTCAGCCGGCCGCGGCCGCGCCGTGCGCGGCGAACTGGGTCCGGTACAGCTCGGCGTACCGGCCGCCCGCCGCGAGCAGTTCGGTGTGCGTGCCGCGTTCCACGATCCGGCCGGCCTCCACCACCAGGATCAGGTCGGCGGCACGGACGGTCGACAGCCGGTGCGCGATCACCACGGCGGTCCGGCCGGAGAGGGCCTCGGCCAGGGCCTCCTGCACGGCCGCCTCCGAGGTGGAGTCCAGGTGGGCGGTGGCCTCGTCGAGGATCACCACCCGCTGCCGGGCCAGCAGCAGCCGGGCGATGGTCAGCCGCTGGCGCTCCCCGCCGGACAGCCGGTAGCCGCGCTCGCCGACGACGGTGTCCAGGCCGTCCGGGAGGGAGGCGACCAGTCCGTCCAGGCGGGAGCGGCGCAGGGCGTCCCACAGTTCGTCCTCGCCCGCCTCCGGCCGGGCCAGCAACAGGTTGGACCGTACCGACTCGTGGAAGAGGTGCCCGTCCTGGGTGACCATGCCGAGGGTGTCGCGGATGGAGTCGGCCGTGAGGTCCCGTACGTCGACGCCGCCCAGGCGGACCGCGCCCGCGTCGGCGTCGTACAGCCGCGGCAGCAGCTGGGCGATGGTCGACTTGCCGGCGCCCGAGGAGCCGACGAGGGCGACCATCTGACCGGGCTCTGCGCGGAAGGACACCTCGTGGAGCACCCGGGTGCCGCCCCGGGCGTCGAGCGCGGCCACCTCCTCGAGGGAGGCGAGCGAGACCTTGTCGGCGGAGGGGTAGCCGAAGGAGACCTTGTCGAACTCCACCGCCACCGGGCCGTCGGGCACCGCGACGGCGTCCGGCTTCTCGGCGATCAGCGGCTCCAGGTCGAGGATCTCGAAGACCCGCTCGAAGCTGACCATGGCGCTCATCACCTCGACCCGCGCCCCGGCCAGCGCGGTCAGCGGGGCGTACAGCCGGGTCAGGAGCAGGGCCAGGGCGACCACGGAGCCGGCCTCCAGGCTGCCGCGCAGGGCGAAGTACCCGCCCAGGCCGTACACCAGGGCGAGGGCCAGCGCGGAGACCAGGGTCAGGGCGGTGATGAAGGCCGACTGGGCCATCGCCGTACGGATCCCGATGTCCCGGACCCGGGCGGCGCGGGCCGCGAACTCGGCGGACTCGTCCGAGGGCCGCCCGAACAGCTTGACGAGGGTCGCGCCGGGGGCGGAGAACCGTTCCGTCATCTGGGTTCCCATCGCCGCGTTCAGCGCCGCCGCCTCCCGCTGCATCCCCGCCATCCGGGCCCCCATCCGGCGGGCCGGCAGCACGAACACCGGGAGCAGCACCAGGGCCAGCAGGGTGATCTGCCAGGAGATGGTGAGCATCACGCCCAGCGTCAGGAGCAGCGTCACGAGGTTGGAGACCACCCCGGAGAGGGTGTTGCTGAAGGCCCGCTGCGCGCCGATCACGTCGTTGTTGAGGCGGCTGACCAGCGCGCCCGTCCGGGTACGGGTGAAGAAGGCGACCGGCATCCGCTGGACGTGGTCGAAGACCGCCCGGCGCAGATCGAGGATCAGCCCCTCGCCGAGGGTCGCGGACAGCTTCCGGGTCAGCAGGCCCAGCCCCGCCTCGGCCACCGCGATCACCGCGATGAGCAGCGCGAGGCGGATGACCTCGCCGTCGTCCCCGTGCCCCACGATGGTGTCGACGATCCGGCTGGCCAGCAGCGGAGTGGCCACCGCCAGCAGTGCGCCCACCACGCTGAGCAGCAGGAAGAGGGTCAGCCCGCGCCGGTGCGGGCGGGCGAAGGCGGCGATCCGCCGCAGGCTCGCCCGGGAGAGCGGGCGGCGGTCCTGCTGGGCGTTGATCGCGCTGTGCAGCGAATGCCAGGCGGTGACTTCCATGTCCATGCCCCCACGCTAGAACCTCAACCAAACTCCAGGTCAAGGAATCCGCGGGCGCTCACTCCGGCGGGCCCAACGGGGCGGGCTCTGACGGGACTTCGCCGTCGGGGACCGCCTCCCCGTGCGGGTTTTCGGCCACCACGATCCGCCGGGCGGCCGGCTCCGCCTCCCGTACGCGCAGTCTCGGCGCGCACGCGGCGGGGACCCGGCGCCGTACCCCGAGGACGCCTCCGACCGCATCACCAGCGCCGTCAGCGCCGCCGCCTCCCCGGCCCGCGCGGCCCCGGCCTTTGCCATTTCCTGACCTCCCCATGGTCCGGGGCGGGGGCCGTGCGATAGATTCGGCCTCCCCACGGCACGCCCTGGCCCATCATTTCCCACCCACGCGGAGACAGGCTTCTCAATGAGCGACATCGTCAACGGACTTGGCCGTACGAGCGCCTACGGCGCCCTCGGTCTGGTGCTGCTGATCCTCGGCATCGTCCTGGTGGACGTGCTGACGCCCGGGAAGCTCCCGAAGCAGATCTGGGAGGAGCGCAACCGCAACGCGGCCCTCCTGCTCAGCTCGGCGCTCCTCGGTATCGGCGGCATCGTCTTCACCTCGATCTGGACGACCTACGAGGACTTCGGCAAGGGCCTGCTGTCCACGGCCGCCTTCGGTGTCCTCGGCCTCGTCCTGATGGCCGTGGCCTTCCTGGTGCTGGACCTGGTGACCCCGGGCAAGCTCGGCGCCATCGTGGTGGACCCGGAGCCGCACCCGGCCGTCTGGGTCACCGCTTCCTGCAACCTCGCCGTCGCCGCGGTCGTGGCGGCCTCCATCGCCTGACGGCAGCGGAACGAGGCATGACGAGAGCACCGCTCCCCCTCGGGAGCGGTGCTCTCGCGCGTGGTGGTGCGCTGCGTCCGACCGCTCCTACTGCCGGTAGCCGCTCAGGAAGCGGCCGATGCGGCTGATCGCGGCGTCCAGGTCGTCGGCGTACGGCAGGGTCAGGATCCGGAAGTGGTCGGGGCGGGGCCAGTTGAAGCCGGTGCCCTGGACGACCTGGATCTTCTCCCGCAGCAGCAGGTCGAGCACGAACCGCTCGTCGTCGTGGATCGGGTGCACCTTCGGGTCGATGCGCGGGAAGGCGTACAGCGCGCCCTTCGGCTTCACGCAGGACACCCCGGGGATCTCGTTCAGCTTCTCCCAGGCGCGGTCGCGCTGTTCCAGGAGGCGGCCGCCCGGGCCGGTCAGCTCCTTGATGGACTGCCGCCCGCCGAGCGCGGCCTGGATGGCGTACTGGGCCGGGGCGTTGGCGCACAGCCGCATGGAGGCGAGCATGGTCAGGCCCTCCAGGTAGCTGCGCGCGTGCTGCCTGGGGCCGCTCACCACCAGCCAGCCGGAGCGGAAACCCGCCACCCGGTGCGTCTTCGACAGCCCGCAGAAGGTGAGGACCACCAGGTCCGGGGCGAGGGCCGCGGTGCTGTGGTGGACCGCGTCGTCGTACAGGATCTGGTCGTAGATCTCGTCGGCGAAGACCATCAGCCCGTGACGGCGGGCGAGTTCGAGGATGCCCTCCAGGACTTCCCTGGGGTAGACGGCGCCCGTGGGGTTGTTGGGGTTGATGATGACCACGGCCTTGGTGCGGTCCGTGATTTTGGACGCCATGTCGTCGAGGTCCGGGTACCAGTCGGCGGCCTCGTCGCAGACGTAGTGCACGGCCTTGCCGCCCGCGAGGGTGGTGACGGCGGTCCAGAGCGGGAAGTCCGGGGCCGGGATGAGCACCTCGTCCCCGTCCTCCAGGAGCGCCTGGACGGCCATGGAGACCAGCTCGGAGACGCCGTTGCCCAGGAAGACGTCGTCCACCGTGACATCGGTGAGGCCGATGGCCTGGTAGCGCTGGACGACGGCCCGGCGGGCGGAGAGCACCCCGCGCGAGTCGGTGTACCCGTGGGCCTTGGGGAGCATCCGGATCATGTCCTGGACGATCTCCTCGGGCGCCTCGAAGCCGAACAGGGCCGGGTTGCCGGTGTTGAGGCGCAGCACGCTGTGGCCCTCCTCCTCGAGCGCGTTGGCGTGCTCGATCACCGGTCCCCGGATCTCGTAGCAGACCTCGCTGAGCTTGCTCGACTGCCGGAACTCCATGCCGTGCCCTCCCTGTTCCCGTACTCCGCACTTCCTGCTTGGTTTTACCAAGCAAGAGCTTGGAAAGTCCAACATGTTGTCTAGACTGCGCTGCATGTCACCACGTCAGCCACGCCGTCGAAGCTACGACCAGTACTGCGCATCGGCCCGCGCCCTGGACGCCGTCGGGGACCGCTGGACCCTGTTGATCGTCCGGGAACTGCTGGCCGGCCCCCGCCGGTACACCGACCTCCACGCCGACCTGCCCGGAGTCTCCACGGACGTACTGGCCGGCCGGCTCAAGGACATGGAGGCGCAGGGCCTCGCGACGCGCCGCAAGCTCCCCCCGCCGGCGGCCGCGACGGTGTACGAACTGACCGCGCGCGGCGCCGGACTGCTGCCCGTGCTCACGGCGCTCGCCGAATGGGGCGCCCCCGAACTCGCCGAACGCCGCCCCACCGACGCGCTGCGCGCGCACTGGTACGCACTGCCCCTGCTGCGCCGCCTCCCGGCGACCGGCATCCCGGCCGTCGTCGACGTGGTCCTGGACGAGGGCGTGTTCCACGTCCGCCTCGGCGGCGGCCCGGCGTACGGGACCGGACCCGTGTACGGCGACGGGCCCGCCGAGGCCCCGGACGCCCGCCTCGTGCTCGACGCCGACACCTGCCGGGAACTGGGCGAGGGGGTGCTCACCGTGGCACGGGCCGTCGAGGAGGGCCGGCTCGAGGTCCACGGCGAAGGTCCCGCCGCCGACGCGCTGCGCGGGCACTGACCCCGGGGAGGGACCGCCGGCCGACGCGCCGCGAAGGGACCCCCGGGCGCTCGTCACGCGGGGTCCCCTTCACGCCAGGCCCAGCGCGAACACCGCGAAGCCCGCCGCCAGCAGCCCCGCCACGGTACGGCGTACCGCCGGGGCCCGGCGGCCCCGGGCCGGGGGCGCCTCGAAGCGGCGCGCGTAGCGGGCGATGCCCACCAGCAGCACCGCGAACAGCGGCAGCCACGCCGCCCGCGCCGCGATCCAGCCGAGGGTGTCGGGCGCCGTCGTCAGCCCCGCCACCTCGCCCGCGAGCGCCCCGGGAACGGCCGCCGCCAGCATGGCGGTCTGGTGCCAGCACAGGATCGTCATGGCGCACAGGTTGACCACCACCACCGGCGCCCACAGCGCCGGCCGGGCCAGCAGCCCCGCCAGCCGGTCCCGCAGCAGGATCGCCGCCCCCGACTGCCCGGCGGCCAGTGCCAGCACCAGCAGCGACGGCGGATGCGAGTTGGTCCGTTCCGCACCGGGCACCCCGACCATCGACGCCGGATAGTCGAACACCAGCAGCAGCGCCGCGAACAGCACGGCCCCGCCCGCCAGCAGCAGCCAGGCCCCGCGCCGCCCGATCCGCCGCTCGCCCCAGTCCACGCCCAGCTGGTACGCGAAGAGCCAGCCCGGCAGGACGTTCAGCACGGACAGCCAGGACGGCACCGAGTCGGCGTACGGCCCGTACCGCAGGAAGTCCACCACCGCGACCGACCCGAGCAGCGGAGCCGCCGCCCACCCGCCGAGCCGGTGCGCGGCGCGCACGCAGTACGGGGTCAGGGCCGTCACCACCGCGTACACCCCGACGAACCACAGCGGTTGGACCACCAGCGTGGCCCCCGTCCGCAAGGTGGCCTCCGGCACGCCCGCCGCGTACAGCGCGGGCGCGGCCAGCGCCCACACCGCCGTCACCCCGAGCACCGGCCGCCCCAGCCGGACCATCCGCCCCTTCAGCCAGGCCCCCGTCGAACCGGTGCGGCGGCGGAAGGAGAGCGCCGAGGCGCAGCCCCCGACCAGGAAGAAGACGCCGAGCATCTGGAGCACCCAGCTCGCCGGGGCGAGAGCGCCGAAGGCCGATAGCGGGCTCGCGTTGTGCAGGCCGCCCTCCGCGTCGAGGGTGAACCCGCCGAGCAGCCAGTGCCCGGCCGGCACCGCCAGCAGGGCCAGGGCGCGCAGACCGTCGAGCGCCCGGTCCCGGTGGGCGGGGGTCCGCCGGTCGATCCGGTGCGCCGCATCCCGCAGCAGGGTCGGCGCGCTCACCGGACCTCGCCCTCCGCGATCGCGGCGAACGACGCCAGGGACCGGGTGCCGGGCACGAAGTAGCCGGTGTGGCCGCGTACGTCGGACGACGGCACCCGGCGCGCGCCGAAAGCGGGTGAGGCCGGGTCGGCGCCGTGCCCGAGACCGGCGAACGCGACGTTCGGCACGTCCGCGATCCAGTCGGAGGGCCCGCGCGCCGCCCAGACGCGGGCCCGGGTGCCCAGGTCCGCGGCGCTGTCCGCGCGCATGCCGGGGGAGCCGAGGGCCACGACGTCGGTGGCGTCCGTGTGGCGGGCCGCCAGCCCGCAGACCACCGAGCCGTAGCTGTGGCAGAACAGCACCGGGTCGGGCGCGCCGACCGCGTCCAGCCCGGCGGTGAAACGGGCCAGGCGGACCGCGCCCGCCTCGGCGAGCCGCCCGGTCGCCGCGTCCGGACCCACGCCCACCGGAGTGGTGTAGCCCGTCCACGCCACGACGGCCGTCGTGGGTCCGGCGGCCGCCCGCAGCGCGCCGCCCATCCCGGCCGGCCCGGTGTACGGGGCGCGCGGCGCGTCATGGGTGGAGGCGTCGTTGTCCGACCCCGGCACGATCACCGAGACGTGCGCCGCCCGCTCCAGGTCCCCGAACACCTCGGCGACCTGCCCCCGCCCGCGCGGGTCGAAGGCCAGGATCTGCCGGCCCGGGCCGGCGAGGGAGGCGTAACGGGCCTCCCCCGTGGCGAGGACGGCCATCCGGTTGGCCTCGTACCGCAGGGGGAGCGGCGCCCCGTCCAGATTGCCGACCACGAGCGGGTGCGCCCGTACCAGCTCCCGGCGCGCGTCCCCGTCCAGGGCGGCGAAGAAACGAGCCACCTCCCGGGGGGAGGCCCCCGCCGGATCGGGCAGCGCGCGCCCGCCCACCGATGAGGCCCGCCAGGCGGCGCTGCCGGGCGGCGGCCCGGTCACGGCCGGCCGGCTGTCACCGGTGGCCCATCCCGCGGTTCCCGCGACGACGGCCACCGCCAGCGCGGCCGCGAGGGCCGTCCTGCCGAAGCGGCGCATGCCCTTCCCCCTCTCCTCGTACCGGCCCCCGAGGAGGGGCCGTTGACGAGGAGGAAGGTAGGAAGGAGGTACCCGGCGGCACGTCGGACCGGAGAGCCAAGCCGGATGTCATACCCGGGTAGGGGGTGGAGGAGAGCCCGGCGGGCGGAGCGTCACCGCCCGCCGGGCACGGGGCCGTGGGGCCGGTCAGCCGGCGGCCGCGGCCAGCAGTACGTCCACGAGGCGCTCGGCGGCGTCCGGCCGTCCGTACGCGCGGGCGCGCTCCGCCATCTGGGCCCGTCGGGCGGGATCGGTCAGGAGCGGGCCGAGCGCGTCCGCGAGGCTCTGGCCGGTCACCTCGCCGAGCAGGGCGACGGCGGCGCCCGCGTCGGCCAAGTGCTGGGCGTTGTGGGCCTGCTCGTTGCCGGCGGAGGTCGCCAGGGGGACGAACACCGCCGGCTTGCCCAGCGCGGTGAGTTCCGCCAGCGTGCCCGCCCCGGACCGGGACAGCACCACGTCGGCGAGCGCCAGTACGTCCGGCAGTTCCGGGCCGACGAACCCGGTCACGTGGTAGCGGCCCGCCAGGACCGGGTCCAGGCCCGAGGCGGCGAAGCGGAGCTCGTCGACGTTGGCCGGGCCGCACTGGTGGATCACGTTCGCGTGGCTCAGCAGCCACGGCAGCACCTCGCGCACCACGCCGTTGATCTGCTGGGCGCCCTGCGCGCCGCCGGTGACGTAGACGGTCGGCAGTCGGCGGTCGAACCCGGTGAGGTTCAGCGCGTGCACGGCCTTGTCGGGGTGCCCGGAGAGCACCTCCGGGCGGACCGGGTTGCCGGTGACGACCGCGCGTCCGCGCACCTCGGCCGGCAGCAGCGGCAGCGAGGACTCCGATGACACGGCGATGCGCGTGGCCGATCCGGCCAGCTTCCGGTTGGCCAGACCCAGGCGCACGGTCTGCTCGTGCAGCACCAGCGGACGCTTGCACATGCGCGCGGCCAGACCGGCCGGCACCGCGACGTATCCGCCGGTGGCCAGCACGACGTCCGGGGCGAACTCGGAGACGATCGTGCGGGCCTGGGCCACGCCGAGCGGCACCTTCGCCATGTCCTTCATGTTCGCCGCGGACAGCATCTTCAGCGGGTTCGCGGAACGGCGGATCTTCCCGGTGGCGACGGTCCGGAACGCGATCCCCTCGGCGGGGGCGACCCGCGCCTCGAGACCGTCGGCGGTCCCGATCCACAGCACGTCCAGGGTGCTGCCGGCGGCCGCGAGGCGGCTCTGCAACGTACGGATCGCCGTCAGGGCGGGATAGGTGTGGCCACCGGTCCCCCCGCCCGTGACGAGGAGCCGGAAGGAACGCGGAAGAGCGGAAGAAAGGTTCACGCGGTCACCCTAACCGCCGTGGTGGGACCCGTGCCGCGCCGGTACCGGATGGTGCGGCACGGGCGTGTTCCCCCGGTGGCCGATCCGCGGCCCCGGCCGTCCCGTGCGGGGGACCGCCGCCGCGGCCCTCGCCGCCGCGCACCGCCGCGTTCAGGGCCGGTCGGTCCGGCTACTTCTGGGCGTGCTCGCCCAGGTAGCCCGGTGGGCATAATTCCGCCATGAACACGACTGGGTTGCGGCTGCTGCTCGCGACCGTACTCGCCGCAGCCACGCTGAGCGGATGCTCCTACCTCTCCCCTTTCACGACCTGTGAGGGCACCGGTCCGGAGGTGGCGGCCCTCGACGAGTCGCCGGCCCTGGACCTGCACCCGCCAGGGGCCAGGCCCCTCGACGGTGGTGCGGCGGACGGGGCCACCTGCACCGACGACAGCGGGGACGCCTGGCTGAGCGCCGACCGGCTGTACGTGTACGACGGGAGCGCCGCGGACGTGCTGGCGTACTACGCACGGGAACTCCCCGCGGCGGGCTGGCATCCGGTCCCGCGGAGCGGACCGGCGCCGGCGGGCCGGACCCCCGTGACCTGCTTCGAATCCCCGGACCGGCCGAGCGTCATCGTCACTTTCGAGTCACCCGCCGACCTCCGCGAGTTCTACCGGGTGGACCCCGGCCCCGAGCCGGCCGGCTCCGTGCCCCGGACCTGGTTCCACGTGTTCACCGAGGCGTCGACCGACGGATCGCGCATGGACTGCTACTGACCGGTCACGAGACCGAGTCGCCCGGGCGGACCAGGCCCGCCTCGTAGGCGAAGATCACCGCCTGCGCCCGGTCGCGGAGGTCCAGCTTGCCCAGGACCCGGCCGATGTGCGTCTTCACCGTCTGCTCCGCCAGGACCAGGTGGGCGGCGATCTCCTGGTTCGACAGCCCCCGCGCGATCAGCTCCAGCACCTCCGTCTCGCGCGGGGTCAGACCGTTCAGCCGCAGCGCCGGGTCCTTGCGCGGGGCCGGCCGCTGCCGGACGAAGTCAGCGATCAGCCTGCGCGTCACCGAAGGCGCCAGCAGGGCCTCGCCGGAGGCGACCACCCGGACCGCCGCGATCAGGTCGGCGGGCGGGGCGTCCTTCAGCAGGAAGCCGGACGCGCCCGCGCGCAGCGCCTCGTACACGTAGTCGTCGATGTCGAAGGTGGTCAGCATCAGCACCTTCGGCCGGTGCGTCACCCCCCGCGGCGGGTCCAGCAGCTCGCGGGCCGCCGACAGCCCGTCCAGCTCCGGCATCCGTACGTCCATCAGCACCACGTCGGGGTGGACCGTGCGCGAGACCTGCACCCCCTGGCGGCCGTCGGGGGCCTCGCCCACCACGTCGATGTCGGGCTGCGCCGACAGCAGTGCGGCGAATCCCGCCCGCACCATGGCCTGGTCGTCGACGATGATCACGCGGATGGTCAACTGGGGTCCTCGGTCCGGGCGTCGAGAGGGAGCCGGGCGGCGACCCGGAAACCGCCCTCGGGCAGCGGGCCCGCGTCCAGCGTCCCGCCGGTCAACCGTACGCGCTCGCGCATCCCCACCAGGCCGTGCCCCGTGCCCGTTCCGGAGACCTCCACCTCCGCCGCCGTGTCCCGGGCCGGACCGTTGACCACCAGGACGAGCACCTCGTCCTCCTCCGGGGAACACGTCACGGACACCCGGGTCCGCGCGCCCGGGGCATGGCGCACCACGTTGGCCAGGGCCTCCTGCACGATGCGGTACGCCGACAGGTCCACCGCCGGGGGCACGGCCGCCGCGGCCAGCCCCGTGGCCAGGGAGAACTCCACGGGCTGCCCGGCCCGTACGGTCGCCTCCACCAGCTGCTGGATCCTTGCGATCCCCGGCTGCGGCGCCAGGCCGCCGCCCTCGCCGCCGGAGCCGTTCGTACCGTCGCCCCGCAGCACCGTCAGCAGCCGCCGCATCTCGCCCAGCGACTCGCGCGCACTGGACGCGATGGCCGCGAACTCCTCCCGCACCGGCTCCGCCATACCGGGCAGCCGGTAGGGGGCGGAATCCGCCTGCACGGTGATCACCGACATGTGGTGGGCCACCACGTCGTGCAACTCCCGTGCGATCCGGGCGCGTTCCTCCAGCAGGGTGCGCCGCGCCCGCTCCGCCTCGCTGATGCTCTCCTGCTCGGCGATCCGCTGCCGCGCGTCACCCAGCCCGCGCAGCGCGCCCGACAGCGCCAGTACGGTCCCGCTCAGCACGAACAGCAGCGCGACGGTGGTCGTCACCCCCGCCGGCGGGAAGAAGCCGAGCACCACCCCCGCCGCGCCCGTCGCCAGCCACACCCCCACCAGGGTCCGCACCGGCTCGCGCAGCCCCAGGCAGACCATCAGCGCCAGGTACCCGACCACCACCATCGGCGTCCACGGCCAGGCGTGCCCGGCCATCCGGTCGGCTCCGATCAGCAGCACCGCCCCGACGACGTCCGCGAGCAGCATCAGGCCCCAGGCCGCCAGCGGGCGCGACAACGCCAGGAGCAGCGGTACCGTCTGGGCCACGCCGAGGGCCCCGGCCCAACCGCCGCCCATGCCGTAGTCGTCGGTCAGCACCGAGATGGTCGACGGCAGCAGCGACGCCACGAAGACGCCCGCCACGGCGAAGGGCAGCATCCGCTGCCACCGCCGGGGGGCCCGCGCGCACAGCGGCTCGCCCGGCCGGGCGGGCGTACGCAGTGCCACGGCGAGCTGGGAGAAGGCGCCGGGCGTACGCGACGCCCGGGTCTTAAGGGTCTTACGGGTCTTGCGGGGTTCGGCCGTCCCGCCGGTCGTTCCGCTGTCGGCGCCGGCCCTGTCCGCGCGGGCCGGCCTGCGCACTCGAAGGCTCATGATCCGACCAGCCTATGCGCCCGCACCCCCGCCGGGGCGGGAGCCCGGCGTCCCCGGATCCGACGGCACCGTCTCGTTCCCCCGGCGGGTCCCGCTCGTTGAGCGGGCATGGAGCTGCTGCCGACCATCGCGGCGCCGGGCGTCGGTGAACGGGCCGACGCCGCGGCCGATGCCGCCTGCCACCTCTACGACGCCGTCGCGCCCGGGACCGGCGCGGGGCCGGGCGGCTGGAGCCGGACCGCCGCCGAGGACGCCGCCGAGACCATCGAGACCACCGCGCACGCCCTCGCGTCGATCCACCCGCGCGCCGAGGTGATCCTCGCGCCGGTGCACGCGGCCCTGGCCGACCTGCGGCGCCAGCTCGCGCTCGCCCCTGCCGACCCGCTGACCGCCGAGGGGGTCCCGGCGACGCCCCGAACGGTCGGCAACCCGCGCCGTACCCGCTGGGTGCGGGCGCTCACTGCGCCCGTGCCCCGGCAACCGCCGTCCGGTACAGCTTCCTGATCTCCGCGCCGAAGTAGGAGCTGTACGAGGTGTCCGCGGTGGGCCCGCCCGTCTTCCAGCCGCCGATCACGCCGATGACGTCGCCCGTCCGGGTCCGCGCGTCGTAGTGCGCGAGGAAGGGGCCGCCGCTGGTCCCTCCCGGATAGCCGGTGCAGTCGATCCTCAGGAACGATCCGGGGCTCTTCGGGTCGCGGCTGGTGAACCTGGTCGTACGGTTCACGCAGACGCGCGGGCGCGCGGCCGCCGCCGGATGGCCGATCAGCGTGACCTTCGAGTGGGTGAAGGCGGCGCCGGTGACGAGCCGGTTCCCGCCCACGACGTCCTCCACCGGGAGACCGTCGGCGCCGGGCCCGACCTGGGCGAAGGCCACGTCCAGGGTGGCCGCCCGGTCGGGCCCGGCGGTGCGGTAGCGGGGGGCGATCCACACCTTCGAGCGCCCGGCCGCGTCGCGCAGCACCGGGAAGAGTCCGTACGGGCGCGGGTTCGCGCGCGTGTACTGCGGTACGAAGGCCACCTGGCGGGTGTCCGTGCCGAGCAGGCAGTGCGCCGCGCTGAGCACCATGTCGCGGCCGGGGGAGGAGACCACGCTGGCGGTGCAGAAGTAGGCGCCGCCGCCCTGCATGACGAACATCCGGCCCACGACCGGGATGCCGTTGAAGTCCTGCCCGACACCGGGGGTGGCCGGCAGGGCCGCCGCGGCGGGCTTCGCGGACACGGCGGCCCGTGCCGGCTCCGGGGCGGACACGGGCGCCGGCGCGGGCGCGTCACCCCTCGGGCCGGTGGTGCCGGGGCCGGCGGCGGAGGGGTCCGCGGCGGCCGGGTCACCGGCTCCGGCGCCGACCGGGGCACCGGCATCGCCCCCGGCCGCGGCTTCGGTCCCGGCGGAGACCGGCCCCTCCGGCTGGGCGGGGCCCGCCGGGTCGGCCACCGGGGACGGGGCCGAGGCCGGGGAAGGGGCCGGTGCCGCCGAACCGGTCGCGGCGCGGGCGGGTGCGACGGCCCGCGGGACCGTACCGGCGGCGGGGTCCGGTTCGGGCACGGGCCGAGCGGTGGCCATCCGGTCCTCCGTCCAGAAGGCCGCGGCCTCCTGCGCCGACCAGCGCTCGGAAGCCGCCTCGGCCCGCTCCGTCCGCGCCACCGGCAGCGCCCCGTCCGGCAGCATCAGGGCGGCGGCCGCGGCGGCCGCGGCCGTCACCACCGTCAACAAACGTCGCATGTCTCGCTCGTTCCTGTCGTGACTGCCTAGACAGCCTGGGGGAAACGGAACAGCCTGCCCGGGTCGTAGGCGCGCCTGACCTCCTCCAGGCGGGGGAGGTTGGACCCGTAGTAGGCCTCGCGCCAGTCGGCGAGTTTCGGATCCGCGTAGTTCTGGTAGGCGCGCCCGCCCGCCCACGGGCGCAGGTCCCGCCACAGCCCGTCGAGCCAGCCCTGGTGCCGGGTCACCTCGGCCGCCGTCGCGGACCGCGGCCAGTACGCGAGGTACTGGGCCAGGAAGGCGCTGTCCCGGTGGACGAAGGCGGTGCCGGCGGCGGGCACCCGGTTCACGGCCCCGCCGCACACCCCGTCGAACTGGACCACCCCGAAGCCGCCCCCCGGGGCCTCCCGCCCGTAGCGCCGGACCGCGTCCAGCACCGCCGCCACCGCGCCCTCCGGCAGCCCGGCACCGCCCCAGAAGTCGGAACGGGCCGCGTACGAGTCCCGGCCCAGGCGCCCCCGCGGATCCCGGCCGGGCAGCCGGCCCGGCAGCCTGCACCCCGCGGCAGCGAGGTCCGCGCAGCCGGCCATGGCCCGCACGGTGTCCCCGTAGCCGCGCACGCGGATCCAGCTGTCCCGCGCCTCCGGGCCCACCAGGCCGGTCAGCCGGGTCAGCTCCCGCTCCAGCTCCGCCCGCCCGTCGAGGCACACCACCCTGACGGCGGGCACGGCGTCCCGGCCCGCCCCCACGGTGAACTCCACCTGGCTCCAGAACGGGTCCGGCAGCGCGCCCAGCCAGCGCTGCCAGCCCCGTACCACCGCCGCGGAGTCCCCGGCCGGCCAGTGCAGTTCGGCGAACGCGGCGTCACCGACCGGATGGGTGCGCAGCCGGAACTCGGTGACCACGCCGAAGTTCCCGCCCCCGCCCCCGCGCAGCGCCCAGTACAGGTCGGGGTCCCGGTCGGCGCCGACCTCGCGCACCACCCCGTCCGGGGTCACCACACGGGCGCCGGAGAGCCGGTCGGAGGTGGTCCCGTACGCCCGCGAACCCAGCCCCAGCCCGCCCCCGAGGGTGAGCCCGGCGATGCCGACCGAGGGGCACAGCCCGGCGGGGACGCCCAGGCCGCGCGCGGCGAGGGCCGCGTGCACCTCGGCGAGCCGGGCCCCGGCACCGACCCGCACCTCGTCCCCCTCGACCGTCACGGCGGCCATCGCCCCGGTGTCCACCACCAGCCCCCCGGCGACCGTGGACCACCCCGCGTAGCAGTGGCCGCCGCCGCGCGGCACCACCGCCGCGGCGGAGCGTCGCGCGAAGTCGAGGCACACGGCCACGTCCCCGGCGTGCGCGGGGTAGGCCACCGCCCCGGGCGCCACGGCGTCGTAGCGGGGCTGGAAGAGCTGCCGGGCCTCGGCGTAGTCGGCGTCCCCCGGCAGGACCAGCCGGCCGTCCATCGCGCGGCCCAGTGCCCCGAAGTGGGGGCCCGCCCCGGCCGCCGCACGCGGGCCCCGCCGCGCCCGGCCGTTCCGTACCCCGTGTGCCGGCGCGCTCGCCCCGGTGGCGGCGAGGACGGCGGCGGCCGCGGTCGCGAGGGCCCGGCGGCGTGGAAGGCTCATCCCCCCTTCCTGCCACCGCCGGGCCCGATCGCAGAGCAGGCGGGCCCGCCCGCCGCCGCTTCCCGCCCGAACGGACCAGGGCCGCGCAGGGCGGAAGGGGCCCGGCCGCCGCGCCCCGGTTCAGCGTTCCGCCAGGGCCTCCAGCGCGGCGCGGGCCGCGCTCTCGCCCTCCTCGTACGCGTGGGCCCGCGCCTCCCGGGCCGCGTCGCCGAGCTGGCGTACCGCCTCGCCCCTGCGGCCCGTCGCGGCGAGCGCCTCGCCGTACAGGGTGCGCAGCACCACCCGCCGGGGCGCCGCCGCGGGCGGGGCGGCCAGGGCCAGGCCGCGGACCGCGTGGTCGGCGGCCGCCTCGGGCGCGCCCACGGTCAGCAGGTGCTCCGTCAGGTGCTGGTGGGCCAGGGCGGCCGTATCGGTGCGGCCCGCCCGTTCCGCCAGGCGGAGCGCCGAGGACAGCAGCTCCCCGGGCCGGGCGCGTTCGCCCGTCCGGGTGAGCGCGACGGCGAGGTTGATCCGGGCGATGGCCTCTCCGGCCGTGTCCCCCGCCAGGGCGGCCAGCCCGGGCGCCCGCTCGAGCTGCGCGAGGGCCTCCTCCGGCCGCCCCTCCTCGGACAGCACCCAGCCCAGCAGCGCCCGGGTCCGCGACTGGGCACCTGGGTCGCCGTCGGCCTCGGCGCAGACCAACGCCCGTTCCAGCAGGGGCACCCAGCCGTCGCGGACCTGCCACACGATCAGCGGCCACTGGAGCAGCACCAGACGCCAGGCGCGGTCGTGCAGCCCGGCGGCGACGGCCGACTCCACCGCGCCGCGCAGCGCGTCCCGTTCGGCGGCGAACCAGGCCAGGGCGTCCGCGCGGCCGGCGAACGGCCGCACCGGGGCGGCCCGCCGGGCTCCCGCGGGCAGGACGCAGCAGGGCTCGCTGCCGGGCTCGGCGGCGGCGCAGGCCGCGAGGAGGGTGCGCAGCCAGTGGTCGAGCAGCCGCAGCAGCGCCTCCGGGTCGTACCCCGGCGACAGGCTGCGGGCGTAGAGCCGCACCAGGTCGTGCAGTACGTACGACTGCGGGCCCGCCTCCACGACCAGCTGGGCGGCCGCCAGCTGGTCCAGGGCGGCGGCGGCCTGGCTGGGCAGGCAGCCGGCGAGCGCGGCGGCCGTGCGGAGGTCGAGGGCGGCGCCGGTATGCGGTCCGAGGTGGTGGAACATCCGCCGGGCGGGCTCCGGCAGGTGCTGCACCGTGAGGCCCAGCGCGGCGGCGACGCCGGTGTTCCCCACGTTCAGCAGGTCCAGCCGGCTGTGCTCGTCGGCGAGTTCACCGGCGAAGGCGGCGAGTCCCCGGTGCGGGCGGGTGGCGAGCCGGGCGGCGGCCACGCGCAGGGCCAGCGGCAGGCCGTCGCACAGCCCGGCCAGGCGCGCCGCGGCCTCGGGCTCGGCCGCGACCAGGTCCGGGCCCAGGACGGCGGCGAGCAGCTCCGTGGACTGCGCGGCGGGCAGCTCGCGCACCGGTACGGGGCGGGCGGCGTCGGAGACCACCAGTTCCCCGAGCCGGCTGCGGCTGGTGACCAGGGTGACGCAGCCGTCGCCGCCGGGCAGCAGGGGCCGCACCTGTGCGGAGTCCCGGGCGTTGTCGAGCACGACCAGCATCCGGCGCCCGCAGGTCAGCTCCCGGTAGCGGGCGCCGAGGGCCTGCGGGGAGTCGGGCATCCGCTCGGCCGGGACGCCGAGCGCGAGCAGGAACTCGCGCAGCACGGAGGTGGTGTCCCGGGCCGGGACGGGGCTGTAGCCGTGGAGGTCGGCGAAGAGCCGGCCGTCGGGGAAGTCCGCGCGCCGCCGGTGCGCCCAGTGCAGGGCGAGCGCGGTCTTCCCGACGCCGGCGCTGCCGGTGAGCATGACGACGGCGTCGGGGTGGGCGGCCGTGGCCCGGTCGAGCGCCGCCAGTTCGGCGGTACGGCCCGTGAAGCCGCCGGGGCGGCGCGGGAGGAGCTGGGGTTCCGCCGGCGTGCGGGCGGGCGGGACCGGCTCGGCGGATCCCCCGTCCGGTGCGGCGGGTTCCCCGCCGGGCTCCCCGGGTTCCCCGCCCGGCCCCCAGGCGGTCGGGGAGGGGGTGGCGGACACCCGGAGGGCGGCCGAGGGTACGGCGGCCGCCGGTACGGCTGCGGGCACGGCCCGCGCGGGTGCGTCGGCCCGCAGCAGAGCGGTGTACGCGTCGGAGAGCACCGCTCCGGGATCGACACCGAGCTGGTCGGCGAGCAGCTCCCGCGTGCGGTGGTACCAGTCCAGGGCGTCCGACTGCCGGCCCGACCGGCCCAGCGCCAGCATCAGCGCCGCGACCAGCGGTTCCCGCAGCGGGTGCAGTACGGCCTCCGCCCGCAGCAGGGCCGCCGCGGCGGAGTGTTCGCCGAGCAGGGCGTGCGCCCCGGCCAGCTCCTCCACGGCCGTCAGCCGCAGCTCGTCCAGCCCGTGCGCGGCGGCCTCCAGCAGCGGCCCGCCCACGGTCCCGCCCAGCGCGGGCCCCTCCCACAGCGCGAGGGCCTCCCGCAGCAGCCGTACCGTCCGGGCCGGTTCGCGCTGTTCCCGGGCCAGCCGGTGCAGCCGCTCGAAGCGGTGGGCGTCCACCAGGGATTCGGGCAGCCGCAGCGCGTACGCCGGCCCCTGGGTGAGGAGTTCCACGCCGTGGGCCGGTGCCCCGTGCTCGGCGAACAGGGCGCGCAGCCGGGAGACGTGACCCTGCAGTACCGTTCGGGAGTGCCGGGGCGGGTCCTCGTCCCACAGCGCCCGCGTCAGCCGGTCCACCCCGACGGCCGCGTTGGGCCGCAGCAGCAGCATCGCCAGCAGGCTCCGCCGCTTGGCGGGGCCCAGCTGCACGGGCCTTCCGCACTCCGCCACCAAGGTGACCGTCCCCAGCACGCGGAACTCCATGCATGCCCCTTCCATCCACTTCCCCCCCACCCGAGCATATGTCTCCGCATTTCGGCCCATGAGGGGGATCCCGGCCAATCGCTCCCGGCCCGCGTATGCGCCCCGCACCGCCCGCACCTGCGGCGACGCGCCGACGGGCACCCGGAACGGCCTCGTGGCGCAAGGATCGGCGAAACCCCGTTAGCCGGGCGTTAGGAGCGCGTTGGCGGCCGCTGGAAGTCTCTTGTCCGCCGGACGGTCCGCACGACGGCGCCCGCCTCCCGGCCCCGTGGGGGAGGGGTCCCGGGCGGACCGGCCGGCAACCTCCGAAGACGAGTGGGAATCAGGGAGTCACTTCATGGCTTTATCCATCGCCCGCGCCTCGGCCCTGGCGGCCTCCACCCTCGCCCTGGCCGGCGTGGCCCTGACCGGTGTGGCCTCGGCCGCCCCGGCTCAGGACCGCGCCCCGTCCGCGGCGGCCGCGTACTGTCACGTGTCCGGCCTCGGCGGCGACTACATCTGCGAGTACGGGGAGGCCTGGCAGACCTTCCCGAACGGTCAGCGTCAGGTCTTCATCGTCGGCTCCGACTTCGCGGTGTGGACCCGCTACAACTACACGAACGGCGCCTGGTCCAACTGGGAGTCGCTGGGCGGGAAGGCCCGCAGCGGCGTCCGGATCGAGGGAAACAACACCTGGACCCCCACGATCTCCGTCGTGGGCATGGACGGCGACCGCTGGTCCCGCCACCGCCTGAGCAGCGGCAGCTGGACCGGCTGGCAGAGCTGACCCCTCCCGAGGCCCCGGGCGGGCGTAGCGGTGCTGCACCTCCGCGATGCCCGCCCGGCCCCCACCGCGGGGGGGGGGGGGGGGGGGGGGGGGGGGGGGGGGGGGGGGGGGGGGGGTGTGGGGGGGAGGGGGGGGGAGGGGGTACCCCCCCCTCCCCTCCCCCCCCCCCCCCCCCCCCCCCCCCCCCCCCCCCCCCCCCCCCCCCCCCCCCCCCCCCCCCCCCCCCCCCGCGGTCGTGCCCGGCGGGCACCCTCGCCGCGATGCCGGGACGCCGCGTCGCCGATGCGGCCGCCTCCGGCCGCGCGGCGCGCGCCGGCCTCAGCCCGCGCAGACCGGCCCCGTACCCGGCACCCGCGCCCCGGCCGCGGCGTCCGCCTCAGGCGTCCGGCTCCCGGCGGGCCAGCAGAAACCCCTGCGGGCCGTGCTCCCGCGCGTCCGGTTCCCGTACCATCCGGGCGACTTCCGCCAGCCCCGCCCCGGCCAGCAGCGAGGCGACCAGCTCCGGCGGGGTCCCGTACACCTCGAGGTCGACCGGATGCCCGTAGGCGTGCTCCAGCCGGCGCCGCTCGTCCCCGGCCTCGAACGCGACGAGCGCGTGACCCCCGGGCGCCAGTACCCGCGCGAACTCCGCGAAGAGGGCGGGGAGTTCGTCCGGCGGGGTGTGCACGGTGGAGTACCAGGCCAGGACCCCGCCCAGCACCCCGTCGGCCATGTCCAGCCCGGCCATCCGGCCCACCTCGAAGCGCAGGCCCGGATAGCTGCGCCGGGCCACCGCCACCATCGCGGGGGAGAGGTCGACGCCGAAGGCCCGTACGCCGAGGCCGTCCAGGTACGCCGTGACGCGGCCCGTACCGCAGCCCAGGTCGGCGACGGCCCCGCCGCGCACGCACTCGGCGAAGGCGTTGAGCAGGGCCCGGTCCAGGGGCCGGGCGTCCAGGGCGTCGCCCAGCAGCCGGGCGTAGTCGACCGCGACGGCGTCGTACGACGCCCGGACGGCACTGAGGCGCGAGGTCTGTGTCATGCCCCTGAACAGTAGCCCGCCCGGCCGCCCCGCTCACCCCCTCCTCCGGCCGGCCTCCGTCAGCCTCCGGCCGCTCCCGGCCCCCTCCCTCAGCCCCCGGCCGGCGGCAGGGGCAGCTCCGCCCACTGGTCGCCCGGCACCCCCGGACTCAGCCGCATCAGCGTGAGCGCCTTCACCGGCAGCGGTCCGCTCCGCAGCGCCGCCGAGTCGGCGGTGGGCGCCAGGCCGTCGAGCCCGGCCGCGAGGCAGTCCGCGAACGCTCCGGCCGAGCCCGCCGTCGAGGCGAGCGCCCCGGCCACCAGGGAGCCGAAGAGCTTGCGCCGCAGCACCGATTCGTCGTCCGTGACGAGCCGCCCCGACAGGGCCGGCACCGGCAGGCCGTGCCGGGCGAGACGGGCCGGGCTGATCCGGATGTCGGCCAGATCGCGGTAGACCAGCCGCAGCGGGCTCCCGTCGGGCGCCAGCACCACCAGCAGGTTCTGCCCGTGGGCCTCCAGCGCCACCCCGAGGTCCAGCACCCGCAGGCACACCGACAGCGCGAGCCGGGCGAACGCCGCCCGCCAGACGGGTGACCGGCCCAGCTCCGTATCCGCCAGCGCCGCCACCGGGACGACCCGCTCGCCGGGCCGCGCGTACGCCTCCGGGGGCTCGCGGAGCACCGCGGCCAGATCCGGGCTGTGGGCGGTGGCCGCGCCCAGCGTCCGGGTGATGTGCAGGCGGCCGTCGAGCCGCTCGGTCAGCGCGTGGGCGAAGGCCGAGAGCACGGCGGCCGTCTCCACCGAGTACGCGGAGATGTCGCGGACGGAGGAGGTCAGCCGCGTGCTCAGCGCCGTCTTCACATGGGGGCCGCCCGCCGCCGGGGCGAGCGTCCGCAGCGCCATCAGCGGATGTGCCGCGGGCCCGGGCAGGACCGTCTCGCCCTTCAGGACGTGCTCGGCCTGCCAGGGGTGCACCGGCACCAGGATCCGGTCCCCGTCGCGCAGGTGCTCCGGCCACTCCCCGGCCACCAGGCACTCCGCCGCCCGTACGGGGACCAGCCCCAGCTCCACCAGCGGCCGGTGCTCCGGCGCGTACGCCAGCTGCTCGGCCACCGTGAAACCCGGCCGGGAACGGCAGTTGGGGTGGTAGGGGTGCCCGTCCACCACCCGCTGCTCCCATTCCCACCCGGCCCGCGGCCCGGCTTCCGCCCCGTCCGGCCGCCCGGCCCGGGACAGGGCCAGGGAGGCGGTGCTGTCGTCCAGTTCGGCGGCGAAGGCGGCGCCGTGCGGCACCCGCAGCGCCCGGACCAGCCGGGCCGCCTGCCGGCAGGGCCGCCCGTCCAGCCGCACCTCGCCGACCCGGGAGTCCGTCGCGTAGGGGTCGGCGGGCGGCCCCTCCAGCCGCCGGCCGCCGGCCAGCAGCAGCGTGAGCGAGTCCGGTCCGTGCTCCCGGCCCACCACCCACGGCAGCGGCTCGAACGCCAGTGCCCGCCACAGCCGGGTCAGCACGGCGGCGCGCGCACCGTCCAGCGAGGCCTCGTACGCGGCCGCCAGCCCGGGCCGTACGCCGGCCAGCGCGACCGCGACGGCCTCCTCGGCCGCGGTGGCGGGGGAGCGCCCGGAGTGGGGCGGGGGAACGTGCCTGCTGCGGTCCAGGGGTCCGGTCCTTTCGAGTCCGTCCATCGATGATCACGTCATCATCGCGGATACTGAAGATCACCGCCGGTGGTCCCTCCCGCGAACCCCCGGCACACCGGAGACGGACCGAATGGAACCAGTGGACCTCAACACCGCCGCCGACGCCTACAGCGCCGCACCGCTGCTGAACTGCCTGCTGCGGGAGGTGGGCGAAGCCGAGGGCGGGCGGGTCCACCGGCTGCGCGGCAGCGGCCGGCTGCTGCGGGTCGGCGGCGGACGCCGCCCGGCCGGCCCCGAGCTGCGCACGGCGGACGGCTGGCATCCGCTCAGCCACGCGGAACTGGTCAAGCTCACCTCCGACGAACTGCTCCGGTACACCGGCGTCCCCAACGACGAACTCCCCGGCGAGATCGGCGACAGCCGCGAGGCGGTGGCCGCGCTGCTGGCCGCCCGGGCTTCCGCCGAGGCGCCCGAGGACCCGTACGTCCTGTCCGAACAGGCCCTGGTGACGGGCCATCCGCACCACCCCGCCCCCAAGGCCAGGGGCGGCGCGCCCGCCGCGAGCTGGCTGCCGTACGCCCCCGAGGCGCACGCCCGCTTCCCGCTCGTGATGCTGGGGCTGCGCGAGGACCAGGTGGCCGAGGAGGGCGGCCCGGCCGCCGCCGACGCGGTCGACGCGCTGGCCGGGATCCTCGACGGCCCCCGCCCGCCCGCCGGTTACCGGGCGCTGCCCGCGCATCCCTGGCAGCTGGAGCTGCTCGCGGGCCGCCGGGAGCTGGAGGAGGCCTTCGCCGACGGCCGCCTGGTGCGGCTCGGCCCGACCCGGCTGCCGGTGTGGCCCACCGCCTCCGTGCGGACCGTCTACGCCCCGGATCCGGCGGCCGACCTGTTCGCCAAGTTCAGCCTCGACGTCCGCATCACCAACGACGTGCGCCGGCTGTGGCGCCACGACCTGCTGAAGGTGCGCCGCACCGACTCCGCCGTCGAGGAGGGGTTCGCCGATCTGCGCCGCCGGACGGGATCGGCCGCGGTGTGGCTGAGCGACCGCGGGTACCGCACGGCCGCCTTCGCCTTCGAGGAACTGGCCGTCCTCGTCCGCGACGGGCTGCGCGCGGGCGTGACGGCGGGGGCGGTACCGCTGCTGGCCGCCGCGCTCGCCGAGGGATTCCCCGGGAGCCCGCTCGACGCCGCGCCCGACCCGGCCGGATGGTGGCGGGCGTACCTGCGCCACGTCGTGCCCCCCGTCCTCGACCTGTTCGCCCGGCACGGGATCGTGCTGGAGGCCCACCTCCAGAACTGCCTGGTCGCGGTGGACGGCAGGGGTGTGCCGGTGCAGGCCCTCTTCCGCGACGCGGAGGGCGTGAAACTCCCGCAGGACATGCCGCGCGAGGCCGCCTGGCAGCGGCTCGTGTACTGCCTGGTCGTCAACCACCTCGCGGAGGTGGGCGGAGCACTGGCCGAGCGGCACCCCGGGGCGGCCGACGGGGTGTGGCCGGCGGTCCGCGAGGAGCTGGTGCGCTACGACTCCGCGTACGGCCTGCCGGAGATCGCCGGGCTCCTGGCGGCCCCCTCGCTTCCGGCCAAGACGAACCTGTTGCTGCGCTGGACCCGGGCGGACGGCGCCGACGCGCGCTACCTCGCGCTGCCCAACCCCCTGCGGAGTGCGTGAGCGGGGACGGGCCGGGGCGTGGGATTCGGCCAAGGTGGCGGGGGCGCCGGAACTCCCGTACCGAAAGGTATAGACCAATGCTAGGTTGTCCGGGCAGACCGCGCAGTCCTTGACCACCCGTCAGAGGAGAAGCCATGCCCTCCCCTTCGCGGGGCGGCCGCCCGGCCGCCATGCCCAAGTACCAGCGGATCGCCGCACAACTGCGGGACGAACTCGACCGCGCCGCCCGGACCCCGGGCGGCAGGCTGCCCTCCGAACGCACCCTGGCCGCCCGGTACGAGGTCAACCGGCAGACCGTCCGGGCCGCGCTCCAGGAGCTGCGCGCCGACGGACTGGTCGTCACCGGACGCCGGGGCACACGGGCCGCCTCCGCGGGGGCGCACCGGGAGGCGCCCGGTCCGGAGTACGCGGCCCCGGCCGCCCGCGCCGGGTCCCGCGTGGCACCGCCCCGGCGGGCGGGCGCCCAGGTCACCCGCACCCGGCTCGCCCTGGTCACCGTGCCGCCCTCGCTGGCGGCGCTGCTCGGGATGAGCGGCGGCGAGCGCACCCTGGTCCATCACCACCACGTGTACGGCCCGGGCGGGCAGGCGGTCCGGCACGCCGTGACGTACTTCTGCCCGCGCGCCGTCGCCCGCACCCCGGAGCTCGCGGACTACCTCGAAGAGCCGGACGAGGCCCGGAGCGGGGACCTGCGGCCGCTGCACCGCTGGCTTGAGCAGGCCGCCGCGCGCGGCCGTACCTCCGAGACCATCACGATGACCCGGACCCGCCACCCCGCGGCCGCGCCGGCCTGCGGGCTGTCCGTACGCCGCACCCTGCACGACGGCTCCGGGCGGCTGCTCGCCGTGACGGACCTGGCGTTCGCCGGCTGGGACCGGCTCACCTTCCACCGCGAGCCCGAGGCCATCGCGTTCCGGGTGACATGACCCACACCGCGAGCCCGAGGCCATCGCGTTCCGGGTGACATGGCCCACACCGCAGACAGGGCCTACTCCACGGCGGCCGGGGCGGGCAGGTTCTGCGGGGCCGGCCGGGCTTCGGCGGATTCGGGGCCTTCGGCGGCGGGTGCGCCGGTGAGCAGGGAGAGGAGACCGGCCACCCGCACCCCCGCCTCGGCGGGATGCCGGAACATGGCGCCCGGCGAGATCTCGTAGCGGTTGCGCCGCCCGTCCCGTACGCGGCGCAGGTAGCCGTCCGACTCCAGGTCGGTCACGATCGCCTGGACCGTGCGCTCGGTGAGTGCGCACACCAGGGCCACGTCCCTCACCCGCGCTCCGGGATCCCGGGCGATGGTCACCAGGACGCGTGCGTGATTTGTGAGAAATGTCCAGTTCTCTCGGCGTGTCATGCTCCCCATCCCGTCATGATGCGGCACATGTTTCCCGTGAAACAAGACGTGAAAGACGCGAAAAGCTTTTCCGGTATTTCTTGACGTGTGAGTGGAATCGGTCCAGAGTCGAGGGCGTCAAAGGTCCCGCGCCGCAAGCCGACCAGCCCAAGGAGCGAACCCCCATGCCGGTACCCGCCCATCAGTCCCCTACCGCCGTCCCCGCCACGGCCGACACCGCCGGACCGCTTCTGCCCGGCCCCCGCAGCGGCCGGGCGGCGGCCCGCGAGGCCGGCCTGCCCCGGATCGACGAGCCCAGGGAGGTGGCCCCGGCGGACGCGCGGGAGCTGTCGAAGGTCTTCTTCGCGCGGCTCCGCGAACTGCCCGAGGGCACACCCGAGCGGCAGTACGTCCGCAACACCCTGATCGAGATGAACGCCTCGCTCGTCCAGTACGCGGTCCGCCGCTTCCGCGGCCGCGCCGACGGCGTCGCCGGGGACGTCGACGACCTCGTACAGGTCGGCACCATCGGCCTGATCAAGGCCATCGACCGGTTCGACCCGGCCCGCGAGAACGAGTTCGCCACCCTCGCCATGCCGTACATCACGGGCGAGATCAAGCGCCACTTCCGCGACACCGCCTGGGCCGTCCACGTCCCGCGCCGGCTCCAGGAGCTGCGCATCGACATCGCCAAGGCGAAGGAGGAGCTGACGGTCCGGCTCGACCGCTCGCCCACCGTCCACGACCTCGCCGCACACCTCGACCTCACCGAGGAGCAGGTCATAGAGGGCCTGGTCGCCGCCAACGGGCACACCAGCGGCTCCCTCGACGCCCCGCACGCCGAGCACGGCGACGGCCCCGCCGAAGGCCACACCCTCGCCGAGGTGCTGGGGGAGGAGGAGCCGGCCCTAGAGCTCGTCGAGGACATCCAGACCCTGGCGCCCCTGCTCGAACGGCTCAGCGACCGCGAACGCACCATGCTCCGGATGCGCTTCGGGCAGGAGCTGACCCAGGCCCAGATCGGCGCCGCCCTCGGCATCTCGCAGATGCAGGTCTCCCGGCTCCTGACCCGGCTCCTCACCCATCTGCGCACCTCCATGCTGGCCGACCCCGACCCCGCCGCCGAGACGGTTCCCGGAAGCCGCTGAGGCCGGCGTCCCGTGGGAGCGACGGGCCGGCGTGAGGTGGATCACTACACCGTTTGCCGCAGCGAAGGCCGGGCACGCGGGCCGCTGGAGCGGAACCGCATGCTCCGGCCGATGGGCCGGGCCGAGGACCGCGCGGGCCGATCCCGCCCCGCTCCCCGGCCCGCGCCCCCGGCGGCGGGCCGGCCCCGGTACGACCCGCGAGGTGTATGTGTCCACGCTCCAGGCCGAGCACGTCTACAAGGTGTTCGCCAGACGCCCCGACCGCCAGGCGGCCGCGGTCCGCGCGCTCGAAGGCGGCGCCGACCGTGACGAGCTGCGCGCCGACGGCACCACGGCAGCGGTGATCGACGCCTCCTTCCGGGTCGAGCCCGGCGAGATCTTCGTCGTGATGGGTCTGTCGGGCTCCGGCAAGTCCACCCTCCTGCGGATGCTCAACGGACTCCTCGAACCGACCTCCGGCCGCATCCTCTTCGACGGCCAGGACCTCACCGCACTGACCCCGCGCGAGCTGCGCCGCGTACGCTCCACCAGGATCTCCATGGTCTTCCAGCACTTCGCGCTGTTCCCGCACCGCGACGTCCTGGCCAACGCCGCCTACGGTCTGGAGGTCCAGGGCGTCCCCCGGGCCGAGCGCGAACGGCGCGGCGCCGAGGCGCTGGCACTGTGCGGGCTCGGCGGCTGGGAGAAGTCCTGGCCCGACGAGCTCTCCGGCGGCATGCAGCAGCGCGTCGGCCTCGCCCGCGCCCTGGCCACCGACGCCGACCTGCTCCTGATGGACGAGTCCTTCAGCGCCCTGGACCCGCTCATCCGCCGCGACATGCAGGACCAGCTCCTCGAACTCCAGCGGACCCTGAAGAAGACCATCGTCTTCATCACCCACGACCTCAACGAGGCCATGCGCCTCGGCGACCGGGTCGCCGTCATGCGCGACGGCCGCATCGTCCAGCAGGGCACCGCCGAGGACATCCTGACCCGCCCGGCCGACCGCTACGTCGCCTCGTTCGTCCAGGACGTGGACCGCTCCCGCGTCCTCACCGCCGACGCCGTCATGGACGAGCCCGCCGGTACCGCGCCCGCCTGCGCCTGCCCCACCGTCAGCGCCGACACCCCGCTCGCCGACCTCTGCTCCGTGAGCGCCCGCGTCCCCCACCCGGTCGCCGTCACCGGTGTGGACGGCGCCGTCGTCGGCTCCGTGCCCAAGGACCGGCTCGTCGCCTTCATCGGTGACGAGCAACGGCCCCCGATGGCCTGCGCGGAGGTGGCCGCCTGATGCCCCGCCTGCACCTCGGAGCCTGGGCCGACAGCGCGGTCGGCTTCCTCCAGCACCACCTGTCCTGGCTCTTCGACACGGTCAGCGCCCTGGTCGGCGGCCTCTACGACGGCATCGACGCCGTCCTGTCCGCCCCCGCACCGCTGCTCTTCGCCGGTCTCCTCGCCCTCGCCGCCTGGTGGCTGCGCGGTCTGCTCGCGGGCCTGCTCGCCTTCGCCGCCTTCGCGCTCGTGGACTCCGTCGCCCTGTGGGACGAGGCCATGTCCACCCTGTCCCTGGTCCTGGTCGCCACCCTCGTCACGCTGGTGTTCGCCCTCCCGCTGGGCGTCTGGGCCGCGCGCTCCGACAAGGTCAGCGCCGCCCTGCGGCCCCTGCTGGACTTCATGCAGACCATGCCCGCCATGGTCTACCTCATTCCCGGCATCATCTTCTTCGGCGTGGGCGTGGTCCCCGGGATCATCGCCACGATCGTCTTCTCGCTGCCGCCCGGCGTACGGATGACCGAGCTCGGCATCCGCCAGGTCGACGCCGAACTGGTGGAGGCCGCCGACGCCTTCGGCACCACCCCGCGCGACACCCTCGTACGCGTCCAGCTGCCCCTCGCCCTGCCCACCATCATGGCGGGCGTCAACCAGGTCATCATGCTCGGCCTGTCCATGGTCGTGATCGCCGGCATGGTCGGCGGCGGCGGCCTCGGCGGTGCCGTCTACCGGGCCATCGGAAGCGTCGACATCGGCCTCGGCTTCGAGGCCGGTCTGTCCATCGTCGTCCTCGCCATGTACCTGGACCGCATGACGGGGGCCCTCGGCCGGCAGGTCTCCCCGGTCGGCCGCCGCGCCCAGGCCCTGGCCCGGTCCGCCGCGAGCGGCACGGCCCGGCTGTGGCGCCACCGCCCCCAGCCCGCGTACGCCGTCACCGCGGCCGTCGTCCTCGCCCTCGTCGCGGGCGGACTGAGCACCTTCGGCGGCTCCACGGCACCGGCGGCCGCGACCGGCGCCGAGAACACCGGCAAGGGCCGCGAGATCAGCATCGGTTACATCCCCTGGGACGAGGGCACCGCCTCCACCTTCCTGTGGAAGGAGCTGCTGGAACGCCGCGGCTTCCGGGTGGACGCCCGGCAGCTGGAACTGGGCGCGCTGTTCACCGGGCTCGCCGGAGGCCAGGTCGACTTCCAGACCGACGCCTGGCTGCCCGTCACCCAGGCCCAGTACTGGGAGAAGTACGGGAACCGGCTGGACGACCTGGGCGCCTGGTACGGGCCCACCTCCATCGAGCTGTCGGTCCCCTCCTACGTCGAGGACGTGCGCTCCCTCGAGGACCTCAAGGGCAAGGGGGCACGGTTCAAGGGCCGGATCATCGGCATCGAGCCGAGCGCGGGCGCCATGTCCGTACTGAAGGACAAGGTCCTCAAGGAGTACGGCCTCGAAGGGGAGTACCAGGTCGTCGACGGCTCCACCCCGGGCATGCTCGCCGAACTCCAGCGGGCCTACGCCAAGAAGGAGCCGGTGGTGAGCGTGCTGTGGTCCCCGCACTGGGCGTACTCCACCTACGGGCTGACCAAGCTGGCCGACCCGAAGGGCGTCTGGGGCCGCGGCGACGGCATCCACACCCTCACCCGCAAGGGCTTCGCCGCCGACGAGCCGGAGATCGCGGCCTGGCTGCGTTCCTTCAAGCTGAACGAGGCCCAGCTCACCAGCCTGGAGGCGAAGATCCAGGAGATGGGCAAGGGCAAGGAACAACAGGCCGTCCGCGCCTGGCTGACCGGCCACCCGGAAGTGGCCGGGCTCGTCTGACACGGCCGGGCCGGGGCGCCCGGGACCCCCGCGGTCCCCGGCGCCCCGGCCTTCGCGTACGCGGCTCAGCCCACCGGCACCCGCTCGGTCTCGGGCCGGGCCGCCCGGTGCCCCTCCCCGCCCCGCACCCGCGGTCGCACCGGCCACCACAGGGAGCGGCCCAGCAGCGCGGCCAGCGCGGGCACCAGGACGACGGACAGGACGAAGGCGGACAGCAGGATCCCGACCGCCGTCGCGAAGCCGGTCTGCTGGGTCCCGGCGTGCGGGCTCACGGCCAGGCTGCCGAAGGACGCGGCGAGCACCAGCCCGGCCGTCGCGATCGCCGGCGCGGTGTGCCGTACGGCGCGGGCCACCGCCGCGCGGGCCGGTCCGGGCCGTTCCATCTCCTCCCGCAGCCGGTCGCTGATCAGGATGTTGTAGTCGGTGCCCAGCGCCACCACGAACAGGAACAGCACCAGCGGCAGCGTGAAGTCCACGCCCGGCCGCCCCAGCCCGTGCTGGAAGACCAGCGCCGACGCCCCCAGGGTGGCCGTGAAGCCCAACCCGACGGCGATCATCAGCACCACCGGCGCGAGCACGCTCCGCAGCAGCACCAGCAGGATCACCGCGATCAGCACCGCCGCCACCGGGAAGATGACCTTCAGGTCCTCGTCGACGGCGACCGCTATGTCCGCGAACACCGAAGCCGTCCCGCCGACATGGGCCTCGGTCCCGGCCGGCAGGTTCACCCGGATCGTGTCCCGCACCGGCCCGGAGACCAGGTCGCGGGCCTGCTGCCCGCCGGATTCGACGGTCAGCAGCAGATCGATCCGGGCCGCCTTCCGGTCCTCGCTCACCACGGTCGGGGCCACCCCGCCCACCCCGGGGACGCGGGCCAGCGCCCCGGCCAGCCCGGCCACGCGCTCCGCGCCGAGCGGAACGCCGTCCTTCGCGGCGACGAGCACGCTCGCCGGGTCCGAGACACCGGCGGGCAGGGCGCGGGAGATCTCCGCGGCCGTCTCCACCGCGGCGGTCCGTTCGCCGTCCGCGCCGGACCCGTAATCCATGCGTATGCCGGCCAGACCCGCCGTCAGCGCGCCGAGCAGCACCAGCGACGCGAGGACCAGCGCCACCGGACGCCGGGCGGTCAGCCGGCCGAGCGCGCCCGCCACACCCTCGCGGGGCTCGCGCCGCAGTGCCTTCGAGGGCCAGAACATCCTCCGGCCCGTCACGGCCAGCAGCGCCGGCATCAGCGTGAGGCTGCCCAGCAGCATCACCAGCACCGACACGGCGATCGCCGGGCCCAGCACCCGGAACTGGCCGAAGGAGGCGATCCCGAGGGTGGCGAACGCCGCCACGATCGTCAGGGCCGCCGAAGTGACGGCCGTGCCCACCCGGCCCGCGACCTCCGCGGCCGCGGCGCGCCCGCTCTGCGCCGGATGGCGCCGCAGCTGCTCACGGAAACGGAACAGGAGGAAGAGGAAGTAGTCGATCCCGATGCCCATGAGCACCACGTTGATCAGGCCGGGAGTGGAGGGCGCCAGCCGGATACCGCTCGCCATCGACGCCATGACCACCGCCCCGGACGCCGCGCCGCCGATGACGGCCACCGAGACCAGGGGCAGCAGCGCCGCGAACACACTGCGGAACACCAGGACGTGGAGCAGCACGATCAGCCCCATCACCACCGCGCCGACCACCGTCGACCGGGTCTTCTCGGCATCGGCGGTGTCCACCGTGGCGGCCAGACCGCCCGTGAACCCCGTCCGCAGTCCCGCCTCCTGGAACGCGGCCCGGGCCTGCTCGCGGAACGCCTTGTAGGTGCTCTGCACCCCCGGGTCCTGCGGATTGCCCTTCAGCTCCACGGACAGCAGCCGGAAGGACCGGTCCGGGGCCGTCATCCCGGCGCCGATGCGCGGGACCTGGGAGTGGTCCTCCGTGAACGGCGGATCGTCCTCCGTCCTCGGCATGGTGACCTTCGTCCGGGCCAGCCGCCGCGACACCTCCTCGATCCGGCGCTCGTCGGGCGCGGCGAGCGCCGCACCGTCCGTACGGGCCACCAGGACCGTCAGCGGGTCGGAGTCCGGCCGGGCCCCGAAGCTCTCCTCGGCGATCCGCAGCGCGGCCGCCGAATCGTAGGAGGCGGGCAGGAAGCCGTCATTGCCGGGCTGGGTGGCGCGGAAGACGAACACCTGGCCCAGGATCGCCGCCGCGATGCCCAGCACCGCCCAGAGGGCGATCACCTTCCAGGGGTTCCTCGTCGAGCATCCCGTCAGGGCGCGGATCACTGTTCTCCTCCGGTCGTGCGTGCGGATTCCGGCCGGGGCGTCCGGCCGGTACCCAGAACATCAGCGTCCGGACGGGAAAACGTCCTGGTGGAGAAGGAGAACGCCGCCGGGACCAGGGTCCGGGACACGGCTGCGACCAGGACCTGGGTCCTGGTCGCACCCCGTCCCCGGGGCCGGTGTCCCGGACCCGGCCCGATGGGAGAATGGATCTACGAGGGCGGCCCGTCGGCGGTCCGTGGTGGAGGAGCCGAAGGATGGGCACGCGTGCCGAGGGGCTGACGTGGACGCGCAACGACGCACTGGTGGCGGTCGGCGCGGCTGCCGTGGACCTGACGGGCTTCGCCTTCGACACGCAGTTCGAGGGCGCCTCGCTGGAGGTCGCCGCGGCGTTCTTCGTGGTGGCCTCGTCACTGGCCCTGCTGGCCCGGCGCCGCCGCCCGGTGGTGGCGCTGGCGGCGGTCCTGCTGCTCGGGGCGGCCGTGAACCTGACGGCCTCGGTGTCCCCGCACTTCGGCCTCACCCCGGCCATCGCCCTGTACTCGGTCGCCGTGGCCTGCCGGCCCTCCGTGGTGGTGTGCGCCGTCCTCGCGACGGCGCCGCTCGTCAGCCTCGGGCAGGGCGGCCTGCCCTTCGACCCGGGCCTCGGGCTCCTCGCCAACACGGGCGCCAGCCTCCTCGTCGTCACCACGGGGCTCATGGCCAAGCGGTGGCAGCGGGAGACCGAGGCCAAGCGGATCCTGCTCGCCGAGCGGGCCGTGGCCGAGGAACGCCGCCGCATCGCGCGCGAACTGCACGACATCGTCGCCCACCACATCACCACCATGCAGCTCATGGCCGGCGGCGCCCGCGCCAACCTCGCCCACGACCCCGGGGCCGCCCGCGAGGCGCTGGTCATCCTGGAGGACTCGGGCCGGATGGCCCTCGGCGAGATGCGGCAACTCCTCGACGTCCTGCGGGCCGGGGAGGAACCGGAGACCGGCCCGCCCGCCCCGCAGCCCGGGGCCGCGGACCTGGAACGGATCGTCACCGAATCCCGGCTCGCCGGGATGGACACGGAGTTCACCGTCAGCGGCCCCGCCCGCCCGCTGCCGCCCACCGTCGGCCTCACCGTGTTCCGGGTCGTGCAGGAGGCCCTGACCAACGCCCGCAAGCACGCGGGGAACGCCCCGGCCCGGGTGCGGCTGACGTACCGGCCGGACGAGGTCGCCGTGGAGGTCTGCGACGAGGGCCCCGGCGACGGCGCCGCCCGGCGCACGCCCGGCCGGCCGCCCCGGCACGGCGGGCACGGCCTGATCGGCATGCGGGAACGCGTGGCCCTGCACGGCGGCACCCTCGAGGCCGCACCCCGCGACGACGGCGGCTTCCGCGTCGCGGCCCGCCTCCCGGTACCCCCCGACGGGACACCGCACCCCGGACACGCCTGACCCCCCTCCACCCGCCACGAGAGGAACACCACCGATGATCCGCGTGCTCATAGCCGACGACCAGCCGCTGGTACGGCGCGGCCTGGCCCTGATCCTGGGGCCCGACCCGGACATCGAGGTGGTCGGCGAGGCGGCCGACGGGGCCGAAGCCGTGGACCTGGCCCAACGGCTGCGCCCCGACGTGGTGGTCATGGACATCCGGATGCCGGTGCTCGACGGCGTCGCCGCCACCGGACGACTGGCCGAGGTCCGGCCCGAGTCCCGGGTGCTGGCACTGAGCACCTTCGACATGGACGAGTACGTGGTCGCCGCCCTGCGCGCCGGCGCCTACGGTTTCCTGCCCAAGGATGTCTCCCCGGAGGAGCTCATCGCAGCCGTCCGCACCGTCCACACCGGGGAGGCCGCCGTCGCGCCGAGGCTGCTGACCCGGCTGCTCTCCACCTACGTACGCACCACCCCGCGCGAGCCCCGGCCCGCCCCGGCGGCCCCCGTCGGACTCACCCCGCGCGAGCTGGAGATCTGGCGGCTGCTCGCGACCGGCCTGGACAACGCCGGCATCTCCGCGGAACTGGACATCAGCGTCTCCACCGTCAAGAACCACATCACGGCCGTCTTCGGCAAGCTGGGCGTACGCGACCGGGCCCAAGCGGTCATCGCCGCCTACGAGACGGGGCTGGTCCAGCCCGAGCGCAGGGGCGCTTGACCACCCGGTGCCCGCGGAAACCCGGAACACCCCTGCAACTCGTACGCCTGACCAGCCGGAACACTGGATGATCCGCCGGTGCGCGGGCAGCTCCCCGCATGGCACAGTGCCAGGAGCACAACCGCCGGACCAGGGAGCCCCCATGCGTGATCCGCACACCGCGCCGCCGGTACTCGCCGCGGCGCCCGAGTGCCGGACCGGTCCCCGCCCCACCCCGCCGGCGTCCCCGCTGCCCGTCTGCCCCCGGTGCGCGGCGGCGCCGGAGCGGATCTCCTGGCGCCAGCGCCCGGGCGAACCGGTCGACCTGCTCTTCGACCCCTGCGGCCACCGCTGGACCTCCCCGGCCCCGCCCGTCCTGGCCGTCTCCCCGCCCGCCCCCCTCAGCCCCTGACGACCGCGCCGCTCCGGAGCCCCGCCGAGGACCCGCCCCCGGCGCCCTCCCGCCCCGGCCGTCCGCGGTGACCTCGTATCCTGCCCTCAGCACACCTGTGAGCAGCAGCATCGATGAGCCGTGTCGCGCCCCGCGCGCCGACCGGCGGGAGCGGGAGAACCTGATGGACGCGCAGCACTTCGAGCGGATCACCGCGTTCATCGAGGCCCGGCTGACCCCGTTGTTCGACGCGGAGACGGGAAGCGAGCGCGGCTTCGCGATGGACGACACCTCCCGGGCCCTGCGGGCGCTGCGCAACAGCGTGCTGGAGGCCTCCGCGGTCAAGGGGCTCATCGAGACGCGCGCGACTGCCGATCCGCTGCTGCGCAAGGTCATCGACCAGTCGGTGGAGCACCACTGGGACGTGCTGCGCGGCATCGCCCGCCAGTGGGAGGACCACGCCGACTTCCGCCGGGAGTTCAAGCGCCACGCGTGGGAGCTCGACGGGACGCCCGCCGCAGCCTCCGCCTGATCCGCAGGACGCCCCTGGGACGGCGGACCGGGCCAGGGAGTCCGGTTCCCGGGGTGGGGGCGCCGCCGATCAGGTAGTCGATCCGGCGCTGGAGTCCGCTCCAGCGCCGGTCGTGCCGGTACGCCCGCTTCACGGTCCGGGCCCGGGCCCCGGGCCGGTGGACGTAGAAGCGGCGCGCCCACGGCGACGCCGGCCGGGCCAGCCGTACCGCGGCGATCAGGGCGATGAGCGGCACGATCGCCCCGAGCATCGCCAGCCGGGGTTTGCCCTTGAGCAGTGCCACGGCGGCCAGCAGCAGGTTGAACAGCACGGTGGCCCCGAGGAGCAGACGGTTCGTCTGCTGGTCCTCGGTCAGGTCGTCGACGCCCAGCGGCAGGAACCCGCACAGCAGCAGTCCCGCCAGAGCCGATGTCATGATCACGGCCTCGACGCTGAGGGTGCCCTCCTTGCTCCAGTAGACGTCGCTCAGGTGCAGGATCAGGGCGAACTCGTCCAGGACCAGGCCCGTGCCCGTTCCGAACAGCACGGCCGCCACCCAGGAGCCCCACCCCGTCCGGCCGCCGGCGATCGCGGTGAACCCGCCGACGGTCATCAGGACCACCCCGGGCACGCAGTGGTGCACGTGCAGACCGCCCGGCGCGACATTGCGGAAGGGACCCTTCCCGGCCCGGATCATCCGGGTGATGACGCGGGTCACCGCGAAGGTCACGACGAACGCCGACAACGCCAGGAGCAGCGGCAGTTTCCCCGGCTCCAGGATGTTGCGGTACCACCAGTCGCCCATGCCGTCACCCTCCCGGCACGGGCCGGCCCGCGCACCGCGAGGACCGCCGTTCGGGCGCCCCGGGGATGCGCGCCGCCGCTCCCGCACGACGAGCTGAGCGCCGGTGCGGCCCGGACGGCTGATCGGACCCGACCCGTTTACCGTAGGACGTGGAGGTGGTTGCCATGGCGGAGCAGCACGCCGCGGGAGCGGCCGCGCGGGATCTGGAGGACGGCCGACTGCTCAAGGAGCTGGAGACCATCCACCGCACGCGCCACGAGACCCTGCTGCACGGCTCTGACGACGCGCTGGCCGCGCACACCCAAAGGCTCAAGGAGCTGGAGGACGAGTACGTGCGCCGCCACCCGGAGCGCGCCCCCAGCGCGGCCCGTACCCGCTCCGGCGCCCGCGCCCGCACCTCGGGCGGGGCCTGAACACGGGTTCCCCCGGGAAACTGGTCCGCCCCGCGAATGCGCGGGGCGGCAGTGGGCTTGTGCCCTGCGGCGGGACGGTGAAACCCGGTCCGCCTCGAATCCGCGCCGGCGAAGGCGCGCAGGGTCAGCGTTCTTCTCGGAAGTCGACGTGCCGGCGGAGCACCGGGTCGAACTTGCGCAGCACCATCCGGTCGGGGTCGTTGCGCCGGTTCTTGCGGGTGACGTAGGTGTATCCGGTCCCCGCGGTGGAGCGGAGCTTGACGATGGGGCGTATGTCGTTGCGAGCCATGACCTGAGTATATGACAACGGTTCCCATATTCAATAAACCGAGGAGTTGGGGCGCTCACGCCCACCCAATGAGCCATTCTTGCGTCGCGTGAGACAGATTTGTATCATTCGAGGCGAAGGAGGCTCATCATGGTGCCCGAAGAAGAACTTCTCGACGCCGCCGCGCGCGTCCTCGCCGGCGACCACAGCGCCTCGATGGTGCAGATCGCCGCGCGCATCGGCACCAGCCGCGCCACGCTGAGCCGCCGCTACGCGACCCGCGAGGCCCTGCTCGGAGCGGTGGCCGCCCGGGCCGTCCGCGTCGTCGACGACCGCCTCGCCTCCGCCGACCTCCCCGAGACCACCGCCGACGGCGCCGCCTTCGACGCGGCGCTGGAGGAACTGGTCGTGGCCCTGCTCCCGGCCGCCCACCTGTACGGGTTCACCTCGCGCGACGCCACCGTCCTCGCCGACCCCGGCGTCAAGGCCGCACTGGAACGCCAGGACCGGCGAGCCCTGCGCTTCCTCGCCCTCGGCCAGCGGCTGGGCCGGCTGCGCGCGGACCTGCCGCCGTACTGGATCTGGTACTCCCTCTGGGGCCTGCTCGACGCCGCCGCGGAAGGCGTCCGCGACGGCCACCTGGCCCCGCGCCGGATCGCCCACCTGGTCCGGACGTCCTTCCTCGGCGGAGCCCGGCCCCCCTGGCCGGCCGCCGGATCCGAAGCCTGACCCGCCGCCCCGCCGGGCGGCTCCCTCCCGTGCGCTACCCCGAACGGAATCCCATGCACACCCCCACGCAGGACCCGCGCCGCTGGATCGTCCTCGCGATCCTCTCCGGCAGTCTCCTGCTCATCTCGATGGACACCACGATCCTCAACGTGGCCTTCCCCTCGCTCGTCGCGGACCTCCAGCCCGGCGCCGTGCAACAGCTGTGGATCATCGACGTCTACGCCCTCGCCCTCTCCGGGCTGCTGGTCACCGCCGGGGCCCTCGGCGACCGCTGGGGCCGCAAGCGGCTGCTCATGGCGGGCTTCGCCATCTTCTCCGCCGCCTCGCTGATCGCCGTGTTCTCCACCGAGGCCTGGCACGTGATCGCCGCCCGCGCCCTCCTCGGCGTCGGCGGCGCGGCGATCATGCCGGCCACCCTGTCGATCCTGCGCAGCGTCTTCACCGACGCCAAGGAGCGCGCCTTCGCCCTCGCCGTCTGGGCCGCCGTGTTCGGCGGCGGCATGGCCTTCGGCCCCGTCGTCGGCGGGCTCCTCGTCCAGGACCACGGCTGGCACTCCGCCTTCCTCCTCAACCTCCCCGTCGCCGCCCTCATCGTCGCGGTGGGTCTGCGCTACCTGCCCGAATCGCGCGCCCCGCGCGGCACCGGCCGGTGGGACTGGTGGGGCGTCGGCCAGTCGATCGTCGGCATGCTCGCCCTCGCGGGCGGCACCAAGCAGCTCGGCAAGAGCGGCATCGCCGACCCGCTGCCCTGGGCCCTGTTCGCCGTCGCCGCCCTCGCGCTCACCGTGTTCGTCCGCCGCCAGCTGCGCCTGGACGAGCCGCTGCTCCAGGTGCGGCTGTTCACCAAGCCCGCCTTCAGCGTCGCGGCCACCGCGATCTTCCTGCCGATGGTCGGCATGGGCGCGATCCTCTTCCTCGTCACCCAGTGGTTCCAGTACGGCCAGGGCTACACCCCGCTGGAGGCCGGGCTGCGCCTGCTGCCCGCCCCGCTGGCGCTGATCTGCGCCTCGCTGGTGGCCCCTGCGCTGATGCACCGCTACCCGATCCGGCACGTACTGGGCGCCGGGCTGGTGGTCCTCGCGGCCGGAATGGCGATGCCCTGGACCGTCCAGCAGTTCACCGAGCTCGGATATCCGGCCTTCGCGGCGGGGCTCACCGTGATGGGGCTGGGCGCCGGCATCGCGACCACCGTGGCCTCCGTGATCCTGGTCTCCGCCGCGCCCGCCGACCAGGTCTCCAGCGCGGCCGCCATCGAGGAGACCTGCTACGAACTGGGCTCCGCGATGGGCGTCGCCATCCTCGGCAGCACGGCCGCCGCCCTCTACCGGGGCAACCTGCCGGTGCTCGACCTGGACGGCCCGGCCGCGAGCGCCGTACGGGACTCGGTCGGCGAGGCGGCGCACACCGCCGAACGGCTCGGCGGCGCCGTCGGCCAGGCCCTCCTGGAGACCGCCTCACAGGCCTACACCCTGGCGATCACCCCGGCCTTCCTGATGGCCGGAGCCCTGGCCGTCGCCGCCGCGGCCACGACCTGGGCGCTGATCCCGCGCGACCTGGAGCCCACCGAGAACCACTGACCCGCCCGCCCCGCGACCGCGTCACGCCCGCACCGCCGCGACCGCGTGACGCCCCCGCACCGCTCCCGCGGCACGCCAGCACCGCTCCCGCACCGCCTCAGCGCGGCGCCGGGAGCGGTGCCATGTGCGCCGGGGCGGCCGGAGCCGGCCCCAGAGTGGTCGTGCCGGGCGCGGAGCGGTACCCGAGTCCGGTGCGGTAGGCGTCCATCGCCGCCTCCGTACGCCCCGACCGGCGCAGCAGGTCGCCCAGCAGCCGGCACAGGTCCGCCAGGTCGCCGCCCGCCCCGCTGCGCTCCAGCAGGGCCAGCGCCCGGACGAAGTGCTCCTCGGCGGCCTCGGTGTCCCCGCGTTCCTGCGCGATCAGCCCCAGCAGCCGGTGCGCGCCGCCCGCGTGCACCGCCCCCGGGTCCGACCCCTCCTCCAGCAGCCCCGACACCAGCTCGGCGGCCTCCTCGTACCGGCCCAGACGCCGCAGCACATCGGCCAGCTCCACCTCCACCTGCGCGGTGTACAGCGCCGCCCGCCGCGCCGTCAGCATCTCGCGGGCGATCCGCAGCTCCCGCTCCGCCGCGCCCAGTTCCCCGTGCTGCGCCTGGACGTAGCCGCGCATCCAGTGGCAGTGCGCCAGATCGGTGCGCAGCCGCAGCTGCCGGTAGACGGCCTGGGCCTTGGCCAGGGAGGCGTCGGCATCGGCCACCCGGCCCTCGGTCAGGAAGGTCCGCGCGACCTGCCGGTGCATCCCCGCCACCAGCGCAGGATCCCCGACCTGCGGAGCCAGCGCCAGCGCGAGCTCCGCGGCATGGGCCGCGCGGGCGTGCGCGCCCATGTCGATGTACGGGCCGATGACCGCCGAGTACAGCAGCACCAGCGCCTCCGGGTCCCCGAGTCCGCCGGAGTTCAGCGCGTCGATCGCCGACTCCAGCAGGTAGCAGGCGTACCGCAGCTCCCCGGCCAGCAGGTGCGCGACGGCGCGTCCCCGGATCGGCCGGGCCCGCCGGGGCAGCGGCTCGTCCGCCAGCAGCAGCTCCGCCGCCTCGAAGTGACGCGCGGCCTCGGCCAGTTCGCCGGACTCCAGCGCGCAGTCGCCGAGCCCCAGCAGAGCCTCGGCCCGCTCGTCGGCCAGGCCCAGCCGCTCGGCCTCGGCCAGCAGCCGCCGGAAGTGCGCCGCGGCCTCCTGTGCCGAGCCGGTGGCCAGGATGCGCTGGGCGTCGGTCAGGGCGAGCCGCAGCTCGGTGGCCAGGTGAGCCGGGCGTCCCGTGGCGAGCTCCTCGTACGAGGTGCCGAGCCGTTCCGCGAGGAAGCGCAGCGCGGTCTCCGAGGGCCGCACCTTGCCCGCCTCCAGGGTGGACACGTACGCCGGGGTGTACGCCGGCTCTGCCAACTGCCGCTGCGTGAGCCCGCGTTCGGCGCGGAGCCGCTGCACCCGGCGTCCGATCTCGGCCGGTTCGTCCATGAACTCCCCCTGTTGTCACCCTGGGTGTCTCAACTCCCCAGTATTCAACGGCAGTCGGCCATTGCGTACCGCCTCGCCCGCCGCCTAGTTTAAGCAGCCGGTTCAGCTGACTTAACCACTTGCTTAACCGTGCCCCCCACTCCCTTCCCCACGGAGGACTTCATGAGGCGAACCGTCCGGCCGGCCCTGCGCACGGCGCTCGCGGCGGCCTGCGCGAGCGCCGCTCTCCTGGCCGCCGCCGTCACGCCCGCGGCAGCCGCCGACCCGCCCCACCCGACCGGCGTGGAGGTCGAGATACCCGGGCCGGAACACGGGGGCGACGCCGGATCCGGCCACGTCCTGGTACCGGCGGCCGGGCGGGCGAAGGCCGCGCCCCGCCTCTCCGAGGCGGCACGCGCCGCCGACGGCCGGGTCACCAAAATGATCGACAACGGCCCCACCGCGGACCGGCTGGACGTGGTCGTGATCGGCGACGGCTACACCGAGGGCGAGCTGGACCGCTTCCACACCGACGCCCGGGCCAAATGGGCCGAGGTCACGGCCGTCGAGCCGTACACCACCTACCGCGACCTCTTCAACGTGTGGACCGTGGACGCGGTATCCGCCCAGTCCGGGGTCTCCGGCGACCCGGCCCGGGACACCGTCCGGGACACCGCGCTCGGCTCCTCCTTCTGGTGCGAGTCCATCGAGCGGCTGCTCTGCGTGGACCAGCCCAAGGTCGACGCGTACGTCGCCAAGGCGCCCGCCGCCGACCTGGTGATCGTCCTCGCCAACAGCGCCAAGTACGGCGGCGCGGGATACAACGAGCCCAGCGCCACCCTCGGCTACGAGGGCATCTCCACCGCGTCCGCCGGCCACCCCAAGTCCGGGCAGGTCGCCATCCACGAGACCGGCCACTCCCTCGGCAAGCTCGCCGACGAGTACTTCTACCCGGGCGTCCCCGGCTACGAGAAGTACACCGGCCGCGAGCCCGCCGACCTCAACACCTCCACCCTGGACGCCTCCCGGATGGCCCGGGAGCGGGCCAAGTGGCACCGCTGGCTCGGCGAGACCTCCCCCGACGGCGGCACCGTCGGCGCGTACGAGGGCGGCGGCTACTACGTCACCGGCCTCTACCGGCCCACGGACAACTCCCTGATGCGCGTCCTGGGCAAGCCCTTCAACCTTCCCGGCATCGAGGCGATGATCGCCGGCTTCCACCGGCACGCCCGCCTGGCGACCCCGCTCACCCCCACCGACCGCACCCTGCGCCTGGGCGACGCCGCCAAGGTGGCCGTCCCGCGCCTGTACGGGGCCGACGGGCGCGAGCCGGAGGTGCGCTGGTACCTGGACGGCCGGGAGCTCAAGCGGTTCGCGGGGCGCGGCGAGGTCCGGGTGGCCGAGCTGTGGCTGCTGGACCTGCGCGGCCACAGGCTGTCGGTGAGCGTGCGGGACCGCACCCCCTCGGTCCGCGATCCCGAGATCGCCCGCGCCTTGACCTCCACGGCCGCCTGGAACGTCCGGCTCTGAACCCCGGCCCCAGGGGCGGTTGCCCGGGGGCGGCCCGGTCGGTTCCGGCGCCCTCGGCGAGCCGTCGGCGCCCGCCCGGTCCGGGCCTCACGGAGTCGCCCCGGCGGCCGGGGAGGCGGGGAAGGATAGGCCGTCCCAGAGGGCGCAGTGGTGCGCTGCCGCCGCGTCGATCCGCCGGATGCCGCCCGCGCCCGGCGCCAGGCCCAGCACGGAGGGGGCGGGCGGCGCGAACCGGGGCCAGACGGGGGAGTCCGGCGCGTTCGGCGAACCGGTGCGGGCGAAGCGCGTCCAGTAGCCCGCCATCCGGTCGGCCAGGGCGCGCTGGGGTTCCGTCAGCTCCACCACCGTGAACAGGTAGGGCAGTTCGAAGCCGTGCGCCGCGCCGAACGGGAAGCCGGCCGGCTCGGGCAGACCGGTGGAATTGGGCGCCGTCCTGTCACTGAACAGGTAGCCGTACACCGGCACGTGCCGGGCCAGCGCACGGCTGTCGCGCAGTGTGGGGCAGGTGAAGGACGCGTCGGAGAGCACCGAGGCCCAGGCCAGAGCGGGCGTCGCGAAGCGGCCCGGCGGGTAGGCCGCTTCCACGGCGGGGGCCGCCGCACCGAAGGAGACCCGCAGCCGCTTCCGGTAGCCCTCCACCCCCTCCACCGGATACACCGCCAGGGTCTGCGCGAGAAAGAGCCGCATCTCGTCGAGGTTGCCGCCCTGCACCACCGGCACCCGGTGGAAGCGCCCCGAGGCCAACGCCCGGGCGGGCTCCGCCGGCAGCAGGGCATTGCCGTACGCGACGCCGGAGAACCGTTCCATCAGCTCCGCCGTCAGCAGCCGCCCCGTCTCCAGCCCGCGCAGGCAGTCGAGCACCCGGCCCGCCGGCCGGCCGCCGCAGCCGAGCGCGCCGGCCGCGGCCGCACCGGCCGAGACCGTGCGCTCCTCGGGCACGAACGGCTCGTACGTGCCCACCGTCGGCAGCACCGAGTACGGCGGCGTGGTCGTCGAGCAGGACCCGCTCTGCACGATCGCCCGCTGGAACAGGCCCGCCGAGCCGGGAGAGACCAGGTGCGCGCAGACGCTGAGCCCGCCCGCGGACACCCCGAACACGGTGACCCGTTCCGGATCACCGCCGAAGCGGGCCGCGTTCGCCCGTACCCAGCGCAGCGCCGCCTGCTGGTCGGCGAGCCCGAAGTCCGGCGCGCCGCCCAGCTCCGGGTGGCCGAAGAAGCCGAAGACGCCGAGCCGGTAGTTGACCGTGACCACCACCGCGTCGCCCCGCACCGCCAGCGGCTCCGGCCGGTACGTGTCCGCCGAGCCGTAGCGGAAGCCGCCGCCGTGGAACCACACCATCACCGGCCGGCCGCGTCCCCGCCCCGCCGGGACGGTGACGTTCAGGAAGAGGCAGTCCTCCGAGCCGGCCGGCCCGCCCGGGCCGAGCGCCGGCAACTGTGCGCAGGCGGCCCCCGGCGCCCCCGCGTCGAGCACCCCCGTCCGGTGCGGCGCGGGCCGCGGCGGCCGCCAGCGCAGCGGACCGGTCGGCGGTGCCGCGTACGGGATTCCCTGGAACGTGTCGTACGCCCCGTGCGCGCGCCCCCGTACGGGTCCCTCGGCGGTGCGGACCACGGGCCGCTGCTCGGCCACCCCGGCCACGGCCACGGCGGCGGGCGGCCCCGAGCCGGCCGCGCAGAGCAGGACCAGCGCGGGCAGCAGCGCGCCCAGCGGCCGAAGGCGGATGCCCGCGCCGCGGGCGGGCCGGGGATCCGGCACGGCTGCCCCCTCCTCGACGGGTCGGTCGGGCCACTGTGACGCGGGCCCGCCGTCCCGGGCCGTCTTGGCCCCCGGCGTGTCCGGCACGGGGCGCGGACACGCCGGGGCGTCCCCCGTTCGCGCGCCTCGAACGGCGCAGTGGGGCGGGTGCCGCCGAATGTGACGGAGCATGCGATTCCCATGACGCACGACGACCGGCGCGCGAGGTTCACCCTGCTCGGCGAGCCCTGGTACGGAGCCACGGCCGTGCTCTGCGCCAGCGCCGCGGCGGTCCAGGCCGGCCTGGCGCTGACGTACCGCCGCCCGCTACCCGGAGCTCGTCCAGGCGAGCAGCCGGTCCGCGGGCCAGGTGTTGACCACGCGCTCGGCGGGCACCCCGCACTCGGCCGCCCGCTCACAGCCCAGGATCTGCCAGTCCAGCTGGCCGGGGGCGTGCGCGTCGGTGTCGATCGCGAAGAGGGCGCCCGCCTCGACGGCCAGGCGCAGCAGCCGCCGGGGCGGGTCGAGCCGCTCGGGACGGCTGTTGATCTCCACGGCCGTGCCGGACTCCGCGCAGGCCGCGAAGACGGCCTCGGCGTCGAAGGTGGACTCGGGGCGGGTCCGGCCGGTCACCAGCCGTCCCGTGCAGTGCCCGAGGACGTCCATCAGGGGGTTGCGCACCGCCTTGAGCAGCCGCCGCGTCATGGCGGGCGACTCCATCCGCAGCTTCGAGTGGACGGAGCCCACCACCAGGTCGAGCCCTTCCAGCAGCTCCGGCTCCTGGTCGAGCGAGCCGTCGAGGAGGATGTCGCACTCGATGCCGGTGAGCAGCCGGAAAGGGGCCCACGCCTCGTTCAGCTCCGCCACCACCCGCAATTGTTCGCGCAACCGCTCCGGCGACAGGCCCCGGGCCACCTTCAGGCTCGGCGAGTGGTCCGTCAGCACCGCCCACTCGTGGCCCAGTTCCGCGGCCGCCCGCCCCATCGCCTCGATGGGACTCCCGCCGTCCGACCAGTCCGAATGCAGATGGCAGTCCCCGCGCAGGGCGGCGCGCAGCGCGGTGGCGGCGGGGGAGGCGGGCGGGCCGTGCGGCATCGCCGCGGCCTCCTCCTCCAGGACGCCCAGGTACTCGGGGATCCCCCCGGCCAGCGCCTCGCGCACCACCTTGGCCGTCTTGGGTCCGATGCCCTTCACCGCTTCCAGCGAGCCCGCCGCCGCCCGCTCGGCGGTCTCCCGCTCGCCCAGGTGAGCCACGGCCGCCGAAGCGGTACGGAAGGCCCGTACCCGGTAGGTCGGGGCCTGCGCGCGCTCCAGCAGGAAGGCGATCCGGTCCAGCGCCGCCACCGGGTCCATCGCGTACCTCCTCCAGGACCCAGTGTCCCCGCGGGCCCGGGGACCGGCGAGCGGACCCCGTCAGCGCGCGCCGTCCCGCGGACCGGGCGGCGCGACCCGCTCCGTGAGCGTGAACAGGGCGCCGTCCGGGTCGCGGAGCGCGATCGATCGGTCGGCGCCGTCCGTCGTGACCACCGAAACGGCCCGCCCGCCGAGGTCGAGGGCCCATTCGACGGCGGAATCCAGGTCCGCCACCCGGAAGTGGACGTGCCAGCGGGGCCGGGTGTGCGGGGTGTAGGCGCCCTGCTCCACGGGGCCGCTGTCCAGCCGGGCCACCGGCTCGCCGCCCTGCCGCAGGACGACCCGCTCGTCCTCGTACGAGACCTCGCAGCACCCCTCGCGGCCCGTGGCCCACTCCAGCACCTCGCCGTAGAACAACGCGGCGTCGAACGCGTTCCTGGTCCGCAGCTCCAGCCACGCCGGGGCGGGTCCCACCCCCACGCGCCAGCCCGCGGAGACGGGCCCCTGCCAGACCCCGAAGGCCGCGCCGTCCACATCGGCGACCAGCGCCGCCCGCCCGCCCCCGGGGAAGGAGACCGGGCCCACCCCGACCGTGCCGCTGCGCTCGCGGACCCGGGCCGTCGCCACGTCGACGTCGTCGACCGCGAAGTACGGGGTCCAGGCCACCGCCACCGCCAGGTCCGTGGCGAGCGCCCCGATGCCGGCGACGGGCACGCCGTCCATCACGGCGACCGAGAAGGCGGAGCCGAGCCTGGCCCGCCGGAAGTTCCAGCCGACGACCGCCCCGTAGAAGCGCTGGGACGCCTCCAGGTCACGGGCCATCAGGCTCACCCAGCAGGGGGCCCCGAAGACGTCCTTCGTAGAAATGTCCACACCACAAGGAGTAGCGCCCGCGCCCCCTCGCCGCGGCGCAGGCGCGCCAGCGGATCACCACCAGTACGCGGGGTACCTCGGCGCGGTGCGGCGGATGCGCGAACCGGCGTATCCGGTCAGGACCAGCAGCACGGTGGACCCGAGGAGCAGGGGGACGAACCGGGCCGGGTCGGGGGTCTGGAGCACCGTCACCACGGCGGTGGCCACCGCCGGGGAGTGCGGGGTGCGGGCCAGCGTCAGCAGGGCCAGGGTGAGCCCGGCGGCCAGGGCCGCCGCCCAGGCGCTGCTGCCCGCCACGGCCAGCACCGCGAAGCCGGCCGCCGCGCCCAGGAGGTGCCCGATGACCACTCCGCGCGGCTGGGCCAGGGGCAGGGTGGGCGCGCTGTGCACCAGCGCCGCGCTCGCGGCCAGCGGGGGTATCAGTACCGGCTCGTGGATCACCGCGCCGATCGCGACGAGGCCCAGCAGCACGGTGGTCGCGGCGCTGACGCTGTGGAAGGCGGCGGCCGCGCTCGGGCGGGCCGGGGCCCGGGGCGTGATGAGGCGCCTGCGCGGGGCGGGAGCCGGAGCGGGAGCGGCGGTGGTGGTGCTGGGGTGCATGCGGGGCAGGTTTCCGGTACGGGCGGGGCAGGGAGGCGGGAGCGGCCGCGCCCGGGCGGTGATCGACCGCCGGCCGGGCCTCGCGTCCGATCCGGGTGGGGCCGACGCAATCCGGACACGACCTTATCGCCCGGACGGACGAAGGCGGCCGTCGGGGTGCGGCCGCCGGGACCCCGGGCAGTCGGAGTGCAAAGAGCGGATAGGCCGGAAACGGCCGACCCTGATCGTGTATGACTGCGGAGGCACGTGCTCCAGGCAGGGAAGGACCAGCAATGACGACGCATCCTCAGCTCACCGGGATCCTGACGGACCTCGACGAGGTGATCGCCGGAGCCCCCGCCGACGCGACCGGCGCCCTGTGGCGGCTGACCGGAACCGGGCGCGGCCTGGACTCCAACCTGATCCGGCTCCGTCCGGGCGCGGCCATCGCGGAGCACGCCGAGCCCGCCCTCGACGTCCTGCTCGTGGTGGTGGAGGGCGGCGGGCGGATCGACACGGAGGACGGCTCGCACGCGCTGCGCCCCCACACCGCCTGCTGGCTCGCGCGCGGCGCCCGGCGCTCCCTGACCGCCGGCCCGCAGGGGCTGACGTACCTCACCGTCCACACCCGGCGCCCCGGCCTCGGCATCGGCACCGCCGGGCGGCCGGGCGACGCCGCCGAGGGCGGTGAGACGGCCTGCCTGCTGCACCGGGTCTGCCCGGACTGCGGCCGGCTCGCCACGGATTCCGGGGCCCGCTACTGCTCCCGCTGCGGCACCGGCCTGCCGGACTGACCCCGGAGGCCGACGCGATCACCGCGCCCGGAGCGGGGCGCCGGGCAGTGGGCCGATTACCCCTGGTCGGACCCCGTTCGGCAGGATGTGCGCATGACTGAGATCCGCACCCCCCGCCTCCTCCTCCGCCGCTGGACCGACGACGACCTCGTCCCCCTCTCGGAGATCAACGCAGACCCGGAAGTGATGCGCTGGATCGGCGACGGCTCCGGCCTCGACCTGGAGCGGACCGCCGAAGCCATCGAGCGCTGGGAGGAGGAGTGGGACGACGAGGGCTTCGGCGTGTTCGCCGTCGAGCTCCTCGCCTCCGGCGAGCTGATCGGGGCCGTGGGACTGTCGGCCGCGGACGACCTGCCCGAGACCCGGCACCAGGTACAGATCACCTGGCGGCTGGGCCGGCCCTTCTGGGGCCAGGGCTACGCCTCCGAAGCGGCCCAGACGGTCCTGGAGTTCGCCCTCCAGGACCGGGGTCTGGACCGCGTCGTCGCCGTCAACCGGCTCGGCAACGACGAGTCCGCGAACGTGATCCGCAAGCTCGGCATGGAGGAGGACGGGCAGGCCACCGACCCGCGGACCGGGGACCGGCTCAGCCTCCACAGCATCGACCTCACCCAGTACGAGGCCTGAGCCGCGGGCGTCGTCGCACGTCAGCGGGGGAGGCCCGGCCGGCCAAAAGCCTGCCTTTGGCAAGTCATAAGATTCGATTATGGGGTCATAACCCGGGGGCGGGTGCCGGGTTAGGGTGGCCTTAGTTTAGGGTTTCCTTGATCAGTCAGATTGTCGGTCGAAGGGAACCCAGTCATGCCTCGCTCTCTGCGGGTAGCAATCGTCGGTGCCGGCCCCGCCGGTATCTACGCGGCCGACGCGCTGCTGAAGTCCGAGGCGGCGGCCGACCCCGGCGTGTCCATCGACCTCTTCGAACGGATGCCCGCGCCCTTCGGCCTCATCCGCTACGGGGTCGCCCCCGACCACCCCCGCATCAAGGGCATCATCACCGCCCTGCACCAGGTGCTCGACAAGCCGCAGGTCCGCCTCTTCGGCAACGTCGACTACCCGAACGACATCTCGCTCGACGAGCTCCACGCCTTCTACGACGCCGTCATCTTCTCGACCGGCGCCACCGCGGACCGGGCTCTCAGCATCCCCGGCGTCGACCTCGACGGCTCCTACGGCGCCGCCGACTTCGTCTCCTGGTACGACGGCCACCCCGACGTGCCGCGCACCTGGCCGCTGGAGACCGAGAAGGTCGCGGTCCTCGGCGTCGGCAACGTCGCCCTCGACGTCGCCCGCATCCTCGCCAAGACCGCCGACGAGCTGCTCCCGACCGAGATCCCGCCGAACGTCTACGACGGCCTCAAGGCCAACAAGGCCCTGGAGGTCCACGTCTTCGGCCGCCGTGGTCCGGCGCAGGCCAAGTTCAGCCCGATGGAGCTGCGCGAGCTCGACCACTCGCCGAACATCGAGGTCATCGTCAACCCCGAGGACATCGACTACGACGAGGGCTCGATCACCACCCGCCGCTCCAACAAGCAGGCGGACATGGTCGCCAAGACCCTCGAGAACTGGGCGATCCGCGACATCGGCGACCGCCCCCACAAGCTGTTCCTGCACTTCTTCGAGTCCCCCGCCGAGATCCTCGGCGAGGACGGCAAGGTCGTCGGCCTGCGCACCGAGCGCACCGAGCTGGACGGCACCGGCAACGTCAAGGGCACCGGGCAGTTCACCACCTGGGACGTCCAGTCCGTCTACCGCGCCGTCGGCTACCTCTCCGACGAACTGCCCAAGCTGCCGTGGGACGTGGAGTCCGGCACGGTGCCCGACGAGGGCGGCCGGGTCATCGAGAACGGCGAGCACCTCGCCTCGACGTACGTCACCGGCTGGATCCGGCGCGGCCCCATCGGCCTGATCGGCCACACCAAGGGCGACGCGAACGAGACCGTCGCCAACCTGCTGGCCGACCACGCCGAGGGGCGTCTGCTCACCCCCGCCACTCCCGAACCGGAGGCGGTCGAGGCCTTCCTCGCCGAGCGGCAGGTCCGGTACACCACCTGGGAGGGCTGGTACCGGCTGGACGCCGCCGAGAAGGCGCTGGGCGAGCCGCAGGGCCGTGAGCGCGTGAAGATCGTGGAGCGCGAGGAGATGCTCGGGGCGAGCGGCGCGTAAGGGAGCCCAGAGGCGAGCGGAAGACGGACGAGGGGGGGCCGCCGGGGGGGGGGGCCCGCCCGCGTCGGCGGAACCACCCCCCCCGTTGTTGGCAGGGGCTTTTTTTTTCTCCCGTTGGGCCTCCCCCCAGCCTTGGTTGTTTGAACCCCCCTCCCCCCCCA
>NZ_JBVHWK010000012.1:0-88184 GCF_055569445.1 Streptomyces sp. NPDC029122 | reverse complement strand
GAAGAGTTGGAAAGCGAGAGGGGGTCCTGGGGGAAAGCGGCGCGAAAGGAACCAAAGAGGAAGGAGGAAGAAGGAAGAGGGGGCCCCCCGGGGTGGCGGCCCCCGCTCGCGTCGGCGGACCCGATCAGTCCGTGATGGAAGTGATCTTCTTCGTCCGCAGGTCGGCCTGCACCCGGATCTGGGTCGTGGAACTCCCGCTCCAGGTCAGGGTGACCGTGGCGTTGGTCTTGCCCGCCCCGCTGCCCGTGGAGGTCACCTTCCACTCGACCGGGACGTTCTGCGCGCGCAGCACGCCGTTGGCGTGGTGGGCGTCCTCCCACTGCCTCAGCTCCCGCTGGAGGGGCTCGGAGAGGTAGAAGGAGCGCAGCCGGTCGGCCGTCGCGCCGTCCCCGTCGTACACCGCGTCGACGTACGAGCCGTAGAAGTCGGCGATCCGGGTGAAGGCCCCCTCCGGGCTGCCGGAGACCGACGGCGGCGCGGCGGCGGTCGCCGAGGTGGTGGAGACGAGGGCCAAGGAGAGGGCTGCGGCGCCCGCGGTGGCCGCGAGGGCGATGGAGAGGGTGCGCTTGGTCGGGGGCTTCGGGAGCTTGGGCATCGATCGGTACCTTTCCCGTGCTGGGTGCGGGCCGGTACGGTCCCCGGCCCCGCAGGGAAGGACGGTTCCCGCGTACCGGCCGGTTGTCGCCGAAGGGGGAAACGGCGGGATCTCAGCTGTACGGGCCACCGCCGGAGCCATGGCGTGCCGGCGCGGAATGCGGCGGCCGGGCGAAGGGTTGGGGCAGGGGGCGCACCCGTTCCGTACGCACTGGAGGGCTCATGAAGATCGGCATCGTCGGCGCCGGCAACATCGGCGGCAACCTCACCCGCCGGCTCACCTCGCTCGGACACCAGGTCCGCGTCGCCAACTCCCGCGGCCCGCAGACCCTCACGGCCCTCGCGGAGGAGACCGGCGCCACCGCCGTCACCGTCGCCGAGGCGGCGCACGGCGCCGAGATCGTGGTGGTCACCATCCCCTTCAAGAACATCCCGGACCTGCCCGCCGGACTCCTCGACGGGGCGGCCGACGGCTTCACCGTCATCGACACCGGCAACTACTACCCGCGGCAGCGCGACGGCCGGATCGCCGCCGTGGAGGACGGGGGCCTGACCGAGAGCCGCTGGACCGAACGCCACCTGGGCCACCCCGTCGTCAAGGCCTTCAACGGCACCTACGCCGCCGACATCATCGACCGGCCGCGGCCGGCCGGAGACCCCGGGCGGATGGCGCTCCCCGTCGCCGGTGACGACGAAGCCGCCAAGAAGACGGTCCGCGCGCTCATCGACGAGCTCGGCTTCGACACCGTCGACGCGGGCGGCCTCGACGAGTCCTGGCGGCAGCAGCCCGACACGCCCGTCTACGGGCTCCGGGGCGGCGTCGAGGCGGTCACCCGGGCCCTGGCCGAGGCCTCGCCCGAGCGTACGGCCGACTTCCGCGGCTGACGCCCGTACGCCCGATCGACGTAACGCTCCGCGATTACGGAGGCGCCCTGTGCTACGGTCGGGACAGTTGCAGGTGTGGTTCCCAGAGTTCTTCGAACGGGGTCAATCAACCCGGCGACGCCGGGTCCGCACAGTGCGGCTCCGGGTACGGCCCCGAAGGAGAATCGATATGGCGTCCGGCACCGTGAAGTGGTTCAACGCGGAAAAGGGCTTCGGCTTCATCGAGCAGGACGGCGGCGGCGCCGACGTGTTCGCCCACTACTCGAACATCGCCACCCAGGGCTACCGTGAGCTCCAGGAGGGCCAGAAGGTGAACTTCGACGTCACCCAGGGCCAGAAGGGCCCGCAGGCCGAGAACATCGTGCCCGCCTGAGCACTGATCGACCCGCTCGACCCGAGCGACGCCGGGGCCCGCACCCAAGGTGCGGGCCCCGGCCGCGTCCGAGCACCGCTTTCCGTTCCCATTCGGCCCCGCGGAGCCGGACCACCGGGCAGACTGTCCGACGTGACGACAATGAGCAAAGGCGCCAACCTCCCGGTCGCCGCCCCCTCGGTCAGAGCCGTGCTCGGCTGGTCCGCCGGGCCCGGAGTACCCGACGTCGACGCCTCCGCGCTGCTCCTGGCAGCCACCGGACGGGTCCGCTCCGACGGGGACTTCGTCTTCTACAACCAGCCCCGGCACGCCTCCGGAGCCGTACGCCACCCCGGCAAGCAACCGGGCTCCGACACCCTCGACGTCGACCTCGCCGCCCTGGAAGGGGACATCGAGCGGGTCGTCCTCTGCGCCTCCGCCGACGGCGGCACCTTCGGCCGCGTCCCGGGTCTGCACCTGCGCCTGCTGGACGCCGCCTCCGGCGCCGAACTGGCCCGCTTCGACATGGAGGCCGGGCCGGAGACCGCCTTCGTGACCGGCGAGCTCTACCGGCGGGCCGGCGCGTGGAAGTTCCGCGCCGTCGGCCAGGGGTACGCGAGCGGCCTCGCGGGACTCGCCACCGACTACGGCATCACCGTGGACGACGCGCCCGCTCCCGCGGCCGCCCCCGCGCCCCGGCCTGCCCCCGCGCCCGCGCCGGCTCCCCGCCGGGCCTCCACGCCGGCTCCCGCGCCCGCGCCCCGCAGGGCTCCCGCGCCCGCCGCCGGTGCGGGTGAGGCGGTCGTACGGCTGGTCAAGGGCGAGGAGTGGCTTCCGGAGGACATGCGGGGGCGCCTGTCGCTGCGCAAGAAGCAGGTGGCCGTCAGCCTGAGCAAGGCCGGCGCCCAGGGCGTCACCGCCCGCGTGGTCCTGGTCCTCGACGCCTCCGGGTCGATGAGCGCCCTCTACGCGCGCGGCACCGTCGCGAACGTGGTCGAGCGGATGGCCGCCGTCGCCGCGCAGCTCGACGACGACGGCGAGATGCAGGCCTGGACCTTCGCCACCAACCCCGCCCGGCTGCCGGACCTCGCCATCGGCGACCTGCCCGAGTGGCTGCGACTGCACGTACGCATCGGCCAGATGAGCCTCTTCGGCCGCAAGAAGCCGGCCAAGGGGCTGGTCCCGGGCCAGGTCGACATGCGCCAGGTCGGCTTCCAGAACGAGGAGCAGAAGGTCATCGCCGAGGTGCGGGACTTCGTGCGCTCCCACCCCGTGCCGGCCCCGACCCTGGTCCTCTTCTTCTCCGACGGAGGGGTGTACCGCAACGACGAGATCGAGCGGGAGCTGCGGGCGGCCGTCGAGGAGCCGGTGTTCTGGCAGTTCGTCGGCCTCGGCCGCGCCGGCTTCGGCGTACTGGAACGCTTCGACACCATGCCCGGGCGCCGCGTCGACAACGTCGGCTTCTTCGCCGTCGACGACATCGACAAGGTCTCGGACCAGGACCTGTACGACCGGCTCCTGTCGGAGTTCCCGTCCTGGCTGCGGGCGGCCCGGCAGGCGGGAATCCTGCGCTGACCCGCCAGGGCCTCCTCCCGGTTCCTCCCGCACCTCGCACGGGCAGCCCGGCGAAGGGGCCGTGACGACAGGGCCTAGGCTCGAGGCGGTACGCACCCGAGGGAAGGAAGCCCCCGTCATGCCCGGCCCCGCCGAGTTCCGGATCCTGCGCGCCGCCGACCGTACGGCCGTGCCGTGGAAGAACCGCGGCGGTGTCACCCGCGAGATCGCGGCCTGGCCCGAGGGCTCGGGGACCGCCGGCTTCGCCTGGCGGGTCAGCCTCGCGGAGGTGGAGGCCGACGGGCCCTTCTCGTACTTCCCCGGCGTCGACCGGATCCTCACCCTGGCCGAGGGCGCGGGCATGGACCTCACGGTCGGGGGCGAACGGCGTCTCGTCGACGAGCGCCACGCGCCCCGGCACTTCCCCGGGGACCGGGCGACCGACTGCCGGCTGCTGGCCGGCCCGGTCGTGAACTTCAACGTGATGTACCGCCGGGACCAGGTCCGCGCCCGCACCGCCGTCGTACGCGGCGAACTCGCCCTCACCGCCCAGCCGGACGAGACCCTGCTCGTGGCCGCCCTGGAGGGGCGGGCGGTCCTCCACCTCCCCGGGAACCCGGGTGGCGGCGTCGAACTCGGCCTCCACGACGCGGCCCTGGTCGCGCACCCCGTGGACTGCGTGATCCGCACCGAGGGACGGCTGGCCGTCGTGGGCGTGCGGCTGCGTGCGGACCCGGACCGAGCGGCTTCGCCGTCGTCCTCCAACTGAGCCGCGGCGGGGGCGGGGTGGCCCGGCCGTCGTACGCCGGGCAGAATCGGACGGTGATCACGAGCGAACCCGAAACGGATCCCTTCAACGAACACCGGCGGCTGTTGTTCGCCACCGCCTACCGCATGCTGGGGACCGTCAGCGACGCCGAGGACATCGTCCAGGACGCCTGGCTGACCTGGAACAAGGCCGACCGGTCGGAGGTCCGTCACCCCAAGGCGTACCTCGTGCGGACGGTCACCAACCTGTCCCTGAACCGGCTGACCTCGGCCCGGGCCACGCGGGAGGAATACGTCGGCCCCTGGCTGCCGGAGCCCCTTCTCACCGAGCCCGACGTGGCGCAGGAGCGGGAGCTGGCCGAGAGCGTCTCCACGGCCATGCTCGTCGTCCTGGAGACGCTCACCCCGGTGGAGCGCGCCGTCTTCGTGCTGCGCGAGGTCTTCGGCTACTCGCACGCCGAGATCGCCGGCTTCCTGGAGCGCCCGGAGCCGGCCGTCCGGCAGATCTCCCACCGCGCCCGCAAGCACGTCGCCGAGCGCCGCCACCGCTACGACTCCGACAGCGCGCAGCGCGAGGAGATCACGCAGCGCTTCCTGAGCGCCTGTGCCGGGGGAGACCTTAACGCCGTCCTCGAGATGCTCGCCCCCGACGTCACCGCCTGGTCCGACGGCGGCGGCAAGGTCACCGCCGGCCGCCGGCCCGTGTACGGCGCCGACCGCGTGGCGCGCTTCCTGCTCGGCGTGCTGGCCAAGCCCGCCATGGCCGGGGTCACCGTCACCCCGGCGGTCATCAACGGCGAGCTCGGCGTCCTCGTCCTGGCGGGGGAGGAGCCGATCGGCTCGTGCACCTACGACCTGGAGGGCGGGCTGTTCCGCAACATCCGCATCCAGGTCAACCCCGACAAGCTGGCGGGCCTGCGCCGAGGCTAGGTGTGGGGTCCGGAAGAGACGGCCTAAGCCCCCGCCGGGCCTCCGGTGCGCCGGAGCGTGTCGAGGGCCCGGTCGAGGCGGGCCCGGCGGGTCTCGGGGGTGAGCGCCTGGAGCAGCGGCAGCGCCAGCTGGTAGCGGCCGGACCGGTCGAGGGCCTCGAACGCCGACCGGGCCCGGGGGTCCGCCTCCAGGGCGGCCGCCAGGTCCGGTGGGACCGCCGCCGTGCGCTGGGACTCGTACGCCGCCGCCCACCGCCCGTCGGCCTGTGCCCGGCGCACCTCGGCGAGGCCCGGTTCCCGCATCCGGCCGGCCGCCGTGAGCGCCGCGACCTTCTCCACGTTCACCTGCGACCACAGGCTCCGGGGGCGGCGCGGCACGTACTTCTGGAGGTAGTACCGCTCGTCGTGGGAACGCCGCTGGCCGGAGATCCAGCCGTAGCAGAGCCCGACGTCCACCAGTTCGTCGTCGGTGACCGTCGGGATGCCGGACTTCTTCTTGGCCACCTTGATCCACACGCCCTCCGTACGCGTGTGGTGCCGCGACAGCCAGCTCTCGAAGGCGTCGGCATCCGCGAAGGTGACGACCTCCACACCGTTGATCTCGTCCATGCGGTCCAGGCTAGCGGCGCGGTATGACAACGGCCGGTGCTCCGTTGGCCGTTCGGGCCCGTTCCTCGATCGCGGGCGCGCGAGCGGCACTCGAGTCCGGCCCGAGCCGGGCACCAATCGCGCGCTACCGCGTCTGGCTACTTTTCGGAGACCGACCGCACGCACAGCACCAAAGGGGTTGGCACGTGAACCACGCGCGCACCACCCGCCGCATCGCGGCATCATTAGAGGACCTCGTGGGCGACACCCCGCTGTTCCGCCTCCAGCTCGACGGCCTGCCCGACACCGCCCGCGTCCTCGCCAAGCTGGAGGCGGCCAACCCGCTGTCCAGCATCAAGGACCGGGCCGCACTGTTCATGCTGCGGGCCGCCGAGGAATCCGGCGCGCTCCGGCCCGGCGCCACCATCATCGAGTCCACCTCCGGCAACACCGGCATCGCCCTGGCCGCCCTCGCCGCCGCCCGCGGCTACCGCTGTCTGATCGTCCTCCCCTCCAACTCCTCCCGCGAACGCGTGCTGACCCTGCGGATGCTCGGCGCCGAGGTGGAGTTCACCGACCACGCCCTGGGCTTCGCCGCCTGCGTCGAGCACGCCGCGAAACTGCACGCCGAGATGCCCGGCTCGTGGTACGCGCGCCAGCACGAGAACCCCGACAACGTCCGCGCCCACTACGAGACCACCGGCCCCGAGATCTGGCGCGATGCCGGAGGCCGCGTCGACTACCTGGTGTGCGGGATCGGCACCGGCGGCACCCTCACCGGATGCGCCCGCTACCTGCGCGAACACAACCCCGGCCTGAAGGTGGTCGCCGTCGAACCGGCGGGCTCCGCGCTGCTCTCCGGCGGCGAACCCGGCCCGCACGGCATCCCCGGTCTCAACGGCGGCTTCATCAGCCCCGTCACCGACCTGCACCTCATCGACGAGGTGATCGCCGTCGAGGACTCCGACGCCGCCGCCACCACGCGCGCCATCGCCGCACGCTCCGGGCTCCTCGTCGGGATCTCAGCGGGCGCCGCCGCGTACGGCTGCCTCGAACTGGCCCGCCGGCACGACCTGTCGGACGCGGTCGTGGCGACGGTGTTCCCCGACAGCGGCGAACGCTACCTCAGCTGGTGGCCGGAAGAGGACCCCGCCGGCCCGCGGTGAGGCCGGAACCCGCCCCACCCCCCGTCCCTACCCGAGTACGAGCCCGGAAAGATATCCCTGCCGCCGCAGGGGGAGATGAGAGCGAATGAACCCCGAGCGCACCCTGCTGCTCGTCGGTGCGACCGACGAGACCGTGCGGAAGGCCCACGACCTGGGACTGAGCGTGCTGCTGCTCCAGCACCCGACCAAGGTCAGCGAGGAGCAGAACCGGCTCGCCGCGGCCGTCGAGGTCGTGGACTTCACCCAGTGGGAGCTGATCGAGCCCCTGGTACGCGCCTGGCACGAGAGCCCCGGCTTCGCCGCGTGCGTCTCCCTGACCGAGCCGGGGCTCGAGAACGCGGGCCGGATCAACGACCTGTACGGACTGGGCGGGACCGGCTACGAGGTCACCGCCCGCATCCGGGACAAGGCCGCCATGCGGCGGTACGTCGCCGAGCACGACCCGGAGCACGCCGTCGGGGCGCAGTCCCTGAAGACCCGTGAGGACCTGGACGCCTTCGGGGCCGCCTACGGCTTCCCGTTCATCGTCAAGCCCGTCGACGCCACCGCGAGCATCGGGGTCATGCGGGTGGAGGGCCCGCACGACGCCGACCGGGTGTGGGCCGAGGTCACCCGGCTGTCCGGCACCCGCACCGACCGGGTCTCCTCGCTGTTCGTCCTGAAGGACTTCCTGATGGAGGAGTTCCTGGACGGACCCGAGTACAGCGTCGAGTCCTTCAGCTTCGGCGGCCGCCACGTGATCGTCACGGTCACCGAGAAGTTCACCGCCGACGGCCACTTCGCGGAGCTCGGCCACGCGGTCCCGGCCCGGCTGTCCGACGCCGACGAGGAAGCGATACGCGACGGCATACGCGGCTTCCTCGACGTGATGGGCCTGCGCGACGGCGTCTGCCACACCGAGGTCCGCCTCACCGCCAAGGGCCCGCGCGTGATCGAGGGCCACAACCGGATCGGCGGGGACTCCATCCCCGAGCTGGTGCGCAGCGCCTTCGGCGTCGACCTGGTCACGCTCGCGGTGGCCCACCCCTTCGGCCTGCTCGAGGAGCTCCCCGACCGGCCGCAGGCGCACGGCGGTGCCAGCGTGCGCGCCCTGATTGGGACGCCGGGCAGCCGGGTGGAGTCCATCGCCGGGATCGAGGAGGCCCGGGCCGCCGAGGGCGTCATCTCCGTCACCATCAGCGCCAAGCCCGGCGACGACGTCCGGGTGCTCCAGGACAACTGGGACCGGCTCGGCCTGATCGCGGTCGCCGCCGAGGACACCACCGCGGCGATCCGCCGCGGGGCCGAGGTGATCCGCGACGACATCCGGATCACCCTGGCCCGCACCGACGGGGAGACCGTGCTCGCGCAGCCGTCCGAGATCGCCCCGCGCGAGAACCTGCTGATCCTGCACCGCAACCCGCTGGAGCCGTTCCCGTACCGCTCCTGGCTGCCGGACCACACGGGCGACATCGTCGTCCTCGCCGCCCGTGACAAGATCGAACTGGCCGGTGAGAAGGTGCCGGACGGCACCCTCGGCTACACCCGCCTGGAGATCTTCGACGACTTCGACGCGGAAGAGGTCGACGCCCGCGCCCTCGAACTCATCGCCGAGCACAACATCACCGGCGTGACCGCGCTGCACGAGGCGGACATGCTGCGGGCGGCGCGGCTGCGCGAGCGGTTCGGGCTGCGCGGCGCCTGGCACGACGACGTGATGCCGTTCCGCGACAAGGCGCTGATGAAGACCCGCGCACAGGCCTCCGGCATCGACGTGGCGGCCTGGGTCCAGGCCCGCACCGCCGACGAGGCCCGCGAGTTCGCCGCCGCCGAGGGCTTCCCGGTGGTGTTCAAGGAGCGCAGCGGCTTCAACGCGGTCGGCCTGCGCATCCTCCAGGACGAGGCCTCCTTCGAGGAGTGCCTGACGGAGGTGTACGCGGCCGGAGAGCGGGACGACGTCCTGCTGGAGGACTTCGTCCCGGGCCGCATGTGCCACGTCGACGGCGTGGTGCGCGACGGCCGGGTGGCCATGGCCTGGCCCTCGCAGTACCAGTACGACCTCTCCTCCTTCGCCTCCGACCCGGGCCCGCGCATCGACCTCACCCTCGACGAGGACGACCCGATCACCCCGCGGCTGCTCGACCTCGCCGAGCGGGTCCTCGCCTCGCTGGCCCCCGCCGGCTCCCGGCTGCGCGACCACGCCTTCCACATGGAGGTCTTCCACACCCCGGACGACCGCCTCGTCATGTGCGAGATCGCCTGCCGGCCCGGCGGCGCCAAGATCCGCGAGGTCTTCCACAGCCTGTTCGGCGTGCACCTCGGCGGGTACGCCGTCCGCGCCGACGCCGGCCACGAACTGCACCCCGAGGTACGGCGCGGCGGTGACTCGGCCGGGCTGCCGAAGCCGCGGCACATGGCGGGGCAGCTCCTCATGATGAAGCGGCCCGGCCTGGTGCGCGAGCTGCCCGCGGTGCCCGAGCACGACTGGCTGGCCGGGTTCTGGCTCTACGCGGAGGAGGGCCAGGTCATCGCGCCCGCCTCGGGTTCCTCCGACTTCCTCGCCGCGGCCGTGGGCACCGCGCCGACCCGCGCCGAGGTCGAGCGCCGGCTGCGCGAGCTGGGCGAGTGGGTCCGCGAACACAGCGTGATCGGCGACGAGTCATGACGGGGGCCCGCCTGTCGGCGAAGACGCGGTACATGCTGGGCATGGTCGTCGACGCCACCGGCGCCGGCATGTACCTGCCCCTGTCCCTGCTCTACTTCCACCACGTGACGGGGCTGCCGCTCACCCAGGTGGGCACCCTGATGACGGCCGCCGCCGTGATCGGCCTGATCAGCAACCCGGCGGCGGGCGTCCTCATCGACCGCTTCGGGGCCAAGGCCGTCGTCACCGGCGGGTACCTGCTGCGGGCCGCGGGCTTCTGCACGTACCCGCTGGTGGACAACGGCTACACGATGTTCGCCGTGATCCTGCTGGTCGCGCTCGGCGACACCTCGTACCCGCCGGCGATCCAGTCGTTCATCGCCGAGTTCGTGCAGGGCACCGAACGGGACAAGCTGCTCGCCGCGCAGCGCAGCCTGCGCAACGCCGGTCTGGGCGTGGGCGGTCTGGTCGCGGGCGGGGTCCTGGCCCTCGGCAGCGACGCCTTCTACTACGTGATCGTGTTCGGTACCGCCGCCGGGTACCTGCTGGCCGCCGCCTGCTTCGGCTCGATCCCGATCGCGAAGGCGGCCGCCCCGCTGGTCAGGACGTCCCGCAAGGGCGGCTACCGGCTGGTCGCGCGGAACCGGCCGTTCCTGGCGCTGACCCTGCTCAACGTGCCGACGGCGTTCGGCTATACGGTGCTCGCGATCGGCATCCCGGCGTACGTCACGCAGGACCTGGGCGCGTCCACCTCGCTGGTGGGCGTCCTGTACGCGGTCAACACGGTCGGGATCGCGCTGCTCCAGATCCCGGTCACCCGGGCGCTCGTCGCCTACCGCCGCTCCCGTGCGGTGTCCCTGGGCGCGGCGGTGTTCGCGGCGTCGTTCGTGGTGTTCGCCGTACTCGCCGCGGTGGGGGACAAGACCGTCATCCTGATCGGCATCTTCGCCGCGACGGCCCTGTTCACGGCGGGGGAGCTGATGCACGGCGCCACGGCGTCGGCCCTGTGCGCGCAGGCCGCGCCCGAGGAGACGCGGGGCCGGCACCTGGCCGTCTACCAGCTCTCCTGGGCGGTGCCCAGTGCCCTGGCCCCGGCCGTCCTGACGGCCCTGCTCACGCTGTCGCCGACGGCGATGTGGCTGGTCCTCGCGGCGGGCGCGACGGTGTCCGCCCTGGGCGTCCTGCGGCTGGAGCCGAGGCTGCCGGAGGAGGCGGTGTACCCGGCTCCGCGTCAGCGTCCGGTGCCGAGCACGCCAGCGGAGCCCGCGGCGGCCTGACCCGCCGGATACCCCCGAGCCCCCTGCCGCCGCGGTGACGCGGCCCGGCAGGGGGCTCGCGCGTACCGCGACGCCGGGGCCGGCGCGGGGACCGGTCAGTCAGCCCTCGGCGTCGGGCAGCCGGCGGGTCGAGGTGGGGTGCGCGAGGGCCTGGTGGCCGCCCGAGGGGAGCATGCGGACCTCGTCGCGGTCGCTGATCTCGGCGCGGACGATGCCCGTGGCGTCGGCGTAGACCGGGTGGCCGCCCGGTCCCGCGGAGTCGGTGCGCTCCAGGACCACGGTGTCCCCGCCCGTCCCGTCGCTGCCGGGAAACGTCAGCTCGTACCGTCGGACGCTCATGACTCCATCGTGGGCCGAGCGCGCCCGCCCCGCCTTTTGACTTTGCCTTTACTTTGCATTGTGCGCCGGGCCCCTTCCGCGGCGCCAGCCCGCGGGGGGCTACTCCCCCTGCCCCGCCGGGGCGTAGCCCCGGGCCAGAGCGGCGAACGCGCGGGCGGCGGCACTCTGGTAAGGGGTGTCCCGCCGGAGCAGGGTGACCGTGCGCGCGGGCGGGGCCGGGTCCAGGCGGATCCGGGTCAGGCCGGGCTGTTCGAGGACCACGGCGCCGGGCAGGACGGTGGCCAGCCCGGTGCGCCGTACGAGCTCGGTCACCGCCTGGACGGAGTCGGCCTCGACCGCGACGCGGGGGCGCACCCCGTGCGCCGCGCAGTAGGCGTCCACGTGCCGCCGGGTCGCGAAGTCCCCGTTCAGCAGCGCCAGCGGACGGTCCGCCAGGGCGGCCACCGGCAGCGCCGCCGCGGCCGCCGGCGCCGCCGGGGTGGCGGAGACGACCAGGGCGAGGGTCTCGGTGAAGAGCGTGGTGGCCGCGATCCCCGGCAGGTGGGGCCCGGCGAACGCGATCCCGAGGTCGGCCCCGTCCGCGAGCAGGGCCGACTCGATGCGGTCCTGGGCCATCTCCCGCACCTCCACGGTGATGCCGGGATGTGCCGTGTGGAGGGCGCCCAGCAGCGGGCCGAGGAGGTACGCGGTGAAGACGGGGGCGAGGGCCAGGCGGAGGTGGCCGCGCGAGAGGTCGGCGACGTCGTGGACGGCCCGCTCCGCGGCCGCGAGGTCCCGCAGCGCGCGGCGCGCGTGGTGGGCGTACGCCTCGCCGGCGTCGGTCAGCCGCACCGTTCGGCCACCGCGGTCCAGCAGCCGCACGCCCACCGTCCGCTCCAGCTGCTTGATCTGCTGCGACAGGGTGGGCTGGGAGATGTGCAAGTCCTCCGCCGCGCGCGTGAAGCTGTGGTGCTCGGCGACCGCGAGCAGGTAGCGCAGGTGACGCAGTTCGAGGGCCATGACGCCCACTATAGGTGGCATCGATGGGAGTCATGCTTTAGGGCGCTGGCCCACTATGACGCCAGGTCAAGCCAACGCGCTCACCCTCATGACCCGTGGAGGGCCGCCGGACGTGCGCACTAAGATCGCTTACTCATTCGCGAGGGAGAAACATGCGCAAGCTCATCACCGGTTCCGTCCTGACGGCCATGACGGCCCTTCTGCTCACCGGCTGCGGCGGCGCGGCGGGGGACAAGGGGGCCGAGGGGAAGCCAGCCGGCGCGTCCGCCGCGGCGCCGTCCGCCGGCAAGCCGAAGCCGTCCGCCGAGGAAACGGCCGTCAAGCACGAGGTCACCCTGGAGGTCCTCGGCACCGGCACCACGCAGGTGTACTACAACCTCGACACCAACAAGATGGAACAGGTCACCCTGCCCTGGAAGAAGACCGGCACGGTCACCCTCACCACCGCCGCCGAGAAGCGCGCCGGCACCACGGTCTCCGTCGTCCCCGGTTCGGTGACCGGTGCCGACGGCCTGCTCCACGCCGCGGAGTGCGTGATCACCGTCGACGGCAAGAAGGTCGCCGACAACGGTGGCGGCAAGACCGGCATGTGCCGCTACGACATCAAGTAGCGGGACTCCGAGCCCCGTCCGTCCCCGCCCGCCGGGTCCCTTCCGCGCCCTCCGCGCCGGGCGCCAGGCAGGCCAGGGCCGCCGCCGTCAGCGCGTCCACCCCGGCGGGGAGGGCCGTGCGCACGTCCGGGGCGAAGTCCGGGGCGTGGTTGGCGGGGAGGGCCGCCAGCTTCCCGGCCGCCCCCTCACCGGGCGCCGCGGCCCAGGCGGCCGGCCCGATCACCCCGAGCATCCAGTAGGCGAGCCGTACCCCCCGCGCGCCGTGCACGTGCCGCCCCGCGTCGCCGAACAGCCCGAAGTCCTCCGTGGCGAGGGACGGCGGCCACATCGCCACCCGCTCCGCCCCCAGCCGCGCCGTGTGCGCCGCGCGCACGGCGGCCGTCGTGGCCGGGTCGGGGTGGGTGACGGGGGAGGCGCCCGTGCGGACGATCTCCGGCTCCCGGGGGCAGCCCGAGGCGGCGCACTCGGCGCGCACGATCCGTTCGACCGCCTCCGCGGCCCGGGCGAGCGCGGCCTCGCCGGCCGCCCGTACGGTGATCCCCAGCTCGGCCCGGTCGGGAACGACGTTGGCCCGCTCGCCGGCCCGCAGCGAGCCCACGGTGACGGCCACCTGCTCCGAGGGAGCCGCCTCCCGGGCCACCACGGTCTGGAGCCGGGTCACGACGTGGGCCGCCGTCACCACCGGGTCCACGGTCAGGTGCGGGGCGCCCGCGTGTCCGCCGCGCCCGTGCACGACCACGCGGAAGGTGACGCTCCCGGCGGTCATCGGCCCGTACCCGTGCGCGACCATCCCGGCGGGCAGCGGCGCGGCGTGCTGCGCGAGGACGGCGTCCGGGTGCCCGACGCGCTCGTACAGCCCGTCGGCCAGCATCGCCCGCGCCCCCTCCAGGGTTTCCTCCGCGGGCTGTCCCACCACCACCAGCGTGCCCTGCCAGGCCCCGGAACCGGCTCCCGCCAGCAGCGAGGCGGCCCCGGCGGCCGCGGCCAGGTGGAGGTCGTGCCCGCAGGCGTGCGCCGCGGGGCCCTCGCTCGCGTACGGCAGCCCCGTGCTCTCCCGGACCGGCAGCGCGTCCAGCTCGGCGCGCAGCACGACCGTCGGCCCCGTCCCGCGGCGCAGCACCCCGGCCACGCCGTGGCCGCCGATCCCGCGCGTGGTCTCGTACCCGGCGGACTCCAGCCAGTCGGCGAACCGGGCGGCCGTACGCTCCTCCTCGCCCGACAGCTCGGGGTGGCGGTGGAGGTCCAGGTACAGGGTCGTCAACGGCCGCAGGAGCGGCGGGAGTCCGGGGAGCCCGGCGGCGGAGACGGTCATGACGCCATGCTCGGCCACCGGCCCGGTGGCCGGACTGTCAGAACGCTGACACTTTCTGTCAGGGGAGTGTCAGGAGATGGACGGGTGAAGTGAAGGCGCGACCGGTTTTCCTGGAAGGGCACCACAGGAAACCGGCCGGAACACACGGACGGCAGACCGCCGGTAGCACCAGAAGCACCAGAACCAGCTGCGCCGACCACGCCGGCTGAACCGCCCGAACCATGAAGGAGAGTCCCATGGAGAAGTCGCCGCTCGCCTCGCTCGCCGACGAGATCCTGGAGCTGGAGTCGGAGACCTTCGAGATCTCGGACTACTCGGACGCCAGCGAGGTCGTGCTCGCCGGTTCCACGAGCTGCAGCTCCACCTCGACCTGTTCCTCCACCACCAGCACCACCTCCTGCAGCGCCTGACACTCCCGGCGCGGCACCGCACACACCGGATGCCCCGGACCCCGCAGGAAGGGGTCCGGGGCATCCGGCACGCGTCGTGGCCCGGAAGGGGCCCCGGGCGGAGCCCGGGGCCGGGGGGCCGGGGGGTCAGGGGAACGGGTGCGGCACCATCCGGATCTCCGCGTCCGTCAGCGGGCTCCCGCGCAGCCCCGCCCGCACGGCCGCCGTCCGCAGCCGGGGCATGTACGGGGCCCGCTGGCGCGACCAGCCGAAGTCGATCGGCAGCAGACCCGGCACGATGGCGCACACCGTGCTCAACCCCATCCGCCGCTGCTCCGGCGTGGTCTGGTCGACGACGATCACATCGTGTCCGGCGCCCGTCAGCTCCCGCACGCACAGCAGCAGGTCGTCCCGCAGGTCGCCCGTCCTCGGACGCCCTCCCGCCTCCCAGTCCGCGTACAGCTCCGCCATGGACCGCACGGCGAGCGGCTCGCGGTAGGTCCGCGCGTGCGGGGCCATCGCCGGCAGCCCGTACAGCTGGGCATGGTCCTTGAGGTGCCTGACCCGCCCGAAGTCCCGGGTCATCTCCTCCAGTTCGTCCTGCCGCTCGGCCACCTGCCGGGGCAGGTGCGGGATGTAGGTGAGGACCTCCGACAGCGCGGCCTCCACCGCCGACGCCGGATCGAGCGCCGCGCCGGCGCCGAAGGAGTACAGCCCCGGCCCGCCGTCGCGCCGTACGGCCAGCCCCGTCACCACGGGCACCGCGAGGTCGATCCGGTTGTCGAAGGCGTGTACGTCGTACCCCTGGAGGGCCGCCCGGTCCACCATCATCCGCACCGCCGGCCCGGGCACGGTGTCCAGGTCGATCTCCGTCAGCCGCTGGCCGCCGTACCAGGCGAGCAGGAAGGCGTCCCGCTCGATCAGCTCCAGCAGGGCGCCCAGCAGCGCTTCCTCCGGGCAGCCGCCGATCGCACAGCCGTTGGAGCACTCGAAGACGAAGTTGTCGGCGGCCAGGCCCGCGCTGTAGTAGGCCAGACGCGCCGGAACCAGCACCGGCCGGTCGTCGCGCAGCGAATGCCCGTACACCCAGGGGATGGGCCGCTCCGGGTCGAAGGGCGACACCATCGGGTCGTCCCGGTAGGTCTCGGGCGGGTAGAAGCCGCACTCCGCCGGGTTCAGGGCCCGTTCGCCCAGCTCCGCGTAGGAGGCGGTGAGGGCCTCGGCGCCGGTGCGGCGGTGCGTGCCCGCGTACCGCTCCAGCCCTTCCAGGAAGGCGAGGTCCCGGCTGGCGGAGAAGCTGTTGGCCTGCCCGCTCCAGGTGACGTCCGTCAGCCCCGCGTAGCCGCGCATGAACACGCTGCCCGCGACCGGGGCCGTGGTCGGCGAGGTCACGTTGATCCAGGTGCCCCCGCCGAGCACCCCGGTCACCGGATTGGCCAGCGCCTCCCGCGGCACGGGGTACGAGGACGCCTTGCGCAGCCGCTGCGCGTCCGGGGCCGGCTTGGGCCGGGAGGCGGGGGTGAAGGGCAGCGGCGCGGCCGCGGCCCGCGGCCCGCAGTCGGGGCAGAGCGGGTCGGCGGCCAGCGGGTACGTGCGCACCTGGAGGGTCTCCAGGTCCAGCCGGGACACCTGCGGCAGGGCCCGGTCGGCGGCCACCGCGCCCGGGGCCCGTGCCTCACCGCCGGCCACCGCCGCGTGCAGGGCCACCACCGCGTCCAGCACGTAAGGCGACAGCAGGGGCCACTGCGCCGAGACGGGGGTGCGCGGACCGCTCCCCGTCTCCAGCGCGTCCCGCTCGCTCTTGCTGCGCAGCCGCTGCCAGCGCATCGCGAGGCACTGCCCGCAGGCGGGGGCGGTGCCGTCGCCGCCCCAGGGCCCCAGGAGCACGGCCTGGGCTCCGAGGTGGACGGTGGCGGCCGGGCGGACCCCGGCGAAGGGGTCGGCGGTACGCGGCCCGAGGGCGTCGTGCACCCCGAGCGTGACCACGTACGGCGCCGCCGCGCCCGGGGCGGCGGCCAGCGCCCGCTCCAGCCGGCGTCGGGCCGTCTCCAGTGCGGTGCCGTCGGGGGCCGCGGCCGCCGATACGGCCTCCGTCGCGGTAGCGGTCATGACTGGTCACTCCAGCGGAAGGTCTTCAGCCCGATCCCGCCGAACAGGAGGGCGAAGCCGGCCAGCGCCGCGCAGCCCGTCCCGATGGCGGCGAGGGAACCGGAGCCGGTGAGGGCCCCGGAGGCGGCGTCGTTGAGGTAGCGCAGCGGCAGCACCCGGGAGACCGACCGCAGCCAGGACGGCATCATGTCGAGCGGCAGGAAGGAGCCCGACAGGAAGGCCATCGGCACCATCATGCAGTTGGCGATCGCGGCGACGGCCTCGGGCGTCCTGGCGTAGTTGCCGACGATCACCCCGATCGCCATGAAGGCGGTGATGCCGAGCACCAGCGCGGGCAGCACCAGCGGCCAGCGCCCGTCCAGTTCGAGCCCGAACCCGGGCAGCATCGCGACGGCGATGAACACCGCGGCCTGCACCACGCCGACCACGAGGGCCAGTACGTAGCGCGAGGCCAGCACCGTGGTCAGCGGTGTCGGACTGAGCCGGATCAGCCGGAGCAGGTCGTCCCGGCGCCACTGCATCAGGGTGAAGGCGATCCCGAAGACGGCGGCGTTGGCCACGCCCCACGACATCACGCCGGGCGCGATGTACGAGATGTACGGGCGGCCGCTCTGCTCCACGTCCTGGCCGCTGAAGATCAGGCCGAAGACCACGAGGAAGAGCAGCGGGAAGGCGAAGGTGAAGAAGAGGGTGGCCTTGTCCCGGACCTGGGCCCGGTAGCCGGCGGCGGTCAGTGCCGTGTAGGCGCTCATGCGCGGGACTCCAGGGTGTGAGCGGGGGCGTGGGCTCCGGCCTCGGTGCGGCCGGTCAGCTCCAGGTAGACGTCCTCCAGGGTGGCCGTACGGGTCATCACGCCGTCGAGCCCGGTGAGCGCGTCGACGGCCTGGAGCACCTTGCCGGGGACCGAGGTCTCCAGCACCAGCGAGCCGCCCTGTTCGCTGACCCGCTCCACCCCTTCCAGCGCGGCGGCCTCGGCCCGGCCGATCCGCCCTTCGGGCACCAGCAGCCGGGCCCGGGCCCCGGCGGCGGTGATCAGCCGGTGCGGGGAGTCCAGCGCCGCGATGCGGCCGCCGACGAGGATGGCCACCCGGTCGCACAAGGCCTCGGCCTCGTCGAGGTGGTGGGTGGTGTAGACGATGGTGCGGCCCTCGCCCTTGAGGGCGCGCAGCACCTGCCACAGGTCGCGGCGGGCCTGCGGGTCCAGCGCGGCGGTCGGCTCGTCGAGGAAGATCAGCTCGGGGTCGTGGACCAGGGCGGAGGCGATGGCGAGCCGCTGGCGCTGGCCGCCCGAGAGGTTCTCCACCAGGACGTCGCGCTGCTCGGTCAGCCCGACCACCTCCAGCGTGCGGTCGGCGGCGGCCGCGTCCCTGCGGTACAGCCCGGCCACGGTGGCGAGGTGCTCGCGCGCCGTCTGCCGGACGAAGAACGCCGAGGCCTGCGTCTGGACGCCGATCCTGGGCAGCAGGGCCGTGTTGCGCGGCCAGCAGCTCTGGCCGAGGACCTCGACCGTGCCGGAGTCCGGCCGGCGCAGGCCCTCGAGGATCTCGATGAAGGTGGTCTTCCCCGCGCCGTTGGGGCCGAGCAGGCCGAAGAACTCGCCGCGGCGCACGTCGAGGGAGAGGCCGTCCACGGCCTGCCGGTCGCCGTAGCGCTTGCGGACCTCCCGGACGGAGACGGCCACGGGCGCGTCGGGCGGTGAGGTGCGGTCAGTTGTCATGGGCGTGCGGTTCCCTCGGTGTCGGAATCGGGTGGGGGGGACGAAGGGCCCTGCCGGGGCCGGCGGTGCTCGGGAGAGCGCGGCCGCCCCCGGCGGACGGGGGCTCAGGATCTGATGACGAAGACGGCGGCGGCCGCGAGGAGCCCGGCCAGGAGCAGGACCAGCACGGCCGAGCCGATCCCGTAGCCGAGGTAGAGCCGCCGGGCCCGTACCGGGTAGGCGGCCGCCGCGCCGCGGTCCCGCAGCCGCAGCCGCAGGTACGCCGAGCTCGCGGGCGCCAGCCGGGTCACGCGCAGCGCGTGCCCGAGCAGCGTGTAGCCGTCGAGCGGCGGCAGCGGGACGAGGTTGACCAGGGCCTGGGCGCTGCCGAGCAGCAGCAGCGCGCCCAGCACCCGGCGGGTGGGATCGCCCGCGGGCAGGGCCGCCCACCAGGCGCAGAAGGGCAGCAGGAACAGGAGGTTGGCGAAGGCGCCCGCGCCGGCGACGGCCAGCTGGTCGCGGCGGCGCGGCAGGTAGCGGTAGTTGTCGACCCGGCAGTACATGATCACCATGGGCAGCCGCCAGCGCAGCCCGATCTCCCCGACGGTGCCGCCCACGTGCCGGGCGGCGATCCCGTGGGCGAACTCGTGCAAGGCCGTACTGAGCCACAGCAGCGTCGCCACGGCCAGCAGCGGCACCGGACGCGACAGCAGCCACCCCAGGTCGGCCAGGAGCCCCCCCGCCGAAGCGGCCAGCCAGCCCTCCATCGCGAGGAACACCACCAGCAGCGCCCCCAGTACCGCCGGCCGCAGGGCCGGCCGCAGGAAGCGGTGCAGCCGCGCCGTGGTGGCATCGGCGTCCGCGACCAGGCGCAGGGTCCCGCGCAGCAGGGTCCCGGTCCGCTGCGGCCCGGGACCGGCCTCCGCCTCCGGGACCGGTCCGCCCGCCAGCAGCCGGCGGGTCCCGAGCAGCCCCAGCAGCTGCTGCCAGTTCCGCTCGCCCAGGCGGCGCCCGAAGGCGTGCCCGTACGCCTCACCGATCTCCGCGAGGCTCCGCGAGCCGTCGAGGCGCGATACGAGGAAGTACTCCTTCGGCCCGATCTCGAACGCGGCCCCCGACACCGGGTCCTTGACCAGGTGGACCACGGCGGGGCCGTTCAGCAGCGGCGGTGACAGCAGGACCCCGGGCCGCAGCGCGGGCCGGTGCTCCAGCAGTCCCGAGGGGGCGGTCACGGCACGACCGTCCCGGCCGCCTCCGCGCCCTCGGCGGCCCCCTCCCGCAGCACCCGGCCCAGCAGGTGCGCCAGATAGGCCTCGTCCCGGATGGTCACGTGCAGCCGGTTGTTGGTCATGTGCATGTACGGGGACAGCAGCAGGGGCAGCGCCACCGCCGGATCCGTCACCCGCTCGTCACGGCTCCCGTCCCAGGACCGGAACACCAGCTCCCCGCCCACGGCCAGGGCCTCCGCGCGCCGCCGCAGCTCCCGGCAGTGCTCCGCCCAGCCGGCGAGGAAGCCCGGCAGCCGGCCGGTCTCCCCGGAGCCGAGCGCCTCCAGCACCGCACCGAACCGCCGTCCCAGGGCGGGGCCGGTCTGCTCGTACGTCCGGTCGTACTCGACGGAGCCGATGAACCCGGTGCCGGGGAACGCGCGGTGCCAGAACTGGTAGTAGCTGTCCAGGTAGTCGCCGAGCTCCTCCCGGTCGGGCAGGAACACCGCCGCCATCACCATCATCAGCTGCGCGGAGGTGCCCAGCAGCACCGTCCGCAGGTGCAGGTTCATGGAGCCCAGGGCGTCCATGACGAGATCGCTGGAGTGCGCGAAGTGCCACTCCGCGAGCTCCACCCCGGCCGGGCCGCCGTACTTCCCGTACTCGGGTTCGTACGGTTCGTAGGAGAAGGAGTTGTTGGGCCGCAGGTTCATCCGGCCGTCCTCGCCCATGAAGGCGGCCCGGTCCCCCTCGGGGAACTCGATGTCGAACAGGGTGTTGTAGAACTCGTTGAGGAAACCGGAGTCCACCTCGTACAGCGCGGGCCGGGCCTTCAGGAACGCCGACACGGCCTCCTCGGCACGGCGGCGCACCTCCGGCTCCGCCTCCGGGCTCACCGGCCGCAGCCGCAGCCGTACGTGCGGACCCTCCAGCCAGTAGTTGATGAAGAAGTGCCCCGCCAGCAGCCCGTCCGCCGTGAGGGAGGCGATCAGCGGCCGCACGCACTGCACCAGCAGCGGCTGCGGGTTGGCGGCGTAGAAGACGTGCACGGCCTGCCACGCGCCGCGCGTCGGGGTCAGCTCTGGCATCGGGGTGCTCCCTCCGGGGTCCTGGTGGTCGTGGTGAAGGTCTCGACGGCGAGCTCGGCGACGTGCTCGCCGCGTGCCGACCGGGTGTGCAGCCCGCCGGGGTCCGGGAGCATCTCCCGGAAGACGACCCGGTGGCCGCCCTCCCGCAGCAGCGGCTCGAACGCCGCCAGCGACAGCAGGCTGGAGAAGTCCACGTACTGCGGTTTGGCCCCGAGCGCGGAAGGACCCGCCGACACGGTCGCGAACACCCGCTCCGGCAGCCCGTGCGCCCGGCGCCACCGCTGCCAGTCCAGGAAGTGTCCGGCCTCCCGCGCGCCGCGCGCCGGCAGTTCGCCCGCCGTGGTGCTCCAGCTGCGCCGGCTCAGCACCAGGTCCCCGTGCACCACCCGCGGCCGGGTGGTCACACCGCCCTGCGGGACGCCCTCCGGCACCCCCGCCCAGACGTCCAGCGGGGACATCGAGGACGGCGAGAGCAGCAGCAGGGTGCGCGGTACCGCGGGCAGCGCGAGCGGCACCAGGTACCCCAGGTAGACCGGGATCACCTCCAGGCCCAGGCGCCGGGAACGCAGCACCACCCGCCCGGTGTCGGGCACGTGCTCGGCGTACAGGTCGTCCAGGCGTAGCAGCCGGTCCTCGGGCAGGGTTCCGCTCTCGCCCGGGCAGACGATCTCGTACTCGGTGAGCCGGCCGTGCAGGTTCAGGTTGGTGGTGACCGCGCCGCCGGTGACCTCCGCGAACACCGCGCCGGGCGGCGTGACCTCGGCGGCCGTCGCGCGCAGCTGCCCGTCCAGCCCGTCGGGTTCCGGGTACAGGTGCGTGAACCGGCTGAAGGGGAAGGAGAGCCCGCCGTACGAGCGGTTGAGGACCGTCAGCTCCGCCCCCGTCCGCGGGTCCCGCGCCAACTGGACGTGGTGGCAGCGCGGTGCGAACCCGGGCACCACCGGCTCCAGTTCACCGGCGACGGCCTCGACGTCCTCCTCGGAGAGCCGCAGCTCGCCGTCCCCGCCGTGCTCCAGGTACGCCGCCCAGTGCGCCCGCATCCGGCCCGTGAAGGCCCGCCGCGCCGCGTCCAGGGCCCGGATCCCGGGAAGGCCCAGCCAGTTCTCCTCCGGCACGTACTCGCCGCGCGCGTCGAAGGGCGTACGCCGCGCCGTGAACGACAGGTACTGGTCGAAGAAGTCCTCGTGGAAGTCGTGGACCAGGCCCAGCAGGTCTTCGCAGCGGCCGCCCCGGCCGTAGCGGGCCGTGAAGAACCCCTCGAAGGTGATCCGCTGCGCCACCGTGAGGTCGAAGGCCGGCAGGATCCGCTCGACCGAACGCAGCGAGCCGCCGCCCGCACCCGGCTCCGCCCAGGCCGGGGGAGCCGCCGCCAGATCACGGCCCGCGCTCGTGTCCTCGTAGACCAGCGTCTGCGGCAGCGGCGCGTCCGGCGGCGCGCCCAGCTCCTCCTGCGCCCGGCGCAGCGCCGCGCGCAGACCGTGCAGGAGCTCGCGGCGCTCGGCGCGCCCGGCGAGCGGATAGCGTTCCAGCAGCCGGGCCGGCTCCTCCAGCAGCGCCGCCAGCTCATCGGCCCAGGGCCGCTCCAGGCCGGACAGGGCCCGCTGGAAGGCGCGTACCGGATCACCGCCGTGCACCTCGGTGTCCAGGCACGGCACCCGCACCATGCCGAGCTGGAGCAGGGCCCCGATGTACGCCTCGCACTCCTCGGGGGAGGCCCCGTGCTCCGCCGCCAGCCAGTCGGCCAGCTCGTGGTGGCGCAGCTCCGGCCCGCCCCCGCCCGGCCGGTCCTCCGCCTGCCGCGCCCGCTCGGCGAACAGGGCCAGCAGCCGGTCCAGGGTGCCGCTGCGGCGCAGGAAGAACAGCCGGTCCTTGACCGCGTCGAAGGTCACGGCGGCCGTGTCGTCGCCGGCCGTGACCGAGCGGCGCACGTACCGGATCCGGTCGTCCTCCCGGCCCCAGCCCGGCGCCGGGCGCAGCGGCAGGTCCCGGCGGCGCACCGGGTCGGCGACGATCAGCTCGGCGAGCCGCGCCAGCACCACCACGTTCAGCCGGACATGACTGCTCCAGGTGTCCTCCACCCGGATCCCGTCCGCCCCCGCCTCCGGGGTGAACCGGCCGGTCGCCACCCCGGTGAAGGTGCTGAAGGGACTGGTCTTGCAGGCGGTGCGGTAGAGGTACGAGAGCACCGAGCGCTCGGCCTTGCGCGCCCGGCCCGCCGGCTCCGCGCCCCCGGCGGTGGCCGCCGTGTACGCGTCGAGCTGTCCCTCCAGCACGGGCGAGGCCAGCAGCAGGCCGTGCCGCAGCCGGTCGTCGTCCAGCAGCCCGCGCAGCGCGGCCCGGCCACGGACGAGGTCGCCGGCGAGCAGCGGCTCTCCCTCGGCCAGCAGCTTCTCCAGCTCACGGGTCCGCCGCAGCCAGAGCGCGAGCCGGTCGCCGGCCTCCTCCTCCAGACCCGCCACCGCCCGAAGGGCGGCCTCGGGATCGGCGGGCAGGCGCCCGTTGTGGATCTGGCGGCGCAGCCGCAGCAGTTCCCGCCGGTGCGCGGCGCCCGGCCCGCCCGGCTCCGGATCGGTCGCGCCGACCGCCCGGTGCAGGACCTCGCTCAGCCACTGCGCGTCCGCCCGCAGCGCGTCCTCGGCCGCGAGCACGTCGGCCGCCCAGCGCCCGGTGTCCCCGCAGCGCAGCGCGTCGGCGGCGGCCAGGGGCAGCCCGGCGACGCGCAGCATGAAGCGCTCGCCGGTGTGCCATTCGGTGGTGGTGTTCATCCTGGTCTTCCTGCTTCTCTCGTCGCCCGGTCAGGCGATCTCGTGGCGGAAGTCGGCGGGCCGCGGCCGCTCGTGGCCGAGCAGCATGATCAGCAGCGGTGCCTCGTCGGTGCCGGCCAGCCCCAGCCGCTCGGCGTAGGAGACGTTGTCGAAGCCCAGCGCCACGCCCGCGCCGAGCCCGTGGGCGGCGGCCGTCGTGTAGAAGGTCTGCGCGATCGCGCCGACGGCCGCCCCCACGAGGCGGTAGCCCCGGTCGCCCACCGCGTCGAGGACCGCCGTGGTCCGTACGGTCGGCACCAGCACGGCGCCCGCCTGCTCCAGGTTGTAGTTGGACAGGAAGTAGTTGGCCTGGAGGAAGGGCCCGGGCGGCCCCGGCACCACCAGCCGCAGCGCGTGGGCCCCGGCGTCATAGGCGTAGCTGCCCGGCTCGATCCCCTCCACGTGGTTGACGAAGACGTACAAGGAGGCCAGCGAAGGCCCGCCGGGCCGCTCCGCCTCGCTGCCGGGCCGGGTCGCCGCGCAGTCGGCCAGCGCCGCCGCCAGCTGCTCCGCCGTCACCGCCCGGGTGGCGTCGAACCGGCCGAAGCTGCTGCGCCGGGCCCGCAGCGCGGCGGCCTCCTCCACCGCCGGCGCCGCCGGGGCCGGCAGGGGGACGGGCCGTCCGCCCCGCGGCGGGTACGCGGCGGCCGCGTCCAGCACGCCGGGCGCCGGACGGTCCCCGGCCCGGCCGAGGGTGGCCCCGTGGATCCGCTCCAGCGTCTCGAAGGCCAGCACGGTCCGGGAGCGCTCCGCGTCCCGGTGCCGGACCTCCGCGCCGGCCGACGGAGCCGCCCCGCCGTGCCGCTCCGCGCCGCCCTCCCACTCCAGGGGGAGCACCGCGAAGACGCCCTCCTCCCCGGGCTCGGTGCCCAGCAGCCGGGCGAGCCGCTCCTCGTCGAACCAGAGCGCGGGCGCGATCCGCAGTCCGTACGCCCTCGCCCACAGCCGCCAGGTCTGCACCAGGGCGCCCACGTCCATGCTGACCGCGTGGAAGGAGAAGCTGTTGTACTTGAAGGAGTTCTGCCAGTACTTGACGCTCAGCACCAGGTACTGGGAGCAGCCCTCGCCCGGCCCGTGGCCCAGAGCCTCCCGCACGTCACCGGTGACGTCGCCGGTCAGCAGCCGGCGCAGCCCGTGCTGGTGCGGGGCGTAGTGGTACAGGCCCGGGGTCAGGGGCCCGCCCGCACCGGCCGCCCAGTACACACCGACCGGATACAGTCCGCCGCCCGAGGCGGTGCCGCGCGACCAGTTGGCCTGCGTGTAATGGGGGAGCGCGGCCAGGTCGGTGTTGGCCTGCACGCCCAGGCGCCGGCCGGTCAGCCCGTACGACTCCTGGAGCATCCCGGACAGCAGGGGCAGCGTGAACCCCGGTGCGGGACGCGGCCCGTCCGCCGGATCCGGCAGCGGCAGGGTCTCCGCGTCCGGGTAGTACTTCGCCTTGCGGGGACGGTCGGCCCAGTCGGGCACGAAGTCCACGGGCTCCATGGGCACCCGGCCCCGGTACATGATGGCGCTGGCGTAGTCATGGGCGTAGCCCACGGGTCCTCCTCGGTTCGTGCGGCCGTGCCGGGCGAGCCGGCGGCCGGGTCAGGGGAAGGGGTGCGGGGCCGGGTTGAGGTCGGCCGGCTCCAGGTCGCGCTCGCGCAGCCCCGCCTCGCGCAGGGCCGTGCGCATGCGCGGCATGCCCAGCGCCCGCTGCCGCGACCAGCCGAAGTCGATCGGTAGCAGCCCCGGCACCAGCACGCTCACGGTGTGCAGCCCCAGAGCCCGCTGCTCCGGCAGGGTCTGGTCGACCACCACCACGTCGAACCCCCGGGCGGCGACGGCCTCCACGCACCGCGCCAGGTCCTCGGACACGTCGTCCGACACCCCCTCGGGCCCGAGCAGCGAGGACACCGGCCGCAGCGGCCCCCGCGAAGGCCCGCGCAGCAGGAAGTCGGCGTGGCGGCCCATCTCCGGCACCCCGTACACCAGCGGGTGGTCGTGCAGCGCGGTCACCAGGCCGAAGTCGGCCGCCATCGCGCGCAGCCGCTCCTCGTCCCGCTCGGTGCGCCCGGGCAGGTTCACCGCGTCCGTCGCGATCTCGCACAGCGCCGAGTCCAGCGCCGACTCCGGGTCCAGCCCGGCCCCCGCCCCGAAGCACATCCGCCCGAGGCCGCCGTCGAACCGCTCGGCGACCGCCGTCACCACCGGGATCGGGAAGCTGATCCGCGTGTCGAAGAACCGCGCCCGGTACCCGTACAGGGCGAGCCGGTCGACCATCGCCCGCGTCGAGGCACGCGCGCTGGTCGCCGGATCGATCTCCGGCAGCGGCTGCCGCCCGTACCAGGTGAGCAGGAAGGCGTCCCGCTCGACCACCTCCATCAGCCCGAAGTAGGCGGCCTCGGCCAGACTGCCGCCCGAGGCGCAGCCGTTGGAGCTCTCCTGCACGAACCGGTTCTCCAGACCCGGCGCGTGGTAGTACGTCAGCACCTCCGGCACCAGCCTCGGCTGCCGGTCGCGCAGCGACCACCCCCACACCCAGGGGATCTTCCGGTCCGGATCGAAGGGCCGTACCCGGGGGTTGTCCCGGTAGAACGCCTCGCTGTACAGCCCGACCCGGCGCGGATCGACGGCCTCGGCCCCGAACCCGTTCAGCGAGCCGGTGACGCTGGTCGTACGGGAGCGCGAGCGCATGCCCGCGTACCGCTCCAGCCCCTCCAGCACCCCGACGCGCGCGCTGCGGTCGAAGGAGTCGGTGTGGCCGCCCCAGAACGTCTCGCGCAGGTACTCGCCGGAGCGCATCGAGAAGCAGCCGATGGTCGCGGAGGTGGAGGTCGAGGAGATGTCCTGGACCAGCGAGGGCCCCAGCGCCCCGCACAGCGGGTTCGCGAACGCCGCCACGTCGATGGCGTACGCCTCCACGGGCCGCGTACGGAACGCCCCCGGCCGGTACTTGGGCGCCGGCTCCGGATCCAGCGCCCGGGCCGTGTCCGCCTCGGGCGTCCCGCACACCGGGCACTCGGGATCGGGCACCAGCGGGTAGCCCCGCACGGCCCCGCTCCGCAGGTCCAGTACCCACACCCCGGGGAACACCCCCCGCGCCGGACCGGCGGTGCCGGAGCCCGCCGAGACCACCAGCGCGGCCAGCGCGTCCGCCGCGAAGGGGTGGGCGTACGGCCAGCCGCCCGCCGCCCGGGTCTCGCCGCCCAGCTCCAGGGCGTCCCGCAGCGCGACCGACCGCACGGCCTGCCAGCGCCGCTCCAGGCACCGCGCGCACCCCGGCCCGTCCGCCGGGAGGGGGCCGACCACCGCCTGGTGGCCGTAGAGCGCCACCGGGACCGAGCCCGCCGGAACCTCCCGGTCGGGGGCGGCGAACGCGTCCCGCAGCCCCAGCGCCGTCACGGCCGGCGGCGGCCCGCCCAGCGCGGCCACCGCGCGCTCCAGCAGCGCCGTGAACCGCCCGGCGGCCTCCGCCCCGAGCCCGTCCGCCACCGCGGCGGTGCCGCTACGCGTCATCGCCGGACTCCCGGACCGCCGCCGAGGCGAGCAGCACCCGCACGGTGTGGATGCCCACCCCGGCCAGCTCCGCCGACCCGGTCGGCACCGCGTACGCGTCGAGCCCGGCCCCGGCGAGGCGTTCGAGCACCTGCTCCCAGGACGCCCCGGGCCCCGCCGCCACGGGCGCGGCCGCCTCACCGGACACCGCCAGAGCGCGCGGGTCCAGATCGCGCAGCAGGGGATCACGGCCCGCGTCGGCGCCGTCCGCCCCGTACTGCGCCGCGCCGAGCAGCTCGCGCAGCGCCGCGACCGCAGCCGTACGCCGGTCCAGGCCCTCGCCCAGCGCCCAGCGCTCCCCGGCGCGCGCCAGCAGCACCTCCACCCCGGACCGCCGGCCCTCCCCGAGGTCCAGCAGCTCCGGTTCCAGCTCCAGCCGGTCCGCCGACCGCAGCAGGAAGGCCAGTTCGGCGTCCTCGCCGTCACGGTCCGGCAGGGGCACCGGGGCCGCCGCCGCCCCGCGCACCGCGCGCAGCAGCGCGGCGTGCCCGAGCGCCGACAGCAGCCCGGCCGCGGCGGCGTCGGCGGGGGAGGGGCCGGCCCCGGCACCGGCGCGGGTGCGCTCGAAGAGCCGCTCGGCGTTGTGCGGGCCGAACGGCCGTACCGCGCCCGCCGGGACCAGCACGGGCTCCTTCGTCAGCAGGGACACCGCACGCTGGTACGCGGACGGCTCGCCCGGTATCCCGGAGGCCGTCGCCAGCCCCGCCGCGGCCACCGCGCCCGGCTCCCCGCCGCCGACCACGTCCCGGGCCGGCACCACGTGCTCCGCGTACACCAGCGCCGCCGCGTCCAGGGCGCGCATCCGCGCCCCCGCGACGTGGTGCACGTCGAACGCGGCCACGGTGCGTGCCTCGCCGTGCCCGAGGCCCAGCTCGACCACCCCGGCCTTGAGCGGGATCTGCGTCAGCTCCTCGTCCGCGTACCGGGTGAACACCCCCGCGTACGGACGGACGACGGCGGAACGCCGGTTCAGCTCCTCGACAAGCTCGTCCGCGTCCCGGGCGGTCTCCAGCGTCGGCAGCGCGGGCATGCCCGGGGCACCGGCGGCGGCGAGGTCCAGGGGGGCCGCCTCCGGCTCCCCGGGCGCGCAGAACGGGCAGCGGGGGTGCGGGAAGAGCGGCTCGGCGGTGACGTCCAGCGAGGCCATGTCCTGGACGAGGAGCCGCCCGGCGGTCTCGGCCGGCAGCGAACCGGAGGTCGCGCGGAACACCTCGTACCCGAGCAGGTTGCCGATCATCGCGGCCAGCGGCCGCCCCGGCACCGGACCCCGCGCGAGCGGGGCCTCCGGCAGTGCCAGCGCGCTCCACAGCGCGGCCGCCGGGGCGCCGCCGCGGGCCGCGCCCAGCCGCAGGGCCGCGCAGGACCAGCAGCCGGCGGTGCCGTGGGCCATGAGCGGGCCGACGACGGCGTCGTTCCCGTACGACCAGGCGGGCAGCAGGGCGCGTCCCTCGGGTATCCCGGCGCGCAGCAGCGGCAGCAGCCGGGCCGGAGCCGCCGTCCCGCCGGTCACCACCACGAAGTCGTACCCGGCCAGCGCGTCCCAGCCGAGGGACTGTTCCGGCAGCGTGCGGACCTCCACGGGGCAGCCGTCGGCGACGGCCTCGGCCGCCTCGGCCCGTACCTCGTCCGCGTCCGCCCCCGGCGGCAGGCCGACGGTGGCGCAGCCGTTGCGCACCAGGCTCAGCGCGCACCAGCGGGCCGCGGCGTCCTCGCCCAGGACGGCGACCCGGGTTCTGCGGAAGCGCAGGAAGCGGGCTTCGGCGTCATCGGCGTAGTGGTCGGCGTAGGCGATCTGCGGCGCGAACCTGCGGGCCACGTCCGCCGACGGCGCGGCGGCCGGATCCGGCTGCGCGGGCTCGGCGACGGAACGGGCGAAGTCCCGTTCGTACAGCGTCTTGACGAGCTCGCCGACCATCGCGCGCTGGGCGTCGCCCAGCCCCCGGCAGAGCTCTTCGACGGTGTGCTCGCCGGTCAGGTGCGGGACGATCAGCGTCGCGAACCGGTACGCGGTGCGGGCGGTGAGGCGGAACCCCCCGTCGGAGTTGTGGAACAGCACGCCGTCGGGCGTTTCGGTGAAGAGCACGTCCCGGCGGATCCTGGGGCGTGTCGCGGCAACGTACTGGTAGCTGTCCAGGGACATGGAACACCTCTGATTGCGGTCTGATGGGGACGAAGACGTGAGGTGGGAAATGTCGGGGAGGCGGGCGGAGCCGCCTCAGCCGGGCAGGAGGGCCGCGGCGCCGTCACGGCCCCGGGCGAGCCACCGCGCGTAGACGCGGAGGAAGGCGTGGATCCGGTAGGGCTCGCCGGGCGGCCCGTCCTCGAGCATCCCGGCCTCCACGAGCTGTTCCAGCACGCTCTCGCCCGCGGCTGTGGCCGGACCGGAGTGCGGCTCGAGCGAGCCCATCCGCAGGAAAGCCTCCCGCAGATCGGGCGGGAGCGCGCCGACGGCCTGCCCGAGGACCTCCGGCACCGACAGCCGGGGGTCCTCGGCGAGGGCCAGCCGGCCCGGCGGGTCCTCCGCCAGCCAGGCCGCGCAGTCGGCGACGGACAGCCCCGGCCGGGTCAGCAGCCGTCCGGCGGCGATCCGCAGCGCCAGCGGGAAGTGGCCGCATACGGCGGCCAGTTCACGCGCCGCCCGCTCCTCGGCGGCGATCCGCCCGGCCCCGACGAGACCGGTGAGCAGTTCGTGGGCCTCGGCCGGCGCGAGGACGTCGAGCCGGTGCACGAAGCCGCCGTGCCTGGCGACGGCGGCGGCGAGGGCGCGCCGGCTCGTCACCAGTACCGTGGCGCCGCCGGTCTCCGGCAGCAGCGGCAGCACCTGTCCGGCCCCGGCCGCGTTGTCGAGGACCAGCAGCCGCCGGCCGTCGCCACCCGGCTCCGGCAGCAGTTTGCGCGCCTCCTCGACGTCCAGGGGGCTCCCGTCGGGCCGGGCCAGGTCGATGCCCGACACTCCGCCGGGGAAGGTCCGCCGGACCTCGTACGCGCTCTGGTGCGCGAGCGCCGACTTGCCGATCCCGGGGGCTCCGGAGACGACCAGCAGCCGGGGTCCGTCGGCGTCGGTGAGGCGCAGCGCCAGGGCCCGCAGGTCCGCCCGGCGCCCGGCGAAACCGGGCACCGGCGGTGGTCCGGGCTGCTCGGGGGCACGGTCGCGCACGGCCGGCGCGGGGCGCGGCGGCGCCGGTCCGAGGTCCTCGGGCCGGCCGGCCGGGCCCAGCTCCTCGGCCCGCAGGATCGCCAGTTCCAGGCGCCGCAGGCCCGGCCCCGGGTCGACGCCGAGTTCCTCGCGCAGCCGCTCGCGCACGGTGCGGTACTCGGCGAGCGCCTCCGCCTGCCTGCCGGTGCGGTAGAGCGCTTCGATGAGCTGCTCGGTGAAGCGCTCGCGGACGGGCTGGCGGCGGGCGCCCTCGTACAGGTCGACGAGCACCTGGTGGCAGTTCCCGGCGGCCAGTTCGAGGTCGCACACCCGCTCCAGAACCCGGAGCCGCTCCTGTTCGAGCGCGGGCACCGCGTCCCGGTGGAGCATGCCCGAGGCCACGTTGGACAGGGGCTGCCCCTGCCAGAGCGAGAGCGCCTCCCGCAGCCGGTACAGCTCCTCGGCGGTCCCGGCGGCGGCCCGCGCCTGCGCGGTCAGTAACCGGAACAGCACGAGGTCGAGCGTTTCGGTGTCGTTGCGCATGCGGTAACCGCCCGGCACGGCCTCGATGGTGGTCGCGGATATGCCGTATTTCGCGAATAACCTGCGCAGGCGCAGCACACAGGTCTGGAGTGCGGCCCGGGCGGTGGCGGGAGGCTCCTCGTCCCATACGGCGCGCAGCAGATAGCCGGTGGAAACGACGGCGCCGGGATGGAGCAGGAGAGCGGCGAGAAGGCTGGTCGGTTTGGAAGGTTTGAGAACTACTGTCTCGGGGCCGTGCGCAATACTCAAGGGCCCCAAAAGCTGGAACCGCATTGGTCCCCCGTGTCGGGTCACGTGTGTCGCAGATGAGCGTGATGACGGGGGGCGTCGTTCCCGCGAGCCGCGATGACGGACGCGTACTCCCGAAGGAGTCCGGACCAGTGCCCGCGGCTGCTCGCCGCTCCCCGTTGGGCGGTGAATATCTGGAACCCTACAGAACGGATCTTGTGGAAGTCGAACCGAGATCCGGGTCGATTCCGGCGGTCCAGGCGTTTTTCTCCTCTCTGTTACGCCGGGAATCCGTGGAGTTACCGCCGGTTCGTCAATTCTGTTCAGGCATAAACGAGTTCTGATGGAAGCGCGGTCGAGTGTCGATGGAGGCCGCATTCGCGGAGGGGCGCCGGATGGCCGGATGAGGTGACCGGACTGGCGCATTCCAGTCGTGCCCGACGGCTGGAACGGTGAATTCCGGAACCCGAACCGGAATCCGCCGCCCAGGAAAAAGCGCCCCGGCCGGGAGCCGGCCGGGGCGCGCGGGCCGGCGTGCTACTCGAAGCGTGCGGTGTCGCCCGCTCCGCGGCGCAGGATCTCCACCCCGCCGCCGGAGAAGTCGACGACCGTGGTCGGCCGGGTGCCGCAGTCGCCGGAGTCGACCACCGCGTCCACCACGTGGTCGAGCCGCTCCTTGATCTCCCAGCCCTGCGTCATCGGCTCCTCCTCGTCCGGCAGCAGCAGGGTGCTGGAGAGCAGCGGCTCGCCCAGCTCGGCGAGCAGGGCCTGGGTGACGAGGTGGTCGGGGATCCGGACCCCGACCGTCTTCTTCTTCGGGTGCAGCAGCTGGCGCGGCACCTCCGAGGTGGCCTTGAGGATGAAGGTGTAGGGGCCCGGGGTCGCCGCCTTGACGGCCCGGAACACGTCGTTGTCCACGTGCACGAACTGCCCCAGCTGGGCGAAGTTCTGGCACACGAGGGTGAAGTGGTGCTTGTCGTCCAGGTTGCGGATCGACCGGATCCGCGCGATGCCGTCACGGTTGCCCAGCTGGCATCCCAGCGCGAAACAGGAATCCGTGGGGTACGCGATGAGCGCGCCGGAGCGGATGCTGTCGGCCACGCCGCTGAGGGTGCGCCGCTGGGGGTTCTCGGGGTGCACGTCGAAGTACTTCGCCATCCGCCGAGCCTACGGGACCGGATCGCTCCGCTCCGCCGCGCCGCCGCTCTTCCCGACCCGCCCGCAGGGACGGGCGCTGTGCTCCGTCCGGGTTCACTTGGGGCGCCCGTTCGGACGCAGGACCGAGTTTATGATCATCGTTTCGGCTTTCCGTCCTCTTTGATGTCGTCATCCGGCCGTGGGACAACTGGGAGGGCTGCGTGGCGAAGTCAGGGACGAAGGCGTGGAGTGCGGTCGCCGCGGTGACGGGGGCCGCGCTGGCCCTCGCCCACGCACCGGGCCGCACGGCCGAAGCGGCGGCGGCCCCCGGGCCCGCCCCGGAGGCGGCGGTCACCCTGCTGGTCGGCCACGCCCTGGACGGCGGCCCGCGCGCGGACGCCGCCGGATGGTGCGCCGCCGGAGCCTTCCGGGGCGGCCGCTGCGGTACCTGGCGGGAACAGCGGGTGCTCGCCACCGCCCGGGGCGGCGCCGTCCTGCGGGACCCGGCCCTCGGCGAGGCCGACGAACTCCCCACCGACCCGGGCTCCCCCCTGGAGATCACCCTCGCCCGGCCGGAGGCCGGCCGTCTCACCGACGTGACCGTGACCGACGGGCACGGCCGCCACCTCGCCGGCGAACTCGGCCCGGACGGCGGACACTGGCGCAACACCGAACCCCTGCGCGCGGGGGAGGGCTACACCGTGCGGGTCCGCGCCCAGGACGGCCGCGGCGCCCCCGTCGGCGTCGGCATGGTCTTCCGGACCTCACCGCCCGACGCGCCCGACGACGGGGGCAGGCTCACCGCCGAGTTCGGCCCCCGCCCCGGCACGTACGGCGCGGGCGAGATCGTCACCGCCGAGCTCAGCCACCCGGTCCCCGCCGACGACCCCGACGCCCGCGCCCGCGTCGAGCAGGCCCTCCAGGTCACCTCGCGGCCCCGCGTCGAGGGAGCCTGGCACTGGGTCGACGGCTCGACCCTGCACTTCCGGCCCCGCACCTACTGGCCCGCCCACACCGTCGTGCGCGTCCGCAGCGGCCTCGACGGGGTCGAACTCGGCGAGCACGGCTACGGAGGCCCCTCCGACCCCCTCGAATTCACCGTCGGGGACCGCATCGAGGCCGTCACCGACTCCGCCGCCCACCTGATGACCGTACGCCGCAACGGACGCGTCATCAGGACCATCCCGGTCACCACCGGCAAGGCCGGCTTCCGCACCCGCAGCGGCATCAAGGTCGTCCTCGGCAAGGAGTACAAGGTCCGCATGCGCGGGGACACCGTCGGCATCAAGAAGGGCACCAAGGAGTTCTACGACCTCCCCGTCTTCTACGCGACACGGGTCACCTGGAGCGGCGAGTACGTCCACGCCGCGCCCTGGTCGGTCGAGGCGCAGGGCGAGGAGAACGTCAGCCACGGCTGCACCGGCATGTCCACCGAGGACGCCGCCTGGTTCTTCGGGACCGTCCGCGAAGGCGACATCGTCGAGGTGGTCAACAGCGGCGGCGCGAAGATGGACCCCTTCGGCAACGGCATCGGCGACTGGAACCTGGACTGGCGCACCTGGCTCTCGGGCAGCGCCCTGAACCGCGCCGCCGCACCGCCCCCGCCGCCGGACAGCCCCTCGCGCCTGACCCCGACGACCTGAGGCATGGCCCCCCTCGAAGTACGCCGCCCCGCCCCGCCCGCCGCCGGCCCGCGCCGGGTGCTGCTCGCGGGCTCCGTCGGGAACTTCACCGAGTGGTACGAGTTCGGCGTCTACGGAGCCTTCGCCACGGTCATCGCCGACCGGTTCTTCACCCCCTCCGGGGCGGCCGGCCAGGGCGGCGCCGGGCCCCTGGTCGCCACGTACGCCTCCTTCGCGGTGTCCTTCTTCTTCCGGCCCGCCGGAGCCCTCCTCTTCGGCCGCCTCGGCGACCGCATCGGCCGCCGCCCCGCCCTGATCCTCGTCATCGCCCTGATGACCCTGGCCACCACCCTGATCGGCCTCCTCCCGACCCGGGACGCCATCGGAGCCGCCGCCCCCTGGCTCCTGGTCCTGCTCCGCGTCCTGCAAGGGCTCTGCACCGGCGGGGAGTTCGGCGGGGCCGTGGCCCTGATGACGGAATCCGCGCCCCCGGGCCGGCGGGGCCGCCACGGCGCCTGGCAGTCCTTCACCGTCGCCCTCGGCCTGCTCGCCGGCGCGGCCGTCGCCGCCCTCCTGGCCGGACTCCTCACCCCGGCAGCCCTGCACGCCTGGGGCTGGCGGATCCCCTTCCTGCTGGCCCTGCCGCTCGGCCTGGCCGCGTACCGGCTGCGCTCCGGACTGCCCGCGGAGCCGCCGCCCGCGCCCCCTGTCCCGTCCCCGCCGTCCCCGACCCCGCCGCCGGATGCCGGGGCCCCCGCCCGCACCCGCACCGTCCGGGCCGTCGCCCTCGCGGTGGGCCGGCTCATGGGCTGGTCGGCGGCCGGCTACACCTTCCTCGTGGTCCTGCCCTCCTACCTCCAGGCCACCCTCGGCGCCTCCTTCCACCAGGCCCTGGTCGCGACCACCCTCGCCAACCTCGGCTTCGCCGCCGCCATCCTGCCCGCCGGCATCCTCAGCGACCGCGTCGGCCGCCGCCCCGTCATGCTGGCCGGCGCCCTCGCCGTCACCCTCTTCGCGCTCCCGCTGCTCCACCTCCTCCAGGACCCGGCCGCCCCCGCCGCCGCCAAGGCCGCCGCCGTCCTCGGCGCGGGCGCCACCGTCGGCCTGCTCGCCGGCCCCGGCCCCGCCATGCTCGCCGAGATGTTCCCCGCCCGGGTGCGCTGCACCGGGCCCGGGCTGGCGTACGCCCTCAGCGGCGCGGTGTTCTCCGGCTGCGCCGGTCTCGTCATCACCGCCCTGACCGCCGCCACCGGCGACCACGACGTCCCCGCCTACTACGCCGCCGGCACCTGCGCCCTCAGCGCCCTCGCCCTGGCCGGCGTGCGCGGCGACGGCCACAGGAGGCCCCTGCCATGAGGGTGATCGGGTTGATGTCGGGCACCTCGTACGACGCCGTCGACGCGGCCGCGGCCCGGCTGACCCTCGAGGACGACGGCGAGACCCTGCGGCTGGTCCCGCTCGGACTGGTCAGCGCCCCCTACGAGGACGGCCTGCGCGGTGCCCTCGCCGCTTCCCTGCCGCCCGCGGCCACCACCCTGGCCGACGTGTGCCTCCTCGACACCCGCATCGGGCAGGTCTTCGCCGCCCTCGCGGTCCGCGCCGACCGCGAACTGTGCGCCGGCCGCGCCGGGCTGATCGCCTCGCACGGCCAGACCGTCTACCACTGGACCGAAGCCGGGCAGGTCCACGGCACCCTCCAGCTGGGCAGCCCCGCCTGGATCGCCGAGGCCACCGGGCGTCCCGTCGTCTCCGACTTCCGGCCCCGCGACATCACGGCCGGCGGCCAGGGTGCCCCGCTCGTCAGCCTCGTCGACCTGATGCTGCTGCGCGGACGCCCCGGGACGCCCGCCGCCCTGAACATCGGCGGGATCGCCAACCTCACCGCCGTGCCCGCGGCCGGCCCGCCGGTGGCCTTCGACACCGGACCCGGCAATGCCCTGATGGACGCCGCCGTACGCGAAGTCACCGGCGGGCGCCTCGGGTACGACGAGGACGGCGCCCTCGCCGCCGCCGGCCGGGTCCACGAACCGCTCCTGCGTCGCCTGCTCGCCGAGCCGTACTACCGGCGCCCCGCCCCCAAGACCACCGGCAAGGAGCTGTTCCACCACGGCCACCTGCGCACCGCCCTCGACGACTGCCCCGCCCTCCCCCCGCAGGACCTCCTCGCCACCCTCGCCCGGCTCACCGCCCGGACCGTCGCCGACGCCCTGCGCCCGCTGCGCGTCACCGAGGTCATCGCCTCCGGCGGCGGCACCCGCAACCCGGTCCTCATGGCCATGCTCCGCGAGGAACTGCCTCCGCGCACCGCCCTGCTGGACTCGGCGGCCCTGGGCCTGCCCGCCGCCGCCAAGGAGGCGTACGCCTTCGCCGTCCTCGGCTTCCTCACCCTCCACGGACTGCCCGGCAACGCCCCCGGCTGCACCGGCGCCCGGGGGCCCCGGCTGCTCGGCTCCCTCACCCCGGGGCGCGGACCGCTGCACCTGCCGGCCCGGCCGCCGCGCCCACCGGTACGGCTCGCCGTGGACCCGCCGTCCGGGGTCAGACCGTACCCGTAGGTCACGTACGGGGGGTGGGAGGCGTCGGGAGCGGAGTGGCGCCCTCCTGTACGAGGGTCAGCAGGACGAGCGCGTCGGTCCAGCCCAGCGGCGCGACCGCGCGCGGCCGGCCCTCCTCGTCCACCGTCTCGGGCAGTTCGCCCAGCACGTTGCGCTGGGCGAGCACCCAGTCCAGCACGGCGCGGCCCTTCTCCCGCTCACCCGTCGCCGACCAGGCGAGGGCGAAGAACGAGGTGCTCGGCGTCCACGTGACGTTCCCCCACTCCGAGTCGTCGGTGCCCGGCACCAGCCCGCCGTTGGACCTCCGCAGTGCCCGGTACGTGTCGTCGAGCGCCCGGGGGAGACCGGCGGGGGCCCGGTTGAACGGGGGCGCCATGAACGCCACCGCGGTGTCGGGGCCGAACTGCCCGTCGAGGGTGCGCGGGTAGCCGAGCGGCCCGAACCGCCTGGCGATGGCGGCCTCCAGCCGCACCGCGGCGGAGGCCCAGCGGGCGGAGTCCGCTTCCCGCCCGAGCCCGGAGGCCAGGTCGGCGGCGGCCCGCAGGCCGGACAGCAGCGGTGCGGCGGTGCCGAGGTTGGCGGTCTGCGTGGGCAGTTCCCAGTAGTCGGGGGAGGCCGGCGGCAGCCCCTCGCCGTCGAGCGAGGCCGCCGCGTAGTCGGCGGCCTTCGCGAGCGCGGGGTACAGCCCGCGCAGCCGTTCCTCCCGGCCCGCTCGGGGCGCGGTCCGGTACCACTGCCAGGCGGCCCAGGGGACCCAGCCGTTGGCGTCGAGCTGCCACGGCCGGGAATCCGGCGGTCCCGAGCCGTCGAGCTTGGTACGGGCCTCCCAGGTGCCGTCCGCCCGCTGTGTCGCGGCGCTGTGGCGCAGGATCCGGTACGCCTCCTCGTCGTGCCCGGTGTGCGCGAAGGCGGCCGCCGCGAAGGCTGCGTCACGCGGCCAGGAGAAGTCCCAGAAGGGGTGCCAGGCCGCGGCGAAGGCCCCGTTGGGCCGCAGCAGCGCCCGCATCGACAGCAGCGCCCGCCCGGCGCTCTCGCGGCGGGCCCCGGCCGCCCCCGGGACCAGCCCCTGCGCCAGCCAGCGCTGGGACTCGGAGATCTGGTCCAGCGCGCCCGGGTCGCCGGCCTCGACCACCCGGGACTTGTCCGCGCCCTCCGGCAGGTAGCGCCAGCGGCCCGACGGCAGCACCAGCACGTTGCTGCCCTCCACGTAGCGGGCGCCCACCGCGAAGGGCGGGCTCACGGTCTCCACCGCCCGCCCGTTGAAGAGCAGGCCCGCCGTCCGGGCGGGCCTCGTCGAGGCCGGTACGTAACAGGCCTCGGTCTCCCCGCACCGCTCGGAGCCCGTCGGGTTGACGTAGAAGGCCAGGCGGCCCGAACCCGGCCGCCACTCGCCCCGGGCCGGGTCGAACTGCGCGGCCGCCGGGAAGCCGGCCGGGGCCGTCCGCGTGCCGTACCAGGTGACCCTCTTGTCCTCGGCGGTGGTGGCCTGGGCGAACAGGTGGTACCGGGCGCCCGGCCGCAGCGCCGCATTCATCGGCACCTCCACCCAGCCCGTGCCCGCCCCGCCCAGGGCGGCCAGGTCGACGGTGGCCGAGGCGATCGCCGAGCCGGCGTCGCCCCGGGCGGTACGCACCTGCACGGTCAGCCTCCCCGCCGCCGCCGTACCGCCGAGGAAGAGCGAGACCCGCGAGAGCCGGTCGTCGTCGGTGGTGAACTCCTGGGCCGCCGCCCATCCGGTGTTCCCCGCGCCCCTGATCCAGTACAGGGCCACGTCGTGACCCGCCTGCCCGTCGAAGGCCGCCCGTCCGGCGGGGGAGAGGGGCCCGCCCGCGGCGACCGCGCCGTCCGCCGTCTGCGACAGGGCCGCGAGCAGGGCGACGGCCACCAGGACCGACCGTGTGCGCATCACGCATTGCCTCCACTGTGATGAAGCGTCAAGAAGCCGGGGTGAGCGCGTACACGGCGCCGTCCATCCAATATCCCTGGCTGCGCCCCCGCCGAGGGGGCGTGATCGCTCCAGCCGCGCAAGACCCCCCGATGCACCGCCCGGACGGTCCAACGCCCGTCACCAGCTGGGGTAACGGTGCAACCAGTACGGGTCCCAGCCCTTCTCGTACTCGCCGCCGCCCGGCGACTCCCGCAGCTCCGACAACAGGTCCCGCGCCAGGGTGTCCAGCACCCACGCCAGCTCGTGCCGGCTCACCAGCCCCACCGGCAGCGCCTGAGCCCCGTGCGCCGCGCCCAGCAGCGCCCCCGCCACACAGGCGACCGCCTGCCCGTCGGGCGCCCCCGCCGCGAACCGCAGCGCCCGCTCCACCTCCCCGCGCTCCGGGAACGAAGCCGCCGCGTACAGTCCCCCGAGCACCGCCGACCACGCCGTCGCGTCCGGCGCCAACCGCGCCAGCCGCACCGGATCCCCCGGATGCGCGGCCGCCCCGGCCAGCGCCTCGGCCAGCGGGCCCAGCTCCGCCCGCGGTACGTCCTCCACCCCGCCCAGCGCCGCGAGCGCGTCCCCGGCGGCCCCGCGCACCGACTCCGCGACCAGACAGTGCGCGGCCAGCACGGTCGCGCACACCGCCGCCCACTGCGCCCCCGGATCCCCGTGGGTCAGCGCCGCCACCTCGCGCAGCTGGTGGTGCCTCAGCCGGACGTACTTCGGCGACCGGGCGTCGCCCCACAGCGCCAGCGGCAGCGTCCGGCCCACCGCGTGCCAGCCGCGGCTGCGCGTCGCCGGCTCCTCCAGCGTGCCCTGCCAGGGCCCCGACAGGGCCTCGACGGTGGCCGGGGCGCTGCCGCGCCGCTCCGCCAGCGCGGGCACCCCGGCGAGCCAGCCGTCCGGCCACTCCCGGGCACCGCCCGACCGGTCCCAGCGCCCGCGCACGTGCTCGCGCGCGATCCCCTGGAGGTACGCCCAGCGTCCGTACGCGTGCCACAGCACCGACGGGGGATGGCAGATGCCCTTGTGGCTGCCGCGCACGCTGGCCCGTACCGAACCCTCCACGGTGAAGCAGGCCAGCTGGGTGCAGACCCCCGCGCGCAGCACCCCCGCCGGCGCCGGCCCGCCCCGCGCCGCGCCCAGCGACTCCCCGAGCGCCAGCCCGAGCAACAGCCCACGGGTTCCCTCCGTCGCCCTGCCGCTCTCCGCCGGCTTCCGGCGCTCCGTCAGCCCGTCCATCGGTTCCGGGTCCCCCTCCTCCGTATCGAACACCGGTGGGCATCGTACGTACGGCCTTTCCGGCCACCTCACCAGCCCTCCACATCCGCACCAGCGCCGCGCGAGCGCAATCGAACAGGCTCTCCCCGTCCAGCCACCGCGCACTTTGCGCCAACCCGACCGACCGGCACACGAGGCGCCGGGCCACACCCACGGGGGAAATGTGATCACTCGACGGACCGCACTCCGGGCAGGCGTCGCCGCCACCAGCATCGTCGGCACCGGCGGCATGCTGCTGCCCGCCGTGAACGCCGCCACGGCAGAGCCGGCCCGCAACGCCGCGGGCGCCGCCGAACTCGACGCCGCGTCCATAACCAAGTTCACGCAGAAGATGCCCGTGCCCCCGGTCCTGCAGCCCTACCGGACCACGAGCACCACCAGCTACTACCGCATGACCCTGAAGGAAGCCACCAAGGAGATCGTGCCCGGGCTCAAGACCCCGCTGCGCACCTTCAACGGCTCCTTCCCCGGGCCCGTCATCAAGGCCGAGTCGGGCCGGCGCGTCGTGATCAAGCAGACGAACTCCCTCGCCGTCCCCACCTCGATCCACCTCCACGGCGCCCACGTCCCGCAGGACAGCGACGGCGCCCCGATGGACCTGATCCCGGCCGGCGGCGGTACGAAGACGTACACCTACCCCAACACCCAGCCGCACGCGAACCTGTGGTTCCACGACCACGCCCACCACATGGAGTCGGAGAACGTCTTCCGCGGGATGACGGGCACCTACATCCTCACCGACGACATCGAGCGCCGCCTGCGCCTGCCCTCCGGCCAGTACGACGTCCCGATCTCGCTGCGCGACGCACGCTTCCTCGAGAGCGGCGAGCTCGTCTACGCCATGGGCGACTTCATGAAGCGCAACGTCGTCCTCGCCAACGGCAAGTCCTGGCCGTTCTTCGAGGTCGCGGCCCGCAAGTACCGCTTCCGCCTCACCAACACCTCCAACCAGCGCTTCTTCGACCTGCACCTCGCCGACGACTCCGAGCTCGTCCAGATCGGCACCGACGGCGGCCTGCTGCCCGAGCCGCACCGCACGAACGTGGTCGCGATCAGCCCCGGCGAGCGCGCCGACGTCGTCATCGACTTCTCCCGCTACCCCGTCGGCACCGTCATCGAGCTGCGCAACAAGGACATCGCCCCGTTCGAGTCCGCGGACGTGGTCGGCAAGGTGCTCCAGTTCCGTGTCACCCGCACCGCGCCCGACCACAGCGTCGTCCCGGCCCGGCTGCGCACCCTGCCGCCGCTCGGCCCGGCCACCGTCCAGCGCGAGTTCGACATGCGGATGGACGAGGCCCCCGGCGGCAGCGCGTACATCAACGGCAAGACGTACGACATGGACCGCATCGACACCGACATCGCCTACGGTGCCACCGAGATCTGGACCGTGACGAACAGCAACAAGGTCGCCCCGCACAACTTCCACATGCACCTGGTGCAGTTCCGGGTGCTGGAACGCAACGGCAAGCCCGTCACCTCCGGCCCCGAGACCGGCCTGAAGGACACCGTGCCCCTCAAGCCGGGCGAGACCGTGAAGCTCCAGGCCACCTTCGACGGCTACCGCGGCACCTACGTCTACCACTGCCACCTGTTCGACCACGGCGCCATGGGCATGATGGCCAACATGCGCATCTCCTGACGCCCCGCGCCCTCCCCGCCCCGGCGGCCCCCGCGGCCGCCGGGGCGGACCCGTCCCCGTTGCCCGGCCGGGGTCCTGATCGTTTGGCCGCCTGACGGACAGTCGGGCAGGTACGACACACGGGACGGGTGACCGGGATGCGGATGGGGCGCAGGACGGTACTGCGGGCGGCTTCGGCCGGGGCGCTGACGGCACTGGCCGGGCTCCGCGCCCCCGGCGGCGCGGCGGCCGCGCCGGCGCAGGGACCCCCCGACGGGGACCGGGCGGTGCTGCGCTTCACCCGCGCCACCAACGGCGCGGCCACCGCCACCGCCGACGGGCGGCGCGTCATCGCCGAGGTGCAGAACGTCCTCTGGTCGCTGCCCCCGGACGGCGGGCCCGCCACCCGCCTCACCCCGCCCGACCTGGAACCCGGCCGCCCGGTGTTCTCCCCCGACGGGAGCCGCGTGGCCATGAGCGCCTACCGCGGCGGAACCTTCCACATCTGGGTGATGCGCCCCGACGGCACCGGCCTGCGCCGCCTCACCGACGGCCCCTTCGACCACCGCGCGCCCGCCTGGTCGCCCGACGGCCGCACCATCGCCTTCTGCTCCGAACGCGGCGGGGACCCCGTCGCCGGAAGCCCGTACCGGATCTGGACCGTCTCCCTCGCCGACGGCGGCCTGCGCCGTCTCACCGGAGCACCCGGCCAGGACGGACCCGGCCAGGACGGCGCCTGGGAGGACCTCGACCCGGTCTTCTCGCCCGACGGCGGCCGGGTGCTCTTCCCGCGCGCCACCCCGTCCGGCGAAACCCTCACCGCCCGCGTCCTCGCCTCCGTCGCCGCCGACGGGACCGGTCCCGTACGGACGGAACACACCGCCGCCGCCGGCAGCATGCTGGCCCCCGCCCTCTCCCCGTCCGGCCGCACCGCCTGGCTGTCCGCCGCCCCCGGCCCCCGCCGGGCCGAGCACCTCACCCTCCACGCCGACGGCCGCCCCGTCGCCCTCGACGGCGACCTCGCCCCCGCGCCCCCGCGCTGGATCGGCGACGACCGCCTGCTGATCACCCTCGACGGCCGGTTCCGGGTGATCCGCCCCCACCGCGACGGCACCGCCCACGAGATCCCCCTCGACGCCACCCTCGAAGTGCCCCGCCCCCGCTACCGGGTCAAGGAGTACGACCTGGAAGCCGAGCACCCCCGCCCCGTACGCGGCATCCACCTGCCCGCCCTCTCGCCCGACGCCCGCAGCGTCGCCTTCGCCGCGCTCGGCGCCCTGTGGACCGCACCCGTCGCCGGGGGACCCCCGCGCCGGATCCTCCAGGCCCCCGCCACCGCCTACGTCCAGGGCCCGGTGTGGACCCCGGACGGCCGGGCCCTGCTCTACACCGACGACCGTGACGGGCTGAACACCGTACGCCGCAGGGAACTCGCCGACGGCGGGGACAGCGTCCTCTCCCCGCCCGGCCGGGTCTACGGCTCCCTGTCCCCGGACGGCACCCGGCTCGCCGCCCTCGACCTCGCCGGCCGGCTGATCGTCCGCGACCTCGCCTCCGGCACCGACACCCCGCTCGTGGCCGCCCTCGGCGGCGGAGGCCTGCCCAGCCCGCCCAGCTGGTCCCCCGACGGACGCCACCTCGCCCTCTGCGACCGCAACCGGCTCAGCCGCCGCTTCCGCGAGGGCTACAACCTGATCCGGATCGTCGACACCGCCACCGGCTCCGCCCGCCTCCACGCCCTCGCCCCGCACACCTCCCTCTCCGACCGCTACGCCGCCGGCCCCGTCTGGTCGCCCGACGGCCGCTTCCTGGCCTGCGTCGCCGAATCGGCCCTGTGGCTGCTCCCCGTCACCCCCGACGGCACCCCCGCCGGCCCCGCCCGCCGCCTCACCGACGAACCCGCCGACCACCCGTCCTGGTCCGCCGACTCCCGCACCCTGCTCTACCAGTCCTGCGCCCGCCTGCGGCTGCTCGGCCTCCGCCCCGACGGCACCCCCGAAGGGGCACCCCGCACCGTCCCCGTCGCCCTCTCCTACCGCCGCCCCGAGCCCGTCGACACCGTCGTGCACGCCGGACTGCTGTGGGACGCCACCGGATCCCCGCCCCGCCCCGACGTCGACCTGCTCATCAGCGGCGGCCGCATCACCGCTATCGAACCGCACCGCCCGCGCCGCCGGGCCGCCCGCACCGTCGACGCCTCCCGGGGCACCGTCCTGCCGGGACTGTGGGACGCGCACGTCCACCCGTACCCCTACACCTACGGAGCCCGCCAGGGCGCCCTCCACCTGGCCTACGGCATCACCACCGCCGTCTCCCTCGGCGGCTCCGCCTACGAACAGGCCCGCCTGCGCGAGGACATCCGCTCCGGCCGCCTCGCCTCCCCCCGGCTGCTGGCCGGCGGCGAACTCCTCGACGGCTCCCGCGTCGCCTACAGCATGGGCCGCGCCCACCGCACGCACGCCGGACTCGCCCGCTCCCTTGCCCGCGCCGAGGCCCTGGACTGGGACTTCGTCAAGACCTACGTCCGCGCCCCCTACGCCTTCATGGAAGAAGCCGCCCGCTTCGCCCGCGAACGGCTCGGCGTCCGCTCCGGCTCCCACCTGTGCGCCCCGGGCATCCAGTCCGGCCAGGACCTGACCACGCACCTGATCGCCACCGAACGCGCCGAGTACGGCCACGGCGCCACCCCCGCCGGCCACACCCACCAGGACACCCTGGAGGTCTACACCCACGGACGCTTCGACCTCGTCGCCACCCCCTTCACCGCCCTGCCCCTCATCGGCGCGGACCCCTCCCTCGCCGCGGACCGGCGGGTCACGGCCATGATGCCGCCCTGGGACGTGGCCGCCCTCCGGACCGCCGCCGCCCGCCCGCCGAGCCCCGAGCAGAACACCGCGCTGGAGCGGGAGGTCGCCGTCTACCGGAGCGTCCTCGCGGGCGGCGGCCGCGTCGCGCTCGGCACCGACGCCCCCCTCACCCCCGTCGGCCTCCACCTCCACCTCGCCCTGCGCGCCCTCCACCGGTACGGCTTCTCGCCCGCCGAGGCCCTCACCACCGCCACCCGCACCCCCGCCCGCGTCTACGGCGCCGCCGAGCACCTCGGCACGGCCGAACCGGGCAGGCTCGCCGACCTCACCCTCATCGACGGAGACCCCTTCACCGACTTCGACGACCTGGTCCGCGTCCGCGCGGTCCTCCGCGCAGGCACCCCGTACGAACGCGACGCCCTGGAAGCCGCCTTCCCCGGTCCGGTCACCCCCGACCGGGCCTGGCGGCCCGTGCTGCGCCAGATGCACCGCGACTCCTGCTGTCCCGCGCACCGGGTCAACGGAGCCTTCCTGTAGGGGGGTTAGCCCCACCCCCGGGCGGCCGGTCTGCCGGATGGGCCGCCCGGGCGCACTGCACGAGGCTTGCCGCATGACGATTTCCCGGAGCAAGGCCCTCCTGCTGACCCTCTCCGCCGCGGCCGCCGCCACCGCCCTCACCGCCTCCGCCCTCCCGGCGCAGGCCGCCGCCGGCCCCCGCACGGAGGTGCCCGGGCTCGACTGGCACCCCTGCGCCAAGCCGGGCGGGCCCGCCACCCAGGAGTGCGCCGACCTCCCCGTACCGCTCGACTACGACGACCCGCGCGGTCCGCAGATCAGCGTGGCCGTCTCCCGGATCCGCAGTGACCGCCCCCAGGCCCGGCGCGGCACCCTCGTCGTGATCCCCGGCGGCACGGGCGGCTCCGGCGTACAGCGTCTGACGCAGAAGGGCCCCGCCCTCCAGCAGCAGCTCGCCGGCGCCTACGACCTCGTCGCCTTCGACCCCCGCGGCGTCGGCGGCTCCACCACCGCGAGCTGCGGCCTCGCCCCCGAGGACCGCTACCTCACCGCCCTGCGCTCCTGGCCCGCCCCCGACGGGGACATCACCGAGAACCTCGCCCGCTCCCGCCGCACCGCCGAGGCCTGCGCCCGCAACGGCGGACCCGTGCTGCGGAGCTTCACCACCGCCAACCAGGTCCGCGACATGGACCGCCTCCGCGCGGCCCTGGGCGAGCGCAAGCTCTCCGCCTGGGGAGTCTCGTACGGCACCTACGTGGGCGCCGTGTACGCGCAGACGTACCCCGGGCGCACCGACCGCTGGGTCCTCGACAGCAGCGGCGACCCCGACCCCAAGCGCGTCGCCCGCGGCTGGCTGGCCAACATGGCCCAGGGCTCCGACGACCGCTTCCCCGACTTCGCCGCCTGGGCCGCCCACCCCGACCGAGACAAGGACGGTCTGCGGCTGGCGCAGCGCCCCGAGGAGGTCGAGCCCCTCCTGCTCTCGCTCTTCGCCTCCCTGGACCGCGCGCCCCGCCCGTCCACCACCCCCGGCGTGCCCCTGACCGGCAACGGCCTGCGCCAGGCCCTCCAGAACACCCTCTACAGCGACTCCGCCTTCCCCGGCTTCGCCCGGCTCGTCGCCGCCCTGCGCGACCCGGCCCACACCCCCGCCCTCCCCCCGGAGCTCGCCCGCCCGCTGCGCGACGAGGACGCCGCCCAGCTCGTCGCGGTCCTGTGCAACGACGTGGCCTGGCCGGGGGGTTCCCGGGCCGACCGGCAGCGCGCCGTCGACGAGGACCGGGCCCGCCACCCGCTGACGGCCGGCATGCCGGTCAACGTGCTCCCGTGCTCCTTCTGGAAGGACGCCCCCGAGCACAAGCCCACCAAGATCACCAACCACGGCCCCTCCGGCATCCTGATGATCCAGAGCCGCCGCGACCCCTCCACGCCCCACTCCAAGAGCCTGAAGATGCGTGAGGCCCTCGGCGACCGGGCCGTACTCGTCACCGTCGAGCAGGGCGGCCACGGCGTCTACCTCGGCAACGGCAACGCCTGCGGGGACCGCACCGTCACCCGGTTCCTCACCACCGGCCAGCGCCCCGCCCGCGACACCAGCTGCGCGAACTGAGCGCCGGGACCGGTGCGGCACGACCGCGTCCTCCCGGACGCCGCGCGGCCGACCCGGGAAGGACTGGGCCGGCCGGGGGCCGGGGCGACGGTACCCCGCGCGTCACGGCGCCGGACGCCGGGACGGTGGTTGACTGGCCGTCATGCCGCTCGACTCCTACGGGGTGCTGTCGGGAACGCTGCACCGCCACTTCCGAGACCGGCCCGACACCCAGGGGCGCTGGTTCCACGTCAACCTGGAGGTGGACGCGCCCGCCGGCCGGTACCGGTGCGCCGTCGACGTGGACAGCAAACAGTCCACCACCGGCGTCCAGTGGAAGACGTTCACCCTGGCCCCCTCCGTCCTCGACCCGGTGCCCTCCCTGGACCCCGGCTACCACGACCTCTCGATGAGCCCGGGCTCCGGCGCCCTCGACTACCTGCGCCATCCCGCCCTCCAGCACCGCCCGGGCTGCGCCCTCCCCGTACGCCCGCCCACCTGGCTCCAGGACCTCCTGAACCGGCTGAACCGGCTGAACCCGCCCCGCGCCTGGATCTCGGGCTCCAACCTCGACGCCGCCCGGGCACTGGAACCCATCCTGGTGCCCGGCCGGGAGATCATGGTCTTCGGAGAGCCCTTCGACCACGGGCTCGGCATGCACAACATCCACCAGAACCAGGGTGATCCGTACGGCAGCCAGTGGTGGGACGAGAACGGCACCTGGCAGGACGGCGCCACCCTCACCCGCCGGCCCGACGGCCTGTACGACGTCTTCCTCAACAAGTTCTCCAGCCAGTCCGGCCGCACCGGGCCCGACGGCCATCCGGTGTGACCGCCGCCGACGAGGTGCCCACCGTGTTCGCGGACTGGACTCCGCGGACCTGGGGGAACCCCTCCTCTCCGGGCAGGGTCCCGCGCCCCGGCTACGTCACCCCCCTCGCCCTGACCGCCCGCGCCTGGGCGGTCAGCGGCCGGCGAGCACGCCGTTGAAGGGGTCCGAGGCCAGCGCCCGGAGGGCCGGCAGCTGCCGGTGGAGGGCGGTTCCGGGGCACTCGGTGGCGAAGACGTCGCGGTGGCCCGAGATCCGCTCCACCGTCACCCGCTCGCCGACCCGGAAGCGCCCGTTGTCGACGGAGGCGCTGAGCTCGACGGTGCCCGCGGGGGAGTGCCCGTACCGGCCGAGTGCCCAGGCCGCGAGCCGCGCGACGGCCGCCGTGGCCGCGGGCGGCGCCTCCAGGCCGGAGTACCGTCCGATCACCGCGACGCCCAGGGTGTCCTGGTTGAAGCCGAGGGTGTGCGCGCCGGTGACCGGCCGTCCGGAGCCGCCGGCCCGTCCTTCGAAGACCGTGCCGCACTTGTCGACCACGTAGTTGTAGCCGAGGTCCTTCCAGCCGTTGACCCGCCGGTGGAGGGCCTGCAGACCGCGTACGACGGCGGGGGAGTCGGAGCACTCGTAGTCGTTGCTCTGGGCGGTGTGGTGGACGAACACGGCCTTGACGTCCCTGCCGTACACGACGGGCTCGCCGGGATCCTCGGCCGCGCCCCAGCGGACGCGGGGGACGACGCGGGGCCGGGAGGCCGCGGGGCCCGCCACCGCGTGGACCACCGGAACCGGCCCGGCGGCCGGTCCGGGCCGCGCCGGCCCCGGATCCGGGCCCGGGTCGACCAGGTCCAGGCGCACCCCGGCCGGCAGCTCCTCACCGACGCCGGCCGCACGTACCTCCACGGCGTCGGAAGGCCCGGCCCACCACGGCTCCCCGGCCTCCACCGCCGTCCACGGCGTCCAGCGGCCGGAGCCCCGCTCCCGGGCGCGGACCCGGTAGGTCCCGCCCGGCCCGCCGGCGGGCGCCGTGACGGCCAGCATGCTGAAGGGGGTCCGGGCGTCCGCGAGGACGGCGGCGCCGACCGAGGTCAGGGTGGCGCCGCGCGGCGGCGGGGGAGCGCCGGCCGGTTCGGCACCCGCCGCGGCCAGGGTGACCAGCCCGCAGGCCAGAGCGGAGGTGAGGGGCGTCAGCGGGAATCCGCGGGTGCGCAACTCGGCTCTCTCCAGGATCCCGGACGACGGCGGACGGGAACCGCAGCCGACGGCTTCGCCGGCCGGCCCCCGCGCGTTCCCGGGCCCCGAGGACACAAGGCGCCGACCGGGCTGGAAGTGCCCGGCCGGCGCCCTGCGCACTTCGCTGACCGCCCTTTCAACGAGCCGGCGGCCCGGTGGTCACGGCCGACGGCGGGCGGATCCTCCGCTCAGTTGGCGGCGTACACCCGGACCGCGAACTCCGCGATGTCCGCGTCGGAGAGGTTCCTCGCCAGATTGGCCTCGGTGATCATGCCGACCAGGCGGTGGCCGCCCTCCACGTCGATGACGGGCAACCGCTTGATCTGGTGGACCTCCATGGTGTCCAGCGCCTCCTGCGCGTTGCTGTCGGCGTCGATCCAGTGCAGGTTGCCGGCGAGCTCCCCGGCCCGCATGCTCGCCGGGTCCCTGCCGTCGGCGCAGCACTTGACGACGATGTCGCGGTCGGTGATCAGGCCCTGGAGGCGCTGGTCGTCCCCGCAGATCGGCAGGCATCCGACGTTCAGCTCGCGCATCATGCGCGCCGCGTCCTGCAGGGACTGGTCCTCGCGGATGCACTGCACGCCCTGGGTCATGATGTCGCGGGCCCGCAGGTTCCTGTCCATGGTTCCTCCTCGGTCCTCCGAGTACGTTCCGAAACCTTTCCTGCCCTCCCCTGCCCTCCCCTACGAGGACAACACGGATGGGGCGGCGCGGCGCGCCGGGGGACCCCCTGGTTCCGTACCCCACCGCGTTATTGACCGTTCGTTCCAGATAGCTTTATGATCTTCCCTGTGGCAAGGACCAAGGAATTCGATCCGGACGCCGCGCTCCAGTCGGCCCTCGAGCTGTTCTGGCGGCGCGGCTACGAAGCGACGTCGGTGGCGGACCTCGTCGAGCACCTCGGCATCGGACGGGCCAGCATCTACGCGACCTTCGGGAGCAAGCACGAGCTCTACCTGAAGGCGCTGGACCGCTACGCCGAGACGTACGACCCGCTGCTCCTTGCCCAACTCTCCGCGCCGGGACCCGCGCTGCCCGCCGTGCGGGCCGTGGTGCGCCGCTTCGCCGCGGAGGCCACGTCCCCCGGGGAGCGGCGCAGCGGCTGCTTCGTCACCAACACGGCGGCCGAGCTGGCCCCCCACGACGCCGCTGCCGCCCGGCGGGTCGAGGTGAGCTGGGACCGCTTCGAGACCCTGCTGCACTCGGCGCTCCTGCGGGCCGAGGGGCAGGGGGAGCTGGGCGCGGGCAGCGACCCGCGCGCGCTCGCCCGGATGCTGCTGGTCCTGCTCCAGGGCGTCCGCGTCGTCGGCAAGGCCTCGGACGACCCCGCCCGCGTCCGGGACGCGGCGGAGCAGGCCCTGGCCCTGCTGGACTGACCGGACCGGCGCCCGTTTCCGCGGCCGCGCTTCCGGATGCCCAAATTCTGAACCGCTCGTTCAAATATGGGGCTGACCGCCCCTCGAAGGAGTCACCGAAGATGAACCGTTTCACCGGCAAGACCGTCCTGGTGACGGGGGCGGGCTCCGGCCTCGGCCGCGCCATCGCACTCGCCTTCGCCGCCGAGGGCGCCCGCGTCGTCGCCGCGGGCCGCACCGCCGCCACCCTCGACGAGACGGTCACCCTCATCGAGGCGGCCGGCGGCACCGCCGCCGCCGTCCCCGCCGACGTCACGGACTCGGGCCGGCTGGAGGACCTCGTCCGGGAGAGCGTCGCCCGCTTCGGCGGACTGGACGTCGCGGTCAACAACGCCGGGATACTCCGCGGCACCGGGCCGGTCGGCGACGTCAGCGAGGAGGACTGGGACGTGGTCCTGCGCACCAACGTCACCGGCGTCTGGCTGGCGATGAAGCACCAGATCGCGCACATGCGGCGGAACGGCGGCGGCGCCATCGTCAACATCTCCTCCAACCTGGGCGCCCACAAGCGGATCCCGAACGCCGCCGCCTACATCACCTCCAAGGCGGCCGTATCCGCCCTCACCCGCGCCGCCGCCCTCGACCACATCCACGAGGGGGTGCGCATCAACGCGGTCAGCCCCGGAGCCGCCGCCGCGCCGATGTCGCTGCTGCCCGGCGAGACCGAGGCCGACCGGGCCGAACGGGTCACGTCGGAGAACCCGCTCGGCCGGGTCGCGGAGGCCGAGGAAGTGGCCGCCGCCGTGCTCTACCTGGCCTCGCCCGCGGCCGGCTCGGTGGTCGGGACCGACCTCGTCGTGGACAGCGGCTCCTCCGCCTGAGCGCCCCGCCCGGCCGGATCGCAGCGGCTTCCCCGCGCATCCGGCGTCCCCCTCCGCGGCCGTCCCGGCGTCACACCCGGCGGACCAGACGGGTCGTCAAGTGGTGCTGGAGGGGCTGCCCCACGGCCGCCATGTCGTGGACGACCGTCAGGCCGGCGCCGTCGAGGGTGTAGTGGCGGCGGGTGCCGGTGACCTCCTTCGCCAGCGGGGTCAGCGACACGTCCCGGGTCTCGATCCCGATCTCGAGCTCCGCCGCGGCCGTGCCGCGGACCCGCCCGACGTACGTCTCGACGATGCCGGTCGGATGCGCGAGCACCACCTCCAGGGTCGCGTCGGGCGTCACCCGCCACCAGCCGGTCTCGCGCCCCGCCGGCCGCACGGGGGCCCCGGCGCCGTCGGTCAGCCACGCCCGTGCCTCGTAGCGCAGGAAGGGCCGGCCGTCGTGGCTGAAGGTGATCTCCTGCTCGTACCGGAAGTCCCGCGCCAGGGTCGGGTACTCGCCCCGCCCCCGTCCGTGCCAGCGCCCGAGCAGGGGCAGCACCGGCGCCAGCAGCGGATGCGGGTCGGGACCCTCCCCGAGGACGTGGCTGTCCGGGTACGGATTCTCCTGCGCCGGCTCGAACATGTGCACCTTGCCCGTCTGTCGTCGGCCCCCGCGGACGTGCAGCGTAGCGCGCCGGCCGGGGCCGCTCCGGAGCGGTCCGCCGACCGGACGGGGCGCGGTCTACGCGACGAACTCCTCGTCCCCGTAGCGGACCTCGGCGGAGTTCCAGTCGACCCCGAGCCCGGCCGTGAACTTCCGGGCGAGCGGCAGGTCGGCGAGCGGCGCGATGAGGATCAGCCGCCCGTCGAGGGCCACCGAGCCGCCGCCGAGCCGAACCCGCGCCACGGGGTCGGCCATCAGCGCGTCGTGCAGCCGGGTGGCGCTGACGCCCTCGGCCTGGATCTCGACGGCGTCCGTCTCCGGCGAGGTGCGCGGCAGACAGCGGAACGTCAGCACCGACTCCTGCCGGTACTGCTTGCGGATGACGTCGGCGATGTGGTGCAGTCCGTCCGCGTTGACCTGCTCGACGTCGAACTCCCGCGAACGCTCGTAGGTCGCCTGCTGCTCGTTCTCGGACCAGAACACCCCGTCCAGCAGGGTCGAGGACCCCGGCCGCGCCCCGTGGGAGCGGATGATCTCCCGCACCTCGTGGTCGAAGCGCTTCAGCCGCGTCCGCAGCCGGGGATCGGCCGGATCCGTGATGACGGCGGTGTTGTCGGTGGCGAAGATCTCGGCGGCCGGGCAGTCCGTGCCGCCGGAGGCCCGGGCCGACAAATCCGCCTGGGCCGTGCCCGCTCCCGCCGATGCCAGCGCCAGGACTCCGACCGCCACCAGTACCCGCAACCGCTTCATTCTCACAACTCCCTGCCCGTGAACCCGTACTGCGGCGCGCTACCGGGGCCGCAGCGGGCCTCATCCTAGGAGCCGCGCGGGACCCCGCGCGGGCGTCGGCACCCCATATGGCGGATGGCGGACGGTGGCTACTTGGGGGCGGCCCGCATGAGGTACCCCCCGCCGGGGGTATGGGCCCACCGGGGAGGGGGTGCACGGAGTGCGGGATGGTGCACGCAAGGCGGCCCGGGGCGCGGCCGCGTTCGCATCGGCGGCGACCCTCGCCTTCGCCGCCTGGCTGGTCTGGCTCCTGCCCGGCCCGCAACTGGCCGCCGTACTCGGCTTCGGGCCCGTGGACGGCGTCCTGACCGTCGCCGAGTGCTACGAGGCCACCGATGTGGAGGGCTACGCCGCCGGCACGCAGTGCAAGGGCCGCTACGCCCCGGGCCGCGGGGGAGACGGACCGCAGGAGGAGATCCTGTTGGAGACGGCCGCCGACACCTACCGGCCGGGCACCGAGGTGCCGGTGCGGACCGCGCGCGGGAAGGCGTACGAGCTGTCCAGTTTCGCCGTCGGCAACCTGGGCGTCGCGACCGGTCTGCTCCTCGTCCCCTTCCTCGCCCTGGCGGCCTGGCTGTCCGCCTGCGCCCGCCGCGGCGAGAGGGTGGACGGGGGCGGGTTCGTACTCGCGGCGCTGGCCGCGATGGTGGGCGTGATCGTGCTGGGCCTGGCGGCGGGCCTCCTCGTCGGGCTCCTCACGGCCGTCTTCTGAGTTCCCTCACCCGTGTCCTCCCGGTCACGGCTGCCCCGCGTGCTCGTGCCGGGGGAGCAGGAACGGCGTCGTGAGGACGAGCAGGCCGGCGGCGGAGATCGCGGCGCGCGGGCCGACGAGGCCGGCCAGCAGGCCCCACAGCGCGGTCAGCGCGGCGATGGCGGCCTTGCCGGTGACGGACCACGCGGACAGGGTGCGGACGATCCGGTCCGCCGGGGTCCGTTCGAGCCGGTGGGTGGCGAACACCGGGTTGAAGACCCCCATACAGGTGATCAGCCCGAATTCGACGGCCATGACCAGCACGAGGCCGGAGGTACCGGGGCCGACGAAGGCCAGTCCGGGCAGCCAGCACGCCCGAAGGATCCCGGCGGCGCGCATGACCCGGTGCCGCCCGTGCCGGGCGACGAGCCCGGGCGCCAGCCGCGAGCCGAGCAGCCCCCCGAGGCAGGGCACGGCGAAGGCGAGGCCGTACTGCCAGGGGGCGAACCCGAGCGGGCCGAGCATGAGGACGGCCAGGACCGGGGCGGTGGCCATGATCAGCCCGTTGACCAGCACCGTGTTGAGGAACAGCGGCCGCAGCGCGGAGTCGGCCAGGATGTGGCGCCACCCGGCGAGCAGGTCACCGGCGCGCAGCCGTGACGGAGGCTTCGCGTGCTCCGGCTGCGGCTCCGTCCCGCGGATCGCGCGGATCCCGAGGGCGGAGAGGAGGAAGCTCACGGCGTTGGCCGTCACGGTCACCGCCGGCCCGAACAACCCCATCGCGGCCCCGCCGAGCGGCGGTCCGAGCACGGTGGCCGTCCAGGTCGTGGACTCGAACCGCCCGTTCGCGACGAGCAGGTCCCCGGGTCTCACCAGCGCCTTCAGATACGCCCCGCCGGCCGCCGCGAAGGCGATGTCGGCCGCCCCCACGAGGACCGACACGACCATCAGCTGGCCGAAGCCGAGCAGCCCGAGCGCGAACGAGACCGGCACGCTGGCCAACGCCGCGCACCGCACCAGGTCCATGGCGACCATCACGGGCCGCTTGCGCCGGAACTCCACCCACGGCCCGATCGGTACCGCCACCGCCGCCCCGACCGCGGGCCCCACGGCCGCCAGCACCGACACCTCGGCGGTTCCGGCGCCCAGCACGAGGATCGCGATCAAGGCGAACGCGTCGAACGCGAGCCACGTCCCGAGCGTGCTGACCGCGTACGCCCCCCACAGCCACCCGAAACCCCGCCCCAGCCCCCGGCCCCCCACCACGTTCGTCACCGGCCGTCGGACGGTGCGCCCTCGCTCATCACGCCCATGAGGATATCCACGGCGGAGCGGGCCCGCGGCGGTACCGCCCGCACGTTGACACCGTGCGCAGATGCGAGCCCGTCGCACCTGGTCACGGCGCGTACGACGGCTGTAGCCGCAACGGGTTCCCTGTGCCAACGTAGGTCCCATGGACGGCAACCGGGGCAGCGGCCGCAGTACCTCCACGCACCGCCACGACCACCATCACCACCAGGGCGGGCGGCGCCGGCTGCGGCACCTGCTCACCCCGCACCGACACGACGCCGGCGACAAGGTCGACGCGGCCATGGAGGCCTCCCGCGAGGGCATGCGCACGCTGTGGATCTCCCTCGCGGTGCTGGGGGCGACCGCCGCCGCCCAAGCCGTCATCGTCGTCCTGTCCGGGTCGGTCGCGCTGCTGGGCGACACGGTCCACAACACCGCCGACGCGCTGACGTCCGTACCGCTGGGCATCGCCTTCGTCCTCGGCCGCCGGGCGCCCAACCGCCGCTACACCTACGGCTACGGCCGCGCCGAGGACCTGGCGGGCGTGCTCATCGTGCTGGCCATCGCCGCGTCCGCCGCCCTCGCCGCCTGGGCGGCAGTCGACCGGCTCCTGCACCCCCGGGAGGTCACCCACCTGTGGGCGGTCTGCGCGGCGGCACTGGCCGGCTTCGCCGGCAACGAATGGGTGGCCCGCCTGCGCATCCGCACCGGCCGGCGGATCGGGTCCGCCGCGCTGGTCGCCGACGGCCTGCACGCCCGCACCGACGGGTTCACCTCGCTGGCCGTCCTGCTGGGCGCCGCCGGCGCGGCGGCCGGCCTGCGGGCCGCCGACCCCGTCGTCGGCCTGCTGATCACCCTCGCCATCCTGCTCGTCCTGAAGGACGCCGCCCGCGAGGTCTACCACCGGCTGATGGACTGCGTCGACCCCGCCCTCGTGGACACCGCCGAGCACACCCTGCGGGAGGTGCCCGGCGTCCTCGGCGTCGGCCAGCTGCGCATGCGGTGGATCGGCCACACCCTGCGCGCCGAGGCCGACATCGTGGTCGGCCCCCACCTGACCGTCGTCCAGGCGCACGGACTGGCGCTCGCCGCCGAGCGCGCCCTGATCCGGGCGATCCCCAGGATGACGGCCGCGACCGTCCACACCGATCACCCGGCCCCCGCCGATCACCCGGCCCCCGCCGATCACCCGGCCCCCGCCGGCCACCCGGCGGCCTGAGGCCGCCCGGCCGCCGGCGCCGCGCCGCGCCGAGCCCGGGCGGCGGTGCCGGTCCGGGGCCGGTCCGGCCCAGCGGCGCCCGGTGGTTCAGCGGGCCGCCTCCGTGCGGTGGACGAGGCCCGTGATCAGCGCGGCGATCTCCGGCCACAGGGCCCGCGGCAGGTCGTGGCCCATGCCGGCGAAGACGGCGAGCTCGGCGCCCGGCACGGCCTCAGCGGTGGCCCGGCCGCCGCTGACGTGGCACATCGGATCGTCGGCCCCGTGGATCACCAGCGTGGGCAGCCGCAACGACCGCAGCCGCGCCGTACGGTCACCCGACGCCACCGAGGCCACGGCCTGGCGGGCGACACCGAGCGGGTCGTACGACCGGTCGAAGGCCCGGCCGGCCCGCTCGCGGACCGCGGCCTCGTCGAACGCGAATCCGGGCGAGCCCAGCACCCGTACCGAGTGGACCATCCGTTCGACGACCTCCTCGCGGCTCCTCGGCGGAGGCCCCGCCAGCGCGCTCAGGGCCGTGGGGTCCGGCAGGCCGACCCCCGGGCCGCCCGTCGTGGACATCATGGACGTCAGCGACCGGACCCGGCCGGGGTGTTCGATCGCCATCGTCTGGGCGATCGCCCCGCCCAGCGACAGGCCGACCACGTGGGCGCTGTCCAGCCCCAGCGCGTCGAGCAGGCCCACCGCGTCGGCCGCCATGTCGGACAGGGAGTACGACACGGACGACAGGTCCCCCGCGAGCGTCGCCGGCACATCGGGCACCGGCGCGTCCCGGAAGTGCGAGGAGAGCCCCACGTCGCGGTTGTCGAACCGGACCGGCTGGACGCCGCGCCCGGTCAGTTCCGCGCAGAAGCCGTCGGGCCAGCCGTGCATCTGGAGGGCGAGGCCCATGACGAGCAGCACGGGCGGGGCCTGCGCCTCCCCCCAGCGCTCGTAGGCCACCTCGATGCCCGCCGGTCCCACGTTCACGGCCTTCTCTTCGCGCACCGTCACGCCGCCTCCTCGTCGCGGGGGAAGGACGCCGAACATACCGGTGGGGAACGCCCGCGAGGTCCTCACGCGGCCGGGCGCGTCCGGGGTACGGTCCGCGGCATGGCACCGAGGCGGCGCCCGGCCTCGGGGCCGCTACCGCCGCCGGTCCGCCAGCGCCTCGGGCGACCCGTCCCGCTGGTGCGGGACGGGCGGGTACGGCCGCGCCCCGGGGTCGTCGTGCTGGAGCGAGACCGTGTGCGCGGGCGCCGGGATCGAGATGCCCTCCGCCCGGTACCGCTGGTGCAGGCGCTTGATGAACTCGTGCTTGATCCGGTACTGGTCGCTGAACTCGCCCACCCCGAGGATCACCGTGAAGTTGATCCTGGAGTCCCCGAAGGTGTGGAAGCGGACGGCGGCCTCGTGGTCGGGGACCCCGCCGCTGATGTCGGCCATCACGCCGTCGACGACGTCGAGGGTCACCCGCTCGACGTGCTCCAGGTCACTGTCGTAGCCGACCCCGGCCTGGACCAGGATCGACAGCTTCTGCTCGGGCTGGGTGAAGTTGGTCATGTTCGTCCGCGCGAGGCGGCCGTTGGGGATGATCACCAGGTTGTTCGACAGGTTGCGCACCACGCTGTTGCGCCAGTTGATGTCGACGACGTACCCCTCCTCACCGCTGGTGAGCCGGATGTAGTCGCCCGGCTGGACGGTCTTCGAGGCGAGGATGTGCACCCCGGCGAAGAGGTTGGCGAGGGTGTCCTGCAAGGCCAGGGCGACCGCGAGACCGCCCACTCCGAGAGCGGTGACCAGCGGGGCGATCGACACCCCGAGGGTCTCCAGCGCCACGAGGACGCCCATCGTCAGCACCACGATCCTCGTGATGTTGACGAAGATCGTCGCGGAAGCCGCGACGCCCGTACGGGACGCGGCCACCGACTGGACCAGACCCGCCACGACCCGGGCCGCGCTGAGCGTGGCGATGACGATGAGCACGGCCGTCAGCGTCTGGTTGACCAGACCCGCGACCCGCGCGGTGAGCGGCAGCGCCGAAGTGGCCACCGCGGTCCCGGCGAGGACCGCGGCCCAGGGGACGATCGTCCGCAGCGCGTCGACGATGACGTCGTCCCCGCTCCAGCGGGTCCGGCTCGCGTGCTTGGCCAGCCACTTCATCAGCGCCCGCAGCAGCAGACCTGCCACGCCGCCGGAGGCTAGCGCGATGCCGGCCACCATCCAGTCGTGCAGGACGAGGTCCCGGGTCACCGGCCCGCCTCCGCGCCGTGGGGGGCGAGGGAGCGGGCGGCCGCGGGCCGCCGTATGTGCTGTGTCGTCACCTTGTCACCTGTCAGATCGTGCCGTGCGCGGCGCTGTTGGAGTCGATGTACGCATTCCGAACGCACGGTCATCCTGCCCCATGGTCTCCCCGCGCCCGCAGCCGGACCCCGGCGTTCCGGCCGTCCGGCGGGGCGCGGAGATACGGAGCCCGCGCCGGGCGCCCGGCCGCCCGGGCGAGGCCCGGCCGCTGCCCGGCGTACGGGTGGTGAATCGATTCGGCCGCTACCGGTGGTCCCCGCCGGACGGCCGCGGGGGTTGGTCCGGGTTGACGAACCGCTCACCTGCCCGGCCCACACCCCCGGCCTGTCGCTGCGGCCCGGGCCGTGGGGGAGGGGTGATATGTGCAGCGCGTGGAGAGGCGCCCGGGCCCGCCAACAGGCCATGGGGGCTCACGCAACCGTTCCCTCGCACTCCCGCGGCGCTCTCGGCGCCGGCGGGGAAGGAAGTCATGAACCTCACTGCTCACAAGGTGACCCGACGGCCCCGGACGCGTTCCCGGGTGCTCCTCGCCTCCATCGCCGCGACCGCGGCCCTGACCGGCCAGCTGGTGGCACTCGCCCCCGCCGCCTCCGCGCACGGTCCGAAGCCGGGCGACAACGCCCCCACGGCCCAGGACAAGCAGCGGAACCCCGACAAGGGCGACCACAAGAAGAAGCCCTCCCAGTTCCCGCACGGGCTGCGGCAGTTCACCGCCGACAACACCTTCACCGTCCCGGCGGGCGTCAGGACGGTCTTCGTCCAGGCCTGGGGCGCCGGCGGTGGCGGCGGCGGTGGCGGTGGCGCCTCCGCCACCAGCGCGGGTGGCGCGGGCGGCGGTGGCGGCGCCGGCGGCTTCACCTGGTGCACCCTCAACGTGACCCCGCTGGCCGACTACGGCGTGGACGTCGGTGACGCGGGAACCGGCGGTGCCGGTGGCGCCGGCGGCGGAGCGACGGGCGGCGCCGGCGACGACGGCGGCGCGGGCGGCAACTCCACCGTCGTCGCGACGACGACCAACACCACGCTCGCCACGGCCTCCGGCGGCGGTGGCGGTGGCGGCGGCGCCGGCGGTACGACCACCCCGGGCGCCGGCGGCGCCGACGGTGCGGGCGGCAACGGCTCGTGCTCCACGGGCGGCGTGAACCGGACGGGCGCCCCCGGTACGCCCGGCGGCACGGGCCTGACGGTCGGCGAGGGCGGTCTGCCCGTCGACGGCATCGTCGCCCTGCCCCCGCGCGGTGCCGAGGGCGGCGACGGCGGGGCGGGAGGCGTCGCTCCCGGCGCGGCCGGCCTGCCGGGACAGCCCGGCGGATCCGGCTACGTCGTCATCTGGTGGTAACACCGTCCTGACCGGACGGGCGTAAACACCCGACCGCCCGTTCCCGCGGCTCCACGGCCGCGGGAACGGGCGGTTCCGCGTCCCTAGGACCCGGTGAGGAACTCCCGCAGGTCGACGATCCCGTAGCCCTCCTCGAGGGCCGCGTCGATGATCCGGGGCAGGGCCAGCGCGTCGAGGACGACGCCGTCGCCCGCGCTGCTGCCGACGTGCATCTGGAGGATCGCCCCGGGAGCGAAGGAGCCCACCGCCCTGCTGACCGCCTTGTCCACCGTCATCCCGCCGGCCGGACCCAGGTAGCCGTTCGTGTCGTTGGTGAACTCGATCGCCGCGTAGCCGAGGCCGTTGACGTCCTCGACCGATTCCGGCGTGGTGGAGCTGTACGGGAACCGGAAGAACGGAAGCGGCTCGGCCCCGGACGCCGTACGGATCGCGGCGTCGGCCGCGAGCACCTCCCGTTCCCGCTCCGCCGTGGCGAGGTCGTCGAAGTAGGGGTGGGTGTGCGAGTGGTTGCCCAGCCCGTGCCCCGCGGCGGCCATCGCGCGCACCGCGGCGGGACGGGCCTCGGCGAACAGGCCCGTGGGGAAGAAGGTGGCGGCCGCCCCCCGGCGCCGCAGCTCGGCCAGGACCGCGTCGAGGCCGCTGTCGTCCCACGCGGCGTTGAAGGTGAGCGCCATCACCCTGCCGGACGTCGGCAGCCGACGGATCTCCCGCCCCAGCAGCGAGGCCGGCGGCCGGGGACCCGCCGTGGCGGCCCTCCGTACCGGGGGACCGGAGGCCGCCAGAGCGCTGGGGCCCGGACCGAACCCCGCCGCCAGCAGCGCCGCCATCGCGGCGCGTCGTCCCACATCCACCACAGTCACTCCCTCGGACACGGCACCGCCCCGCGCGGCGCTGCCACGACTGTGCGCGACCGGCCGGCCGGAAGCGGCGAGCGCCGTGGCGGGCACCCGGGTGATTACCGCGGGCCGCGCCGCCGGCACACGGTGCGCCCGGCCCGCCGCCGCCCCGGGAGCGCCGTACAGTCCGCTGCGGGCACCGCCTCCGCCGTCACCGCAAGGCGCCTACCGGCAAGGGAGACAGCCGTGAACTCGACCGACCAGGACCGCTTCCCGCCCGACCCGGCCCGGCCCCAGGACGGGGACCTCACCGGGAGGGCCTCGCTGCACGTGCTCGTGCTCTCGGGCTCCTCCCGCACCGGCTCGGTCAACGCGCGGCTGGCGGCCCTCGTCGCGAGCCTGGTGGTCCGGGCGGGAGCCACCGCCGAGCCCGCCATGATCGGGGACTTCCCGATGCCGCTGTACGACGGCGACCTCGAGGCCGACGAGGGGGTGCCGCCGGGGGCACTGGCCCTGCGCGAGCGGATCGAGGCGGCCCAGGCCCTGGTCATCGCCTCGCCCGAGTACAACGCCTCCGTCCCGGGCGTGGTCAAGAACGCCGTCGACTGGGTCTCCCGCGTCCGGCCGCAGCCCTTCAAGGACAAGCAGGTCCTGCTGGTGTCGGCCTCGCCCTCGATGGTCGGAGGCAACCGCGGCCTGTGGGCGCTGCGCATCCCCCTGGAACACCTCGGGGCGCGGGTCTACCCCGACATGTTCAGCCTGGCGATGGCCCATCAGGAGTTCGCCGAGGACGGCGCGCTCACCGACCGGGGGCTCGCCGAGCGCCTGACCTCGACGGTCGACTCCTTCCTGGACCTCGCCGAGGCCGACACCCGCTACCTGTGCCTGCAGCGCCGCTGGTACGAGTTCCTCGGTGACCGGACCGACGCGCCGGTCACCGCCCGCGCCCAGGACTGAGCGGCCCGCCGGGACGCGCCCCGCTCAGCGCTGCGACAGCTCCGACGGAGCCTCCTGCACCACCCAGCCGTTGCCGTCCGGGTCACGGAAGGTCAGGAAAGAGTTCCAGGTGTCGCCCTTGCCGTCCTCCCACCCCGCCGCCCCGAGGTGGCGCACCGGGGAGACGTCCACGCCCCGCGCCACCAGCTCCGCGCGGGCCGCCTCGATGTCGGTGACGCAGAGCTGGAGCCCGTGCAGCGTGCCCGGCGCCATCACCGCCGTACCGGGCGCGGGCGGCATCCCCTGGAGCAGCGCGACGGAACACCGGGACCCGGGCGGGGTCAGCTGGATGATGCGCACCCCGGGGGCGACCTCGTCGTCGAGGTCCACCCCGAAGCCGACGGCGTCGGCGTAGAACTCCTTCGCCCGGTCCATGTCGGTGACGGGTACCGGTACGACTTCGAGCGTCCAGTTCACGGAGAGCCTCCTCAGGAGCGCCGGCGGGTCCGCCGGACGGTGGGGCGGTGGGACGGTGGGACGGTGGGACCGAGTCTCTCGCAGGAGGGCGCGCCGGGTCCGCAGGCGCCGCCACCCGAGCCACCGGCCGGCGCGGGGCGCGCACCGGCGGATGGGGGCGCGCGCTGGTGCGGAGGGGGCGCGCGGGACGGCGGATGCCACCCTTCCGGAAGTTTTCCGAGACCGGCTTGCACGATCGGACGCCATTTCCGATGGGGTGGTGATGAGGGCGCTCGTCGCTCACGGCTGCCGCACACGGGGGCGGACAGCCCTTCTTCCCCACCCACCAGTCGGAAGGTTTCACGCCGAAGTGAATGTTGCCGAGATTGTCGCCCTCGCGCTGATAGTCACCACCACGGTCCGTGTTTTCTCGAGCGATGTGACACCCACCGCCCTGGAGGGCGGCGGCGAGCAACGGTGGGGGAGTGCATGAGCGAAGGCGAGTTCGACCCAGCGGGGGACCAGACGGTCTCCAGTGAACTGGCGGGCGTCCTGCCCGTGGAGTTCACCGCGTTCCACTCGCAGCAGCACCGCGCGTACCTGCGCTACGCCCACCTCCAGCTGGGCAACGCCAAGGACGCCCAGGAAGTCGTCGACGACGTGTTCACCTTCCTGCTGAAGGTGTGGCGCCAGGCCCTCAAGGAGGCGAGCCTGCACGGCTTCGCCTGGGCGGTGCTGCGCGAACACGTCGAACGCCGGCTGGGGGCCCTCGGCCGCCAGGTCGCCATGGTGGAGACCGCCTGGTTCTCCGCCCTGCGCCGCTCGTCGAGGGAACGCCTCGAACTGCTGGAGTCCAAGCTCGGCCTGTACGCGGCCATCGCGGAGCTGTCCGAGCGACAGTACGACGTGGTGCTGCTGGCCTTCCTGCTGGGCAACGACTCCGAGACGGTCGCCCGCATGATGGGGATCTCCCCCGCGACCGTCCGTTCGCACGTACGCGGCGCACGCCGAACCCTGTCCCGCAAGCTCGGGGTGGACTGGATCCCCGGAGAGGAGAAGGACCAGTGAGCGACATGCCCGCTGACCGTGACATGCCGCTGTGCGAACTGGACGCGGCCCTGAAGAACGCCTCGGTGCTCGCGGAGGAGTACGCCGGCTACGACGAGGGCGCCGCCCGGCGCCGGATCGCCCGCCGGATCGTCGCCGACCGCGCCCGCTCCGCGATCGGTGGCGCCACCGGCTCGGACCTGCCCGTCCGGTGTCCGGCCACGGCCGCCGACCATGACGCCCTCGTCCTGGACGCCGCCTGCCACGTGCGGGCGGCCCGCGTCCTGGACGACGTCACCTGGTCCCTCGTGGAGAGCCGGGACTTCGCGGAACGCGCCCTGCACGCCGAATCCTGGCCCCACGGCGTGGACTCGGCGCTGCTGTTCGGCTCCCTCCTCCACCTGGCGGAGCGCACGGAGGGCGCCCGGTTCTGGTTCCAGTACGCGGCCGGCGCGGGCTCCCGTACCGCCGCGCAGTGCCTCTACCTCCACCACCTCTCCCGAGCGGAGGTCCGTACCGCCCGCCACTGGAACCAGCAGGCCCGGATCCTGCCCGTCGAAGAGCACCTGCCCCACCTGCCGCTGATCCCGGGGGACCTCGAAGAGGCCCTGACCGCCTCCGTGATCTGGACCTCCCCGCCCATCACCACCCAGGACCTCAGCTCCCTCTCCAGGGGGCCCGGCCGGGCCGTGCGGCCGCCCTACCGGCTGCCCGCGCGGCTGCGTCAGGCCGTGGCGGAGCGCCCCCACACCGAACACCCCGACCTGGGAGAGGTGTGCACCCCCGGCCCGCCGGTCGCCGTGGCCGTGGCCCACCACGCACGCCTCAACCCCCTGTACCTGACGGGCGAGGCGAACGCGTGGGCGCTCGAAGCGCTCAAGCAGCCGAACCTGACGCACGCCGCCCGCAAGACCCCCGAAGGACAGCCGGCGCCGGCGGCGCTGGAATCCGTACACCAGGCGCTGCGCGTCCTGGAGGTGATCAACCGGTTCTCGGGCGGTGTCAGCCTCACCCAGATCGCCCGTGAGACGAAACTGCCTCAGCTGGTGATCGCCCGGGCGGTGGAGCAGCTCTTCCGCGCCAACCTGGCCATCCCGACCGGGCCCGACGCCTATATCGCCGGCAACGCCCTGCTGCTCACCGACGCGGCGGGCGGCGAGGGACGCGGGCACCTCAAGGAGACCCTCGCCTGGGTGCGCGACGCCGTCGGCGCCGCCGTCTACGTGGCCCGCTACACCGACGGCGAGGTCTCCATCACCCAGTACGCCGACGGCCCGGGCACACCCGTCGTCGAGGAGTGGGTCGACTTCAGGTCGGCCGCCCACGCCTCCGCCGTCGGCAAGGCCCTCCTCACCCAACTCGACTACGACGACCGGAAGGACCACCTGGACCGCCACCAGATGTCCAAACTGACCCGCCACACCCTCGCCAGCGAGAAGGCCCTCTTCCACCAGCTCGACACGCGCGGGCCCAACGCCCCGCTGCTCGACCTCCAGGAGTACGCCATCGGCACGGTCTGCGCGGCCGTCCCGATCACCTCGGGCCCGAACGCCGAATGCGTGGCCCTCTCCATCCCCGTCCCCGACGCCGGACGGCTAAGGCAGGCCGCCCGGATCCTGCAGAGCGAAGCCGCCGCGGTCTTACTGGCCCTGATCGTGGCCGGCAGCGCCAGGCCCGGTCCGGTACCGGTGCGCAGCGCACCCGCCTCCCCGGGCCTGCCGTGGACCGGGTCCGCCGCGGCCGGCGCGGCGGACCCGGCCTCACTGCCCACCTTCCTCTCCACCACCGTCTAGAGCGGCCGGCCCCGCCCGCGGGGCCGGCCTCCGGTCAGGACGACGACGCGCCGGAGCGGGCCCGGACATCCAGGCCCGGCCCGTTTCGCCGCGCGTCGACCTGTGACGTCCGGTCGCGGCTGAGGCAGCGTCATGCGCGGCGGGACCCGAGGGCGGCCACCGCGCCGACCATGCGGTCCCAGAAGAGGTCCGCGTCCAGGGTGGTGGCGACCCGCGCGTTCACCGGGCGGCCCACGTAGTCGTGGAGGTCCACGACGGTGGCCCCGCGGGTGTAGCGGCCCTGGAGCTCGACCACGACGTTGGCGTCCACGCAGCCCACGATCGCCGGGTCGATCACCCGGGCCACCGCCACCGGGTCGTGCAGCGGCGCGTGCGGCATGTCCCACAGCAGACGGTACGTGGAGGCGTAGTAGGTGAGCAGTTCCACGCAGACGGAGCCGAGTTCCGTGCCGAGGGCCTCGAAGCGGGCCAGCACTCCGGGCGTCGCCAGCGCCTGGTGGGTGACGTCGAGCCCGCACATGGTCACCGGTACCCCGCTGCCGAAGACGACGGCGGCGGCCTCCGGGTCGGTGTACACGTTGAACTCGGCCGCCGGTGTGCGGTTGCCCTGCCCCACGGAACCGCCCATCAGCACGATCTCGCGGATGCGGGCGCCGATCCCGGGGTGGCGGGTCAGGAGGAGGGCGATGTTGGTCAGCGGGGCGGTGGGCACCAGTGTGACCGGTTCGGGGTGCTCGAGGAGGATCCGGTGGATGAGGTCCACCGCGTGCTCGGGCACCACGCCCACCGTGGGCGGCGGGAACTGCGGCCCGTCCAGGCCGGATTCGCCGTGCACGTCGGCGGCGACGGCCAGCGGCTGGAGCAGCGGCCGGTCGCAGCCGGCGGCGACGGGCACGTCCGTGACGCCGGCGAGGGTCAGCACCCGGCGGGCGTTGAGGGTGGTCTTCTCCAGCGTCTGGTTGCCGGCGACGGTGGTGACGGCGAGGAGGTCGACGCCGGGGTCCCCGGCCGCCAGCATGATCGCCATGGCGTCGTCGTGTCCGGGATCGCAGTCGATGATGATCGGTACGGGCACGCGCTGGTCCTCCTCCTGGGCCTGGGCCGCCCAGTCTGCCCCGGGGAGACCGCGCGGGCCGCTCCTTACGAGCCAAAAACGCGGCAGGGGCGTGGCGGACGGCGACCCCTCGGCGGGCGGTGTGATGGTCGGCCGACTACCCCGGACGGGGGTGGCGGCGCCGGCGACTGCCGCGCCTGCGCCGATGGTGCGGGGGAGTGTGGAACGGTTCGTGCCGATCACGCACAGCAGCGATCGGAAGGACAACCCATGCTCAGAACGGTGTTCACTGCCGGCGCGGCCGCCGCGCTCGCCGCTGCCGCCCTGGCGCCCTCCGCGGGTGCCGCGACCCCCTCCGTCCCGGCCCCCGCGCCTCCCGGCCAGATCACCGTCGACGTGGTCCAGGTCAACGGCTCCGGCTGTCGCCCCGGCACCGCCAACGTGGCGGTCTCCCCGGACAACACCGCCTTCACGGTGACGTACAGCGAGTACCTCGCCCAGGTCGGCAAGGACGCCAAAGCGACCGACTTCCGCAAGAACTGCCAGCTCGGCCTCCGCGTGAACGTGCCCCAGGGCTACACCTACGCCATCGCCAAGGCCGACTACCGAGGCTTCGCCAGCATCGCGGAGGGCGCGAGCGCCACCCAGAACGCCAGCTACTACTTCCAGGGCATGTCCCAGACGGCCTACCGGAGCCACACCCTGAACGGCCCCGCCGAGGGCAACTGGCAGGTGTCGGACGCGGTGCCGGTCGAGGCCCTGGTCTTCCACCCCTGCGGGGCCAAGAGGAACCTGAACATCAACACCGAGCTGCGTGCCCAGGCAGGCTCTTCCGACACGGCGAACACCACCAGCTTCCTCGCGATGGACTCCACCGACGGCAGCTTCAACACCGTGTACCACTTCTCCTGGAAGACGTGCCCGCAGCGGCGCTGACACCCGGTCTGACGGCGAGGGGCCGTGCCCGGGACGCGCCGGGCACGGCCCCTCGGCATGTCGAGGCTGGTGTGAAGAAATGCCATAGGGGACATTCGGGTGGGAACACCCCGACCCGGCAACCGGACGCAGAGAGTAACGAGTCATGACGTTCAGTGATGACTCCACTACCGGGAGGTCTGATGAGCACCATGAACGCCGCACCGACCTACGGCCTTTCCACCGGGACGCCGCAGTGGGTACTCGACCCCTACCGCTTCCCCGGTCTCCAGGACCTGGACGAGGCCGAGGCGCCCGCGGGCCCCGCGCCGGAGCCCTCCGCGCTCTCCGAGCCCTCCGAGTCCTCCCGTTTGTCCAGGCGCTGAGCCTCCTCAGGAAGCGGCAGCTCCGGTTACTCGCGAGGAAACCCGCCCTTTGGTTATGGTGAGCGCCCTCCGGTCGCGGCCCCTTCGGATCCCATGCTCAGTCAGGGATCCGGGTGCTGATCGAAGGATGTCCCGCCAATCCGGGACGTAAATGCATCCAGAGCGACGTGCTGTCGGCAACACCGCCCGACGTCGGCTCCATGCGAGCCGGCCTGCGCCCGCCCCGCCACCCGGGGCCCGAGCGCGGCGGCCCTCTCATTCACCTACCTCGCGAAGGCAAGGCAGAGATGGCAAGAGCCACCAGACAGTCCTCCCGGCAGTCCACCCGGCGGGGCATACATCCCGTCGACGAACTCCTCCCCTTCCCCCGACTCGCCCTGTACGGCTTCCAGCACGTGCTGGCGTTCTACGCGGCGGCCGTCATCGTCCCCGTCCTGCTCGGCAACGCACTCGGACTCACCCGCCAGGAACTGGTCCACCTCATCAACGCGGACCTCCTCACCTGCGGCATCGCCTCGATCATCCAGGCCCTCGGCATCTGGAAGGCGGGCGCCCGGCTCCCCCTCGTCCAGGGAGTCACCTTCACCGCGGTCTCACCCATGATCGCCATCGGCCTGGGCGCCGGCGGCGGTACCGCCGGCCTCCTCGTCGTCTACGGCGCGGTGATCACGGCGGGCATCGCCACCTTCGCCTTCGCGCCGCTCTTCAGCAAGCTGGTGAAGTACTTCCCGCCGGTCGTCATCGGTACGATCCTCACCGTCATCGGAATCACCCTCATACCGGTGGCCCTGCAGGACGCGGCCGGCGGGGCCCACCTCGTGGGAACGCCCGCGTACGGGTCCGCGAAGAACCTCGCGTACGCGCTGGGCACCCTGCTCTTCATCCTGGCGCTGGTCCGCGTCGGCAAGCCCTTCCTCAGCAGCCTGGCCGTCCTCCTCGGGCTCGTGGCCGGCACGGCCGTCGCCTGGCTCTTCGGGGACGTGGACTTCGGCGCCGTGGCGCAGGCCGACTGGATCGGGGTCACCACCCCCTTCCACTACGGCATGCCGCGCTTCGAACTGCTCCCGATCGCCGCGATGCTCGTCGTCATGCTGATCACCATGGTGGAGACCACCGGGGACGTCTACGCCATCGGGGAGATCACCCGCAAGAAGGTCGACGCCGACACGGTCGCGCGGGCCCTGCGCGCCGACGGCGTGGCGACGGTCCTCGGCGGTGTCCTCAACTCCTTTCCGTACGTGGCCTTCGCGGAGAACATCGGCATCGTCCGGATGTCGAAGGTCATGAGCCGCTACGTCGTCGTCGCGGCGGGCCTGTTCATGATCGCCCTCGGCCTGCTGCCGAAGGCGGGCAGCCTGGTCGCCTCCGTCCCGCACGCGGTGCTGGGCGGAGCGGCGGTCTCCATGTTCGGCATCGTCGCGGCCGTCGGTATCCAGATCCTGGCCAAGGCCGATCTGCGCGAGGAGCGCAACACCCTGATCCTGGCGGTCAGTCTGGGCGCGGCCCTGCTGCCGACGACGGTGAAGCCCTTCTTCGAGCGCATGCCGGACGACGTCCGGGCCGTGCTCGACAGCGGGATCACGCTGGGGGCCCTCACGGCCATCCTGCTGAACCTGCTCTTCAACGTCTTCACGAGCCGCAGCACGATGGAGATCGACTGGGACGACATCGAGGAGGACGGTCCGCCCGGCCCCTTCGCGGCGGCGGCCCGTTGACGCACGGGCGGGCCGGGAAGGGTCCGCGCCCTCCCGGCCCGCCCGGCCCCCCCGTGACCCGCGTCAGCCGCCCGCCGGAGGCCTCGCCGGGGCCTCGCCCTGCTCGCCGATCAGCTCCCAGAAGTGGTCGGTCAGGCGGCGCAGGTAGGCGGACCGCTCCGTCGCTATCTCCTTCAGCCTGGCGTCGTCGTTGCGGGCGACCAGGTGCCCCATGTACCGCTCGGAGAAGGCGGAGAGCTCCGTGTGCATCGTGTGCAGCGCGTCGCCGACGCTGGTTGCGTCCACGGAGACGATCTCCACCACGGGATCGACGTGGGCCTTCCACCGTCCGGCGACCGCCGACCGCAGGTGCTCCTCCAGCTCCTGGTCGCGGCCCGTGATGGTGGTCAGCGCGCGCAGGGACAGGCCCAGGGCCTCCACCAGGACCCTGGTCTGCCAGGAGTCCCCGTGCCAGTGCCCCGACTCCTCGGCGGCGCGGTACTCCGACGGGCCCATGCCCAGCCGGTAGGCCAGCCGTTCCACGGTGATCCGGCGGGCGAGCCGGAACTCGGGGAGCGTCCTCGGCACGGTCCCCATCAGGGTGGCCGCGTCGCACCACAGCACATCGGCGAGGGCGAAGAGGTGCTGGTCGGAAGGGACGTGGGAGCCCTGCTCCCACGCCGCCACCATGGCGGGATGGACGGGGCTCCCGCAGGCCGCCATGGCCTCGGCCACCTGAACCGTGCTCAATCCCATGCGGGCGCGCGCGGATCGGGCTTCGGTGGGGGAAAAGGGAGTGCTGTACACGTACACGCCACCTCGCGACAACCCTCGAACGGCCCGCGCCCGAGGAGAAACGGAATGCTGAACGAACACCAAGCGCGGGCACAGTAACAGATGTTCAGAAGGTTTGGATCGGTTCTGTTCCTTGAATTAGAAGGTATGGATGGCGATTTCTTGAGTAATCAATGGCGACTTGGTGTGTCCTCTCGTAGAAGCGGAATTCTCTCGCCGGGCTGTGTCGCGGACAGGGAGGCGGCGAGCGCCGCAGCCGCCAGGGCGAGCGCCGGCACCAGAAACAGGGCCGTGCGCAAGCTGCTGTGGGAGGCCAGGAAGCCGATCAGCGGGGGACCGGCGAGGAAGGCGAAGTAGCCGGTGGTCGACACCGTCGCCACCGCGGTCCCCGGGGCGGCGGAGGGGATCCGGCTCGCCCCGCTGACGACCAGGGGGAAGGACGCGGAGATCCCGAGGCCGACCGCGCAGAACGCCACCGCCGAGGCCACCGGGTGCCCGGACACCAGGGCCACCACCGCCCCGGCCGCGGTCAGCAGGGCCCCGCAGCGCACGACGCGTACGGGACCGAAACGCCCGGCCGTCCGGTCGCCGCCGAGCCGGCCGGCCGTCATGGCCAGCGCGAAGGCCGCGCACCCGGCACCCGCCAGACCCGGCCCCGCGCCCAGCGCGTCGGCCAGGTACACACTGCTCCAGTCGGTCACCACGCCCTCCACGAGCAGGACGCACAGACCGAGCGCGCTGAGCGGCAGCAGCCGGGCGGCGCCCCGGCCCCGGCACCGGACGGCCGGTGCCGGTGCCGGCCCGCCGGACCCCGCCCGGCGCCGGGGCGGCGCGGGCGGCGCCGCCCGGTGCAGGGCGGCCACCGCCACCCCGGCGGCGGCCGTCCCGACGGCCGCCGACACCGTGAACTGCGTACGCGCGGCCACCCCCGCGCCGGCGGCGGCGGTGCCGAGCAGCGCACCCGCCAGCGCCCCGGCGCTGAACAGACCGTGGAAGGAGGAGAGCCTCGCCCGCCCGCTGCGCCGCTCCAGATCCACCGCGTGGGCGTTCATGGCGACGTCCAGCGCCCCGACCGACGCGCCCAGGACGACCAGTCCCAGCATCAGGCCGGTCAGGGAGCCGGCCAGCCCGGGCAGCGCGATGGCCGGGGCGTAGACGAGGGCGGCGCACCGGGCCACGGGCCGGCTGCCGAAGCGGTTCACCAGCAGACCGGCCGCGGGCATGGCCGGTACGGAACCGAGCGCCACCCCGAGCAGGGCCGTGCCGAGCTGCCCGTCGGAGAGCCCCAGCTGCTCCTTCACCTGGGGGATGCGCGGGGCCCAGCTCGCCAGGACGATCCCGTTCAGGAAGAAGACCGCGTAGAGCGCGCCCCCGCCCCCGGTGGCGGTACCCCTGCCCCCGGTGGCGGTACCCCTGCCCCCGGCGCCGCTCACCGCAGTGAGGGCAGGACCGGGAGGCGGACGCCCCTGCCCTCCGGGACCAGATCGTGCACCGTGGTGGCGGGATGGGAGGAGGCGCAGGTGAAGGCCTCCGCGTACCGGACCCCCGCCTCCAGGCCGCGGTGCGCCGCCTGCTGCCGCGTCAGGTCCACGAAGTCGGCACCCTTGCGCTCCTTGCGGGAGCTGTTCTGGCTGTGGTGCTCGGCCAGCATCGCCTCCTTCACCGCCATGGTGTCCGTGATGTCCACCCACAGGTCCGGGGTGCCCGCGTTCGTTCCGAGCAGGGTGTCCATGTAGAAGAGCGGGGGGACCGCCTCCGTGGCAGGGCTCCCGGTGGCGAGGGCGGGCTCGCGGGCCAGCAGCCGCGCCGCGCCGACCAGTCGGCTCACGGCCCGGTGGTCGGGGTGGTAGTCGTCGGGGTGGTGGGCGAGCACGATGTCGGGCCGGACCCGGCGCAGCACCTCCACCATCTGGCGGCGGGTGTCCGCCGTGTCGAAGAGGAAGCCGTCCGGCTGCCCGAGCCAGAGCAGCTCCGCGTCGAGCACGCCGACGGCCCGCCGTGCCTCCTCCTCGCGGACCGCGGCCGTCCGGGCCGGCGGCAGGGTGCGGGAGCCGAGTTCACCGTTGGTCGCGATGGCGACGGTGACCCGGGCCCCCTGCCGGGTGTAGTGGGCGAGCGTCCCCGCACAGAAGAGCTCGACGTCGTCGGGATGGGCCCCGACGGCCAGGATGCGCACTGCTGTCACTCCTCTACTGGTAGCGCTGGGCGGCGTCCGCGAGGACCCGCGCGAAGCCGAGGACGCTGCTGTCGGTGAGGAAGCGCCGCAGCACGCGCTGATGGCCGTTCCTGCCGAGTTCCTCCGCGTAATCCCGGTCCGAAAGCAGCCGGTTGACGGCCTCCCCGAGCCCGCGCAGGTCCCGGGGGTCCGAGAGCAGCAGCCCCGTCGTGCCGTGCTCGACCTGTTCCCGGATCCCCCCGACGGGGGCGGCCACCACGGGCCGCCCCTTCCAGGCCGCCTCGGACACGGTCAGGCCGAAGCCCTCGGCCAGGCTCTTCTGGATCACCACGGCCGAGTGGCGCTGGACGGCGTTGACGGTGAGGGCGTGCTCCGACCGGTTGTCCGTCGGCACTTGGACGAGGTGGACGCGCCGCCCCCGCGGGCCGAGGTCCTCCCACGCCCGGCGGCACTCGGCGAAGACCCGCTCGGCCTGCCGGTCGCCCCGGGTATCCGGGCCGACCAGCATCAGGTGGGCTCCGAAGGCCGGATCGACGTAGTCGGCGAAGCCCCGGATCACCCCCGGGATGTCCTTGACCCGGTCCCAGCGGCTCACCTGGGTCACCAGGGGCGCGCCCGCCGGGGCCGGTCCGCCGGCGCGCACCACGCGCGCCGGGTGGCGTACCAGGAGGTCGGTCAGGGCGTGCCGCCCTCGAGGGGCGCCGCCCGCTTCCTCGATCAGCCCCGCACCGGCCAGCAGGCGGGACGGGTCCGCGTCCGGGTGCAGCGGGATGTTCTTGGGCGAGAGCGGATCGATGGACGGCTGGACGATACGGCGGTCCACCGCCGGCGGTCCGGCGGGCAGGATTCCGGGATAAGAAGTGATGTGGCAATGCGCGGAGGAAATGTAGGGGTGCAGGAATTCCCATCCGGGTGCCGCGAGGTCCTCCCGCAGGGCCGTGCCGACATGAACCCGCCACAGCACGGTGCATCCCGCTTCGCGAAGATGGGGAATGAGTCCGGCCGTCTGGTGGTCGTGGAGGACGACGATGGAACGCCGGTCCATGGCGGGGACGAGCCGCGCCGCGGTTTCCGCGCATATCCGTTCGTACAGCCGGCGGCCCCGCTCGAGGTCCGCGGCCTTGACCCCCGGAGCCACTCCGCACAGCCGGTAGTACAGGGACTTGGTGAAAGCGCGGAATTCGGGCGGCCCGCCGATGGTGGCCCAGCGGGTGGAAATGCCCTCGCCCGCGAGATAGGGCAGATTGGCCCGCAGGAGTTCGGCGACCCCGCCCCGTACCGGGTTGTCGCTGATGTGCCATACGGCGCGCCCGTCGAGCAGCTCACGCACTCCGCGCAGGGTGTCCCGTACGGTCTCCGTCCGCTCGGCGCCGACGAACGGCTCGATCCAGTCCAGTGGCGTGCCGGGCAGCTCCACCTCGGGTACGGCCGGTACCCGGGCGGGCTCGGGCAGCGACCGGGAGCCCGGTAATCGCCTTCCCCGGGCCGGCTGCGCCCTCCCCGGGGGGCGGGACCCGAGGGGGACCGAGAGTTTGTGCAACAACCTGTTTCCATGGCGCAGACGTGTCACGATATTCGCCTTCCCGGGAGTGTCGGGCATGGAAGGTGAGGGGAAACCCGCTCGACCCGTGGTCGAATTCCGGTCCCTCCGGCCCGTGGTGGCCGCGGGGAGGTCCCCGCACCCATGACGGTCGGGGGCGACCGGGAAGTGAGGATGTGTCGGCATATGAAGGAATCCGCGTCGCCCCGCCCCGATCCTGGCATGAGGTCCACTGCCGTGACATGTGTTCCCGCACACGTAGCGAACGCGCGGGGAAGCCCTCGCGCCCGCCGTTCGGGACTGCGTCAGGGCTCCCATCAGCGCATTTCCGCAGAGCGCGGTGAACCGCCCGTCGGCCGGAACGCGAATCCGTTGACGGAGCGCTTACGCGAACGCATCGTGAAGGTCATACGCCCTTTGCCTCCGGGACTTCTTGTTTCGTGGCTCCGTACGGCCGGACGGTTCGCGCCGCATCGCGAATGGTCCCTTGCCGGTGTGCCGCCGGGGCTTACGATCTCGACGGACGGTCTCCTCCCGCGACCGCCGCTCCCCCCCGCACCCGTGGAGGTCCACCGTGTTCCGGACGGCCGAAGGACACCGCAGTCACCGCGACGCCGCTCACCACCACCCCTCCCGCCGGCGTCCGCGCGCCCTGGCCGCCGCGGCCGCCGCCGCGGGCATGTTCCTGGCCGTGGGCTGCTCCTCCGGCGACAGCGGACCGGGGGAGGCGGCAGGGGGCGTACCGGTCGTCGAGAAGGGCAAGCTGACCACCTGCACCCACCTGCCCTACCCGCCGTTCCAGTTCGAGCAGAACGGCAAGGTCGTCGGCTTCGACGTGGCCCTGATCGACCTCGTCGCGAAGAAGCTCGGAGTCGAACAGAAGATCCTCGACACGCCGTTCGAGAACTTCAAGACGGGTGCCTTCCTCAACTCCGGTCAGTGCGACCTCGCCGCGGCCGGCATGACCATCACCGACGAGCGCAAGAAGAACGTCGACTTCTCCGTCCCCTACTTCGACGCGACCCAGGCACTGCTCTCGACGAAGAAGAGCGGCATCACCTCCCTCGCCGACGTCAAGGCCAAGGCGAAGAAACTGGGCGCGCAGGCCGAGACCACCGGCGAGAGCTACGCCAAGGCGCAGGGCTTCGACCCCGTCGCCTTCGAGAGTTCGGACGCGGTGCTCAACGGACTGCGCACGGGCCAGGTCGACGCCGTCGTCATCGACTACCCGGTCGTCCAGGGCTGGCTCAAGGACCCGGCGAACGCCTCGGCGTTCGTCCTCGGCCAGAACATCGAGACCGGCGAGAAGTACGGCTTCTCCGTGAAGAAGGGCAACACCGCCCTGCTCGCCGCGATCGACAAGGTGATCACCGACGCCAAGGCCGACGGCACCTACAAGAAGACCTACGAACAGTGGATCGGCCCGCTGCCCCAGGCCGCGTCGTGACCTCACGGCTCACCCGGCGGCAGCGGCGCCGGGTCTGGCAGGGCGTCCAGTACGCGGTCTTCGCGGCCGCGCTGGTCCTGGTCGGCGTACTCGCCGACTGGGACCGGCTGCGGAACCAGTTCGCACAGACGGACCTGGCGCTCAGGCTCTTCCCGAAGATCATCACCATCGCCCTGCGGAACACGGTGGTGTACACCCTCTCCGGGTTCCTCTTCGGCCTGGTGCTCGGCCTGGTCATCGCCATGATGAGGCTGTCCTCGGTGGCCCCGTACCGCTGGGTCGCGAGCGTCTACATCGAGCTGTTCCGGGGCCTGCCCGCGCTGCTGATCTTCATCTTCGTCGGCGTGGCGGTACCGCTGGCCTTCCCCGGCACCGCCATCCCCGGCGGTACGTACGGGAAGGTCGCGCTCGGCCTCGGCCTGGTCGCCGCCGCCTACATGGCGGAGACCATCCGCGCCGGCATCCAGGCCGTGCCCAAGGGGCAGATGGAAGCGGCCCGCTCCCTGGGCTTCTCGCACGGCCGCGCCATGGTGTCCGTGGTCATCCCCCAGGCGTTCCGCATCGTCATCCCCCCGCTCACCAACGAACTGGTCCTCCTCTTCAAGGACTCCTCGCTGGTGCTCTTCCTGGGCGTGACGCTGGAGGAGCGGGAGCTGACGAAATTCGGCCGCGACCTCGCCAGCGAGACCGCGAACTCCACCCCCATCCTCGTCGCGGGCCTGTGCTACCTCCTCGTGACCGTGCCGCTCAGCTTCGTGGTGCGCCGGCTCGAGGCCCGCGCCGACAAGGCCACGTGAGGAACCGATGCCACAGACGACGGGAACGGGGGACACGATGGGCAACGACCGCCCGGAGATCGAGATCCGGGGACTGCACAAGTCCTTCGGCGACAACCATGTCCTGCGGGGCATCGACCTCGACATCGCCCGAGGCGAGGTGGTGTGCGTCATCGGCCCCTCCGGCTCGGGCAAATCGACGCTGCTGCGCTGTGTGAACCTGCTGGAGGAGCCCAGCCGGGGCCGGGTCTTCGTCGGCGGTACGGAACTCACCGACCCCGATGTCGACATCGACGCCGCGCGCCGCCGCATCGGCATGGTCTTCCAGCAGTTCAACCTCTTCCCGCACATCAGCGTCACCGCCAACCTCACCCTCCCGCAGCGGAGGGTCCTCGGCACGGACAAGGAGAAGGCCGCAGCCGTCGCCCGGGAGAACCTGGAGCGGGTCGGCCTCGCGGGCAAGGCGGACGCCTACCCGGCCCAGCTGTCCGGCGGCCAGCAGCAGCGGGTGGCGATCGCCCGCGCCCTGTCGATGGGACCCGAGGTGATGCTCTTCGACGAGCCGACCTCGGCGCTCGACCCGGAACTCGTCGGCGAGGTGCTGTCGGTGATGCGGGTCCTGGCGGGGGAGGGGATGACGATGATGGTCGTCACCCACGAGATGAGCTTCGCCCGGGAGGTCGCGGACCGGGTCGTGTTCATGGACGACGGCGTGATCGTCGAGCAGGGGCCCGCGGAACAGGTCGTCACCCGCCCCCGGCACGAACGCACCCGCAACTTCCTCAACCGCATCCTCGACCCGGCGGCCGTCGAGGCGCCGGCCGACGACGGCACCGCTCCGGAGGCCTGACCGCGCCTCAGCTGCCCGCACGGCGCAGCAGGTAGGCCCCGGCGGCCGAGACCAGGACCGCCATGCAGGCGATGAACACCAGCCCCGCGCCCTCCAGCCCGATCGGCTCCACCAGTACGCCCACACCGATGACCGGCACCGAGATGCCCGCGTACGCCACCACGAAGAGCGTCGAGATCACCGCGGCGCGCCGGTCGGCCGGCGATGCCCGCGCCACTACGGACAGCGCCCCGCGGAAAGCCAGCCCCTGGCCGGCCCCGCCGACCAGCGCGCTCAGCACCACCAGCACCAGGAGGTCCCAGTACAGCGCCCCCGCGAGCAGCGCCAGCCCGGCGAGGAGCCCCGCGCAGCCCAGGGGCAGCGACCGCCGGGCGCCGACCCGGCCCACCGCCAGCTGTCCCGCGGTCGACGCGAAGAAGGCCAGCGCGACGACCAGCCCGCTCACGGCGTGGTTGTGCACCCCCAGGGACCGCGCGAGGAACGCCGGGCTGACCGAGGTGAACACGCCGAACAGCGCGAACCCCACGAAGGAGGCGGTCGCCGCCGGCCCGAACACCGGCCGTACCGGCGGCGGCAGCCCCGGCCGCTGCGGCCGTACGGTGGCCGCCGGCCGCCGCTGCCGTACGGTCTCCCCGAGCCCCAGCAGGACGGCGACCGAGGCCGCCACCAGGGCGAGGTGCACGGTGAACGGCAGGTAGAGCGGGCGGGGGGCGTACTGCGCGAGCAGTCCGGCCAGCAGCGGACCGCAGCCCAGCCCGCCCATGTTGGCGGCCGTCGCCACGAAGGTGGCCCGGCCGCCGCCGTCCGCCGGCGCCGACTCGATCACGTACGCCGTGGCGGCCCCCGTGAACAGGCCGGCGGACAGCCCCGACAGCAGCCGCCCCGCGTACAGCCAGCCCAGTCCGGTGGCGCACAGGAAGCACCCCGCGCTCGCCGCCGCGAAGCCCAGCCCCGCCAGCAGCACCGGCCGTCTGCCCACGGTGTCGGAGGCGTTGCCGGCCAGCAGCAGCACCCCGATGACCCCGAAGGCGTACACGGCGTACACGACGGTCACGGTCAGCTCGGAGAAGCCGAACTTCTCCTGGTAGAGGCCGTAGAGCGGGGTCGGCAGCGTGGTGCCCGCCATGCACACGGCGAACACCGCCCCGCCGAGCACGCACTGCCGCCACCCCCGGCGCATCCGGTCCATGCCGCCGACGGTAACCCCGCGCACCACCACGGCCCCGTCCCGGAGCCCCGAATCGCCGGGGCGTCGCCCGCCCGGCACAGGCAGCCACGGGCTGACCGGCACCGCGGACGTCCCGTCGCGCGTGGCGCCGGGCACGCTGCACGCCCCGTCGGCACAGCGGAAGCCCTGATACCGCTCAAAACGGAATGTTGCTTCCGAAAGGGCCGACGCGCCAGCGGACGTGGCGGAACGTCACTTTACCGTCCGGATCAACGCGCTTACAGCCCGTTGCAGTTGACTGGGGCAACATGCGGTTTCAGTAACCGAGACGAACTCCACGGTAATCGTCCGACGGCTCGCGTGTTCGTATAGCTTCAGCTCGTCGCCGCCGCACCTGGGGACACGGGGTCCGCGCGGGGAATCGCGGCGACAGGGATGCGACCACTCCCATGACAACAGCCACTCGAACCAGTGCCTTCCGTGTCGACGCGTACACACCGCACTGCCAGGTCATCGCCGACGAAGGCGACCACGCCGTCATCGGCATCTCCCCCGGCAACTCCTACTTCTCCGCCCAGCGCGTGCACGCACTCGCCGAGTGGGCGCTCGACAACTTCGCGCAGGCCGACCTCATCTACACGGACCTGCACGTGGCCGAGATGTACGAGGCCACGGGCTATCCCCCCGACGAGGCCCGCCGAAAGACCGTCAAGAACCTGCGCGGCGTACGCGCCAAGGTGACCAACGCGGTCGCCGACATCGACCCGTCCGGCACCCGGCTGCGCGGCAGACCGATGTCCTCGCTCCAGGGCATCCCCGCCTACGACCGCATGCACGCCGACCTGCTGGACCGGCTGCACACCGACCCGGCGTTCGCGCAGACCTGCAACGAACTCGTCGACATCTTCCTGTCGTCGAAGGTCCTCGGCGGCCAGCAGGCCACCGAACACCAGCGGGCCGTCTGCCTGGACTACGTGTGCGCCGAAGCGCCGCTCTTCCTGGACACCCCCGCGATCCTCGGCGTCCCCTCGTCGCTGAACTGCTACCACCAGGCGCTGCCGATGGCGGACCTGCTCTACTCGCGCGGCGCCGGACTGCGGGCCTCCCGCAACCAGGGCCACGCCGTCGTCACCCCCGCCACCGAAGGAGACCAGCTGTGACCACCCACGCGGAGCCGATCCTCGAATTCCCCTTCACGTGGGACGGAACGCACCTGCCCACCCAGGTCGACGAACTGCCCCCGGTGGCGAAGGTCCGCACCATCGCCGGAGCCGAGGCCTGGCTGGTCTCCTCCTACGAGCTCGTCAAGCAGGTCCTCGAGGACGACCGGTTCAGCCTCAAGAACACCTCCGACCCGGGCGTGCCCCGCCAGTACGCGCTGACGATCCCCCCGGAGGTCGTCAACAACATGGGCAACATCACCGGCGCCGGCCTGCGCAAGGCCGTGATGAAGGCCATCAACCCCAAGTCTCCCGGACTCCAGCAGTGGATGGACGAGCACGCCGCCGAACTGGTCGAGCGGATGCTCCAGCACGGCGCCCCCGTCGACGTCCGCACCATGTTCACCGACCCGTTCTCCGAGGCGATGCACTGCCAGATCCTCGGCATCCCCCACGACGCCGCCCCGCGCCTGGCGGAGTCGCTGCCCGTCGCCTTCATGAACAGCGCCCGGGAGATCCCGGCCGCGCGCCTGAACTGGGACCGCGACATCGCGTACATGAAGGAGCGCCTCGACGACACCGAGCACGGCCTCATCGGCGACCTCGCCCGGCTGCGCGGCACGGAGGGCTACGAACACGTCACCGACGAGATGTTCGCGACGGTCGGCGTCACCCTCTTCGGCGCGGGGGTCATCTCCACCGCCGGTTTCCTCGCCATGGCGCTGGTCACCCTGCTCACCCACCCGGAGGAGTCCGACTACCTCGCCGACCACCCGGAGCTGATGCCCCAGGCCGTGGACGAGCTGCTGCGGATCAACCTGTCCATCGGCGACGGCCTGCCGCGCCTCGTCATGGAGGACATGACCCTGGGCGACGTCCGGGTCAAGGCGGGCGAACTGGTACTGGTGCTGCCCGAGGGCGCCAACTTCGACCCCTCCGTCTTCCCGGACCCGCACCGCCTCGACTTCACCCGCCCCAACTCCTCCGCGCACTTCTCCTTCGGCGGCGGCTCGCACTACTGCCCGGCCACCGCCCTCGGCAAGAAGCACGCCGAGACCGCGCTGCTCGCCCTCCTCAAGGCCATGCCCCGCATACGGCTGGCCGTGCCGGTCGAGCAGCTCGTGTGGCGCACGGGCTTCATGAAGCGCCTGCCCGAGCGCCTGCCCGTGATGTGGTGACCGGCGCGGCCTGACCACCGCCCGGAGGCCGTCCGTGGAGCTCCGCCGGCGGGCGGAGCTCCACGGACGGCCGACGGGCGCCCGCCGCCTATGTGGCCGGCCGCCTCTCACCGCAGACAGCGGCCGAAGTCCACGACGTACGTTCCGGCACCGCTCGCGCGGGCCCCCGCCGGGTCGGCCGCACCGGCCTGCGCCCAGCCGCCGAACTCGCGCAGCGAGGAGTCGAGGATGATCGCGCGGTGACCCGGGCTGTTCATCCACCACTTGACGGCGGCGTTCGGTGTGCCGGAGCCGCCCCAGCCGTTGTAGGTGATCTCGGAGACCCCCCAGGACCGGGGGTTGGGGCAGTAGCCGGCACCCATGATGCGGCTCTGCGGAGTGGAGCCGGTCCGCGGGTTGGTGTGCGAATCCTTCCAGGGCCCCCACCACTTCAGCTGTACGGCCGCGGCGGTGTGCTGCCGGGCCGCGTCCGTCAGGGCTTGGTTGCCCGTCAGGGCGGGCAGGCCCCGCTGTGTGCGCTGGGCGTTGATGAGGCACAGGACCGCGTCCCGCTCCTGGAGGCCCCCGCCCGGCGGCCGGGCGGCCGCCGCGGTGTCGCAGCTCACGGCGGTCGCGGACGGCGCCGCCAACGGCACGAGCGCGGCGGACAGGACCGTGGCCACGGCCAGCGAGACCGTGGTACGGGTACTGCTGCGTGAAGGGCGGATCCTCACGGGCTTCCACCTCCTGCTGACTCGAACAGGTCCGGGGGAGCCTCAGCTGTGGCTGCTCCCTCCAGCCTGGCACCCCGGCCCGCTGATCACCATCGGGCCCGCGCGGCACGGCGCTTCCCCGCCATCCGTCCCTTCCGCGCTCCCGGCCGCCGTCGGCCTCGCGGCGCGGCGTCCGTCGCCTCCCCCACCAGCCGACCGGCACGCCGCGGCCGTGCCTGGAGCGACCCTCCGCCGGGGCGCGAGCCGCAGTCGAGCACGGCATCGGTTCGAGCTGACACGGTTACGACCAGGACGCGGGCCGGACCGTCCCGCTCGAGCACCCCGGTGCCCGGCCGCCGCGCCCCAGGCCCGCGCGGCCGAGCGGCAGGGACCCGGGAGGCCCGGAACGCAGGCGTGAGTCTCGACCAGTCGAAGGCCTGCCGACCGGAAGGCTGAGGAGAAGGAGTTCCACCAGTGAAGATCGTTCTGATATCCGGCAGCACCCGAGGCGATTCGGCGAACACCGCCGTACTGGCCACCGTGCGCCACATCCTCGGGAACCTGCCCGGTGAGCACGAGAGCGTGCTGCTCCCCGTCGGCGAGCTGCCCCACTACGAGGCCGAACTGGAGCGCACCGACGGCTCGGCCGCCGTCCGCGCCGCCAAGGAGCTGGTCACCGGCGCGGACGCGCTGTTCATCAGCACCCCCTCCTACAACGGCGAGATGCCCGGCGCGCTGAAGAACGCCCTGGACTGGCTGTCCCGGGCGCAGGGCGACCGCCCGAGCCCGCTGACCGGCAAGGTGGCCGCCGTGACCAGCGCCTCTCCCGGAGCGCGCGGCGGTCTCGACGCGCAGACCGGACTGATCGGCGTACTCGCCCGCTGCGGCGCCCGGGTCGTCGAGCACGAGCCGGTCGCCGTAGCCCGCGCCGGCACGGTCGCCTCCGAGGACGGCCGCTACACCGACGCCGGGCTCGTCACCCGGCTGGAGAGCCTGACCCGGGCCCTGATCGCCGAGCTCGCCGTGGCCGGCGACCGCGAGGAGGTGCTGGTCTGATGGCGGCCTCGAAGCCCGGCCTGTTCCGGATCATGAAGGAGGACCTGGAGGTCGTCGTCGCCCGCGACCCCTCCATGCGCAACCGCCGCGAGGCCCTGCTGCACGCCGCCCTCCCCGCGCTCTGGGCCCACCGGATCGCGCACCGGCTGCACCTGCGCGGACACCGGATGATCGCGCGGCTCATCGCGTGGAACGCCCGCCGCAGCACATCGGTGGAGATCCACCCCGGTGCGGTGCTCGGCCGCCGCGTGTTCATCGACCACGGCGCCGCCGTCGTGATCGGCGAAACCGCCGTCGTCGGGGACGACGTGACCATCTACCACCAGGTGACCCTGGGAGCGGTCGGCTGGTGGAGCGACAACAACCGGCCCGAGGGGGACCGCAGGCACCCGGTCGTCGGCGCCCACGTCGTACTCGGCACCAACGCGACCGTGCTCGGGCCGGTCACCATCGGTGCGCACGCCGTCATCGGAGCCCAGGCCCTCGTGAACAAGGACGTGCCCGCGGGCGCCCGGGTCCTCGCCGCCACCGCGGTGATCAAGCCCGTCGGCCAGCGGCCGCAGCCCATGGAGGACCTGTACGCGATGACGGCCTCGGCCGGCTCCTGGTAGCCGCGCCCCACACCGCACCGTCCTCAGCCCGGCACCGCCGCGATCCGCGCGGCCCTGCCGAACGCCCCCCACACGAACGCCGCACCGGGCCCGGCGGACCGCATCCGTCCGCCCGGCACGCAGCCGTACGACCTGACTTGTGAGGAACCACACGTGGAAAGCCGTGAGACGCGCCGCATCGCAGACAGCATCGCGGACCTGGTCGGCTCGACCCCGCTGATCCGACTGCACTTCGACGACTCCGCCCCGGGCGCCGAGGTACTGGCCAAACTGGAGTCCGCCAACCCGATGTCCACCAGCAAGGACCGGGCGGCCCTCGCCATGCTGCGCGCCGCCGAGGAGCGCGGCGAACTGACGCCCGGCAGCGGCACCGTCATCGAGGCGACCTCCGGGAACACCGGCATCTCCCTGGCCGCCCTCTCCGCGTCCCGCGGGTACCGCTGCGTCATCGTGCTGCCGGACAGTGCCACCGCCGAGCGGATCGCCCTGCTCAAGGCCCTGGGCGCGGAGGTCGTGCTGACGCCCCGCGACGCGGGCTACCCCGGCGCCATCGCCAGGGCCGAGGAGCTGCACGCGGCCACCCCCGGGTCCTGGTTCGCCTGCCAGCACGAGAACAGCGACAACGTGCGCGCCCACTACGAGACCACCGGCCCCGAGATCTGGGCCGACACGGCGGGCCGGATCGACGTACTGGTCTGCGGCGTCGGCACCGGGGGCACCCTCAGCGGCGTCGCGAAGTACCTGAAGGAGCAGAATCCGGCGATCCGCGTGGTCGCGGTCGAGCCGGAGAACTCGCCGGTGCTCTCCCAGGGCACGGGCGGCCTGCACCGGATCCCGGGCCTCAACGGCGGCTTCGTGGCCCCCACCACCGACGTCTCCCTGATCGACAGCGTCGTCACCGTCACCGACGAGGAGGCCATGACCGGCGCCCGCGCGCTCGCCCGCGAGCAGGGCATCTTCGTCGGCGTCTCCTCCGGCGCCGTCGCCCACGCCTGCGCCCGGCTGGCCGCGCACCCGGACTACATCGGCGCCTCGATCGTCACGATCCTGCCCGACACCGGCGAGCGCTACCTCAGCCTCTGGAACGAATCCTCCGCCCCCGCCGCCCGGCCCGCCCAGCAGCCGGCCCCGGCTCCCGCCCCGGTCCCCGCCCCGGTCCCGAACCCGGCTCCGGCCCTGACCGCCAAGTCCTGACCGTCCGCGCCCGGGCGCCCCCGCCCCGTCCCCCACCCCCGAAGGAACCCGGCGTGAACTTCCGTCAGCTCCATCCGAACATCAAGCTGAGGCTCGGCATCGGATTCGTCCAGCGGATGCTCGGCATCATGCTGATGCCGCTGATGGTCATCCACCTCGCCACGCTGTACGGCGCGGCCGCGGCCGGAGTGCTGACCATGGCCGTGGCCGCGGCGGGCATCGCCAGCAACTTCGTCGGGGGCCACCTCGCGGACGTCCACGGCCGCAAGCCGCTGATGGTCGCCGGCGAGGTGGGGGCGGCGCTCACCTTCGCTCTGCTCGCCCTGGCCAACTCGCCCTGGTGGCAGTCCGGGGCGGCCACCTTCCTCCTCTTCCTGCTCAACACCTGCCTCGCCAGCGCCGCCACGCCCGCCGCCGAGGCGATGATGATCGACGTCTCCACCCCCGAGAACCGCCGGCTCGTCTACACGGTCAACTACTGGTCGATCAACATGGCGTTCACCGTCGGCGCCCTGATCGGCGGCTTCTTCTACGGAGAGCACTTCGCCCTGCTGCTGACGGCCGCGGCCGCGCTCTCCCTGGCGACCGCCCTGGTCACCTGGTGGCGGATCGCCGAGAGCGCCCCGGAGCCCACCGGGGGCCAGGCGTCCGGCATCCCGGCCATGCTCCGCGGCTACCTCGCCGTCTCCCGGGACCGGGTGTTCCTGAGGCTGGTGGGGGCCGCGCTCCTCACCCGGGCCATCGAGGTCCAGATCGGCTACTACATCGCCGTCCGCCTCGCCGACGACTTCCCCGAACAGGCACTGGCCGGCCTGGAGCGGTGGTTCCCCTCCGTGGACGGCGTCGCCATGCTCGGCATCCTGCGGGCGGTCAACACCGTCCTGGTCGTCGGCTTCGCCCTCTTCACCGGCAGCATGTTCCGCCGGCTGTCCGACCGGGTTCGCCTCTACGCCGGGATCGCCCTCTTCACCGTCGGCCACATGGTCCTCGCCGTCAGCGACAACGGCTGGATCCTGATCGCCGCCGCCGTCGTCTTCACCCTCGGGGAGATCGCGAACGTACCGGTCAAGCAGGCCCTCCTGGCCGACCTGGTGGACCCGGCGGCCCGCACCAAGTACCTCGCCGCCTACGGCCTGGTGCCCCGCATCGGCCTGCTCGTCGGATCGGTCTGCGTGACCGTGGGAGCCTTCCTCTCCCCGGCCGGCATGAGCATCCTCTACGGCGCCTTCGGCCTCGGCGCCATCCTCGTCTACCGCTCCCTGCTGCCGCTGCGCGGATCCCGCCGCACCGCCGCGGAGCGGGAACCCGCCGCCGAACGGCCGCCCGCCCCGCCGGCGACCGCGCCGGCCCAGAACGGAGCCACGTCATGACCCCGCCCCGCGAGCCCGGCCGCATCCTGATGGTGATGCCGTACGAACAGCTCGTACGCAAGGCCGTCGAAGCGGGATTCCAGGTCTGGTCGATCTGGGACCCGGCGCTGCGCCCGCCCGACTACCTCGACGCCGTCGCCGCGCACTCGCGGGAACTGGCCCTGGTCGACTTCAAGGACGAGGCTGCCCTGCGCGCCCTCGTCGCCAGGACGGCCCTGGAGCACGACGTCCAGTACGTCCTGCACCTCGGCAGCGAAGCCACCATGGCCCCCGTGCTCGCCGAAGCCGAGGCCCTCGGCCTGTCGCCGAACACCGCCGAATCCGTACGACTGCTCAACGACAAGCACGCGATGCGCGGCCTGCTCAACGCCGGCGGCGTCTCCGTCGTCCGCGCCCGGCGGGCCGAGACCCTCGCCGAAGTGGAGCCGCTGCTCGCCCGGTTCGGACTGCCCGCCGTGGTCAAGCCCACCAACACGGCCGGCAGCCGGGGGATCGCACTGGTCCGCACCGCCGACGACCTCGACGAATGGACCGAGCGGGTCAAGGCGGGCGGCTTCGAAGGCCCCTTCATCATCGAGGACTTCCTCGAAGGCCCCGAGTTCAGCGTCGAGACCCTGACCGTCGGCGGCACCCACCACGTCGTCGGGATCACCGCCAAGCAGACCAGCGGACCGCCCGGGTTCGTGGAGACCGGGCACGTCCATCCGGCCCCCCTCGACCCGGCCGACGCCGAGGCCGTGCGCGACACCGTCACCGCCCTGCTCGACCTCACCGGCTACGCCTTCGGCCCCACCCACACCGAGGTCATCCTCACCCCGGCCGGCCCGCGCATCGTCGAATCCCAGGCCCGCCTCGGCGGTGACCGGATCCCGCTGCTCGTGGAGGTCGCCACCGGCTACGACCTGGAGGCCGCGATCTTCCGCGGCCTGGCCGGCGGGGACGTCACCGTCCCCGCACCGCACCGGTACGCCTCCATCGGCTTCTTCCAGCTCCCCGCCGGACGCCTGGAGTCCGTCGAGGGCATCGACGAACTGCGCGCCCTCGACCACGTGCACGGCGTGCACTTCCCGTACGCGCCGGGCGACGTCCTGCCCGGCACCACCGACTCCGGCAGCCGCCACGGCTACGCCGTCGTCGACGCCCCGACCCCCTCCGGGGCCGCCGAACGGATCGCCGCGGCCCGCGCCGCACTGCGCACCGCGACCACTCCCACCCCGAAGGAAGCACTGCGATGACCGCCCCGACCGCGCGCGCCGCGGACCGCACCCTGCTGCTCGTCGGCGCCACGGACCAGCACCTCCAACGCGCCAAGGCGCTGGGCGTCCGCGTGGTGCTCCTCCAGCACCCCGACAAGATCAACGCCTACCAGACGGGCCTCGCCGACGCCCTGCTGATGGTCGACTACACCGACTGGGACACCGTACGGCCGCTCGCCGAGGCCGCCCGGGAGGTCTGGGGCTTCGACACGATCGCCTCCCTCACCGAGGCCGGCCTGGACATGGCCGCCCGCCTCAACGCCCACTTCGGCTTCCCCGGCACCGGCCCCGAGGCCAGCCGCCGCATGCGCGACAAGTTCCTGATGCGCCGGCACCTCACCGAGCGCGGCAAGCTGTCGATCCACTGGGACCGGGTCACCGACCGCGCCTCCCTCGACGCCTTCGCCGCCCTCGCGGGCTACCCCTTCATCATCAAGCCCACCGACGCCACCGCCGGCTTCGGCCTGCTCCGCGTCGGCGGCGCCGGGGAACTGGACGCCACCTGGGAGCGGATCGAGGAACTGCGCGGCCGGCACACCGACCGCGGCTCGACCCTCTACAGGATCACCGAGTTCCTGATGGAGTCCTACCTCGACGGACCCGAGTTCAGCGTGGAGGCCTTCAGCTTCGCCGGCCGCCACGTGGTGATCGCCGTGACCGAGAAGCTCGTCGACGAGACCCACTTCGCGGAACTCGGCCACGCCCTGCCCGCCCGCCTGGAACCGGACGCCCACGCCCGGATCACGGCCGCGGTCGAGGACTTCCTCGACACGATGGGCGTCACCGACGGACCCAGCCACACCGAGCTGCGCCTGACCTCCCGGGGCCCCGTCGTCATCGAGTCCCACAACCGGGTCGGCGGCGGCCACATCAACGAACTGGTCGAGGCCGCCTACGGGATCGACCTCCTCGGCTACGGCGTCGCCTGGCCGCTGGGCCTGGTCGAGGCCCTCACGGAACCCCCGGAGGCACGCGCGGGCGCCTGCACCCGCTTCGTGCTCCGTGACCCCGGCACGGTCACGGCCGTCTCCGGCGTCGAGGAGGTCGCCGCCCGCCCCGACGTGCTCGCCGTGGAGGTCTCCGTGGGGCCCGGAGACCCGGTGCGCCCGCTGCGCGACAACTGGGACCGGCTCGGCTTCGCCGCCGTGACGGCGGCCGACACCGACGCCGCGATCGCCCAGTGCGAGCGGCTGACCGCGCGGATCCGCATCGACGTGACACCGGCCCCGGTGCCCGCCGACGCCAGAGAGCTGGAGGTCGCGGCGTGACCGCGCTCGTACTGCACCGGTTCCCCCTCGGCCCGTTCCCGTACGACCGCTGGCTGGCGGGGCTCGACGGCGGCGTGGTGGTGATCGCCGCCCGAGACCGGATCGAGGGCGCCCGCGAACGGGTCCCGGACGGCGACGGGGGCTACCGCAGGCTGGTCGTGCTCGACGACTTCGAGGACGAGGAACTCCTCGACGACGTCGCCCTCGAACTGGCCGAGGAGTACGGGGTCACGCATGTCATCGCCGCCCACGAGGCGGACCTGATGCGGGCGGCCCGGCTGCGGGAGAAGTTCGGCCTGCCCGGGCAGCTGCCCGGGGAAGTGCTGCCCTTCCGGGACAAGCTGCTGATGAAGCGGCGGCTGGAGGCGGCCGGCGTCGAGGTCGCCCCGTACGCCCTGCCCGGTACGGCCGACGGGGCGCGGGACTTCGCGGACGAGCACGGCCTGCCGCTGGTCTTCAAGGCCCGGGACGGCTTCGGTTCCATCGGGCTGAGGGTCGTCACGACGGCGGACGAGCTGGAACAGCACCTGGCCGAGGCCTTCCCGCCCGGCGCGGCGCCCCGGGAGGACCTGCTGGCGGAGGCGTTCGTCCCGGGCCGGATGTGCCACGTGGACGGCGTGGTCGTGGGCGGCCGCACGGTGATGGCGTGGCCGTCCCAGTACCAGTACGACCTCTCCTCCTTCCGGGCGGACCACGGCGCCCGGGTGGACCTCACGCTGGCGCCGTCGGACCCGCTGACCCCGCGGCTGCTGGAGGTGGCGCAGGAGGCACTCGACGCCCTCGGCGGCCCGGCGGACTACTGCTTCCACGCGGAGGTCTTCCACACCCCCGACGACCGCCTCGTCGTCTGCGAGGTCGCCTCCCGCCCCGCCGGCGCCCGGATCCGGGAGGTGCTGAACGCGGTGTTCGGGGTGCATCCGGTCGAACTGGCGGTGCGGGCGCAGACGGGGCTGCGGCTGCCCGTCCAGGCCGGGCCGGCGGAAGGCGCCCGGCTGGAGCCGGTCCGTATGGCGGGCCAGGTCCTGATGATGAAGCGGCCCGGCACCGTACGCGCCATCCCGGTCACCCCCGAGGAGCCCTGGGTGGAGTTCTACGGGGTCTTCGCCGAACCGGGCGAGGTCGTCGAAGAGGCCGCCCTCTCCTCCGACTTCCTCGCGGCCGCCGTACTGTCGGCGCCGACGCGGGAGGAGTGCGAGCGGCGCCTGCGGGAACTGGGCGCCCGGTTCGAGACGGAGATCGTGATCGACTGACCGGCGGCCCGAGCGCCCGGGCTCCGGTCGAAACGGCCGCCCGTCAGCCCGCGGACCCGGAGAGGAAGGCCCGCAGCCGCCGGTGCTGGCCCTGTGCGACCCCGGCCGGTACCGCGCCGGAGTACGCGGTGAGGACGCCGCCGGTACGGACCACGGTGACGGGCACGGTCTGCTGCATCGCGATGCCCGGCACCGTCCAGTCGTAGGCGACCGCGTCGTCCCCGGCCGCCGGCGCGGGCCGCCGGCCGACGACGACGCGGGCGTCCTGGTCGCCGTAGGCCAGGGTGTACACAAGGAACCCCCCCGCACAGCGGCACGGCCTTCCTGAGGGACTCCAGCACCGCCGACGCCTCCTCGACGGTGTGGCTCGACAGCGCCACGGAGTGGAGCTTGCCGAAGTCGACGTTCCGACGGGTGTCCGAGGTGCCCGCGCGCGGCGACACTCGGGCCACCACCCGGGCCGCCGGCCGGTGCAGCACTCCGTGGTCCAGCTCGAAGTCGACCAGGGCCTGGCACTCCGCGGGATGCCCGGGGGCGACCCGGGAGGCCACGGCGGAGGGCGACCTGGCGGGGGCCGGCCCGCGGCCCGTGACGACGAAGCCCGGCAGGTCCTTCCCCGAGGGCAGGACCGACAGCAGCTCGGCCGCGGTCAGCGGCTCCGGGCGGCGCGCCCCCGGTCCGGCCCCCGCCCCGGGCCCGCAGGCCGTGGAGACGGTCGAGCAGACCAGTAGAGCGACGGCCACCGCCATGACGCGCGGACGGCGCGGCATCGGTCCCCCCTTCGTCGGCGTCAGACCATTGTCGGACCCCGCGCGGGTGCGCTGACCTGGGGGGCTGCGCTATAGTCGATCTCGAGCTCGCCGCCGCGGAACACGGTGGTGGGACCGGCGTTGGTGGTCCAAGGAAAGACACCCCACTTCCCGTGGGGGAATGCAGGTGCAA